>DATDPT010000118.1:0-9151 GCA_035292605.1 Acidimicrobiia bacterium
TCGAAGGTGAACCAGTGGACGTTGCTGGTGGGCACCCTCCCCATCGTGTTCTCCATCTTTTCAGGGACCACCCATGGGCTGCCCCTGGACCGTCAGCAGCGCGTCGAGTTAATGGTCACCGCGGCCCAGTCGGTGTTTGCCGTTGCCATCGTTGCCAGCCGCTCGGTCAGCACCAAGGAGGCCTGGGTGATGCTCTCCCTCTTTGTCGCCCAGCTCCTGGAATCGGGCCTGACCGAGCTCGGCCACATCTCTGAAGAGTCGTCGGCGCAGGCTCGCATCTGGGTGGGCATCGTGTTCCTCCTCGCTGCGGCTTGGGTCCTGCGCACGGACTTCCGCAAACTCGTCCTGGTTGTCCGCGAAGGCCTACGCACCCCGTGGGACGAACTGGCCCGGGAGGACACCCCGCCGACGGCGACCCCCTTCTAAGCGGCGGATCGGTGTTGTAGGTTGCGAGGGGCAAGGGGGGTACGCAATCGCAAAGCAGCATTTCTCGCCGGCCGTCTTCACGTTTCTCACCGAGCTCAGCCAGCACAACGAGAAGACCTGGTGGGACGCCAACAAACAGCGTTACATCGAGGTGATCCGGGAGCCGGCGCTCGACTTCATCGACGACTTCGGCCCACGTCTGGCCCGGATCTCGCCTCATTTCACCGCGGACGCGAGGGCGGTCGGGGGCTCCTTGATGCGCCCGTATCGGGACACCCGGTTCTCCAACGACAAGACGCCCTACAAGACAAATGTCGGGATCCAATTCCGTCACGCCGCCGGCAAGGACATCCATGCACCCGGTTTCTACGTGCACCTCGAGCCAGACGCCTGTTTCGTCGGAGTTGGCATGTGGCACCCCGAGACTCCGGTGGCCCGCCAGATACGCCAGGCGATACACGACGACGCACCCGGTTGGAAGAAAGCCGCCAAGGGCAAGTCCTTTGCCGACGTGTGGTCTATCGAACAGGACGAGGACGAGACGCTGAAGCGAGTGCCCCGCGAATTCGACGGCAACCACCCCTACGCCGACGATCTGCGGATGAAGAGCTTCGTCGCCGGTGCCTCGGTGGCCGATCAAATGGTCGCCTCAGCCGGGTTCGACCGCGAGCTGGCGACCATGTATGCCAAAGCGAGTAGCTTCACCGCCTTCATCTGTGCGGCCATCGGGCGGCCGTTCTAGGTTTGCGGGCCGACCGCATCGGCCTAACTTATAGACGGCCGACCACTGGGGAAGCTGAGGAATGACGACCTTTCCGGGAACAGTTGCGTTCGAAGACGACCGGGTACCGGTCACAGTGGGCATCGATCTCGACAAGATCACCCTGATATCGGGTGCGATCGAGATCGGTGAATGGCCCGCGGCCGAATGCACCTTCGTGGAGAAGGGCGACGGGAGCTGGGTCATCGAAGCCGAGGACGATTCCGTTTTCTTCCTGCCCGACGATCCGGGCCGCTTCGCACGAGGTCTCGTAGGGCATCTCATCATCGACCCCGATTCCCTGAAAGACACGATGAGCTCGATCGGGATTTCGTCGGGCGCCGGCGAATTCAGCGTGCCCGAAGGGCCCGCCGCCAAGCCACTGACAATGGTGGGGTTCTATGCCCTCTGCCTGGTGACTGCGGCACTCGGATTCTGGGCCCTGTTCAGCCTCATCGCCTGATCAGGTCGGGAGCTCCATCCACCCCCCGACCCTGTCGAGCAGGTAGACGCTGACGTCATGAGACCGATCGAGGACGTCACATAGCTGTTCCCGGCCCATGAGCACATCGACCAGGCTCACCGATGACTTCCCGGTGAGTGTCAGCCGCCGTTCTGGAGCGTCGGTGACCGCCCCGTACGAGTCGATGGCCTGCACCTCGACGGCAAGTGAGAGTCGGCCGATTCCGGCCAGATCGGTGGCCAGCACCAGCAGGTCCGGAGGGTTGTGCAGCGGCGGCACCGCCCAATTGAAGAAAAGGTCGAGGTGGTAGACATCTTCGGGCTCTTCGAAGTCTGAATCCATCTCCTCGAGACGCTCCCGCAAGGACAGGATCACCCGCGGGTCTCCATCCAGGGCGAGATGGAGATCGATCGGCCCCCCGCAACCGGCCTCCGGGTGCAGGTCCACCTCCCAGGATTGACGAAGCGAATAGGTCTCGACGAAATGCCGCTCGTCGTGCACATGGAATCCGTGCTCGGTGGCGTGCTCCTTGAGATCGGTGACAAACCCGGCGATGTCGATCGACATTGATTGGGAGGTTATTGAGATCCGGACTCAAAACACAGTGAGACGATCATCGCTGTCTCCGCCGCCGGTCGGGTCCAGGGCGAGACGACCCGCATAGATCTTGGTCACCTCGGCGCCGAACAGGAAGACGGAGGACAGGATGTTGGCCAACAACAGGATGACCACGAATGACCCGGCAAAACCTAGAGCCGTGGGAGAGCCCAGAATAGTGAAGTAGAGACCGATCCCGTAGGCGGCGACTATGAAGACCACCGCGGTGAAGAGGCCACCCACCCAGACCGCCTTCCAGGGGACTGTCTCCTCGGTCAGAGTCTGGAAGATCAGCGCGAACACGAAGGGGAGCAGGGCGAGGGACACCAGCGGCGTCAACACGGCAAAGAGCGAACCGAGGCTCTCCATCCCTGCCGGGAGGACAGAGTCCAAGAACCCCCAGACCGCGTTCACCAGCCAGAGGGCCATCATGACGATCCCCAGGCCGAACACCCAAAGAAACCCGATCCCCCGTTTGCGGAGCAAACCGATCAGCCCGGAGATCCGCTGGTAACCCACGTCGAAGATGTCGTTCAAGTCGTGCTGCAGTTCGATGAAGAGACTCGAGGCCGACCAAAGCAACAGCACGAAGCCGATGAGGGCGGCGGTGTTGGCAGAGCTCACCGCGCTACCGAGGAATGTGGCCATCGCATCGGCCACATCGGGCCCGGCGATCGACTCGACCCCCTCCAGGAGCTGGCGCTCGGCCTCTGCCGAGCTGCCAAGGAAGAACCCCGCGATCGAGACGGCGATGATCAGCATCGGAGCCAGGGCAAACACCGTGCGATAGGCAATCGCGGCAGCCATCCGGCCGGCCCGGTCATCACCGAACTCCTTGCCCGCCTCGATCAGAAACTCGACCAGGCGCCTGAGCCGGGTGGGCAGCCTCTCGATCATGGGACCAGCGTATCCATGGCATACACTCGCCGACCGTGAGTCATCCCTTCCCCCCTCCCATCGAGACGATGGAGGCCAAGATCTCCGAGAGCTGGCCCAAGGGAGACTTCCTCTACGAGCCAAAATGGGACGGTTTCAGGTCGATTTCTTGGTCCCAACCCGAGACCCGGCTCGATTCCCGAAGCCAGAAACCGCTCCTTCGCTACTTTCCGGAGCTGAGACCCGCCCTGGATCGGCTTCCCGAAGGCACCGTGGTCGACGGCGAAGTGATCGTGGTGGTCGACGGGGTCACCGACTTCGCGACCCTCCAACAACGCATCCACCCCGCCGAATCCAGGATCAAGATGCTCTCAGAGTCCACCCCGGCCGAGTTGGTGGCCTTTGATCTCCTCGCCGATGGGGGAGAGGACCTCCGGGATGCGCCTTTTGTGGAGCGCCGCAAGCGTCTCGAGGCCCTCACCTCGGGTCTCGAGTTCCCCTGGCATCTGACTCCACAAACCGACTCCAAAGCGACCGCCAGCAGATGGTTCGACGAGTTCGAGTCGGCGGGGTGTGATGGGATAATCGCCAAGCTCCCCGACCTGGCGTATCAACACGGAAAGCGGGCCATGATCAAGATCAAACACCGGCGAACGGTGGATTGTGTGGTCGGTGGGTTTCGAGAGCACAAGGATGGGGGCAAGATCGGCTCACTCCTCCTCGGGGTTTACGATGATCAGGGTCAGCTTCATTTCATCGGGCATTGCTCCGGTTTTCCCGATGGGCAACGTGTTGAGATCTACAAGCGCTTTCTGGAGCTGGTGGCGGAGGACAGCTTCGACGCGGAGGCCCGCGTCCCCGGGGCGCCCAGCAGGTGGTCCTCGGAGAAGGACGCGGCCTGGACCCCGGTTCAGCCAGGCGTCGTCGTCGAGGTGAGCTATGACCAGCTGGAGGGATATCGGTTCAGGCACGCCACCAGGTTTCACCGATGGCGCCCGGAGAAGGACCCAATGAGCTGCACCATGGACCAGCTCGAACGCCCCCAAGGGCCCGGATTCGAGGAAGTGGTGGCGTGACGGTTCTCGAAGTCTCGGACCTGACCCACGACTACGGGGAGGTGGTCGCCCTCAGGAACCTGACCCTTCAAGTCCCCGAAGGGGTGACCGGGCTGGTCGGAGCCAACGGGGCGGGGAAGACGACTCTCCTACGGCTCATGCTCGGGCTGCTTCACCCCACTGCGGGCTCGATGCAAGTCCTCGGACACGACCCCCAACGCGAGCCGCTGGCGGTGCGAACCAAGATTGGCTACATGCCCGAGGGGGACTGCCTCCCGAAGGATCAAACGGCGGCAGATTTCGTCTCCTACACGGCTCAGCTGGCTGGGATCCCGCCCCGCGAAGCGAGAAGGAGGGCGTCGGAAACCCTCTTCCTGGTGGGATTGGAAGAGGAGCGCTTCCGTTTTCTAGGCGACTTCTCGACCGGCATGCAGCAGAGGGTCAAGCTGGCCCAGGCCATCGTCCATGATCCCGACCTGCTGCTCCTCGACGAGCCCGCGTCAGGCCTCGACCCTGAGGGTCGCACCCAGATGCTGGAACTGATCCGCCGGCTTGCCGACTTCAAGGTCAACGTCATTCTCTCCTCGCATGTGCTGACCGACATCGAGCAGACCTGTGATTGGGTGGTCATGCTCGACGCCGGGGACCTGCTTCGCTCCGGGCCCCTCGAAGGCTTCGAAAAGCTGGGAACGGTGATAGTTGAGGTACTCGATCACGCCGACCAGGTCGCCTATGCGCTCCGTGGCCGAGGGTTCGAGGCCACTGTCGAGGGGCAACATCTGGTGGTGGGCCCGGGCGACGACGCCCTCGAGGAGGCGATCGTCGCCGCGGCTGCCGCGGCCAATGCTGGACTGGTCAGGATGATCCGGGGCTCGGCGTCGCTCGAGGACCTGTTCATGGCACGTGAGGTGATGCCATGACCGACCAGGTCATCTACGACCGTGGCTATCGGACTTACGACGGGCCCCGGCTCGGCCCGGCCGGAGCCCGCCGGGCGGTCTTCAAGGATGGCGTGCGCCGAGTGCTCGGCCTGGGGCGCAAAGCCCGGGAAAAGATCTTCCCGTGGAGCCTGATCGGAGTCGCGGTGATCGCCGCGGCGATCTTCATCGGCATTCATTGGGCCATCGGCAACATCGAGGAGAGCCTGGCGGAGGGGGCCCCCACCTACGGAGGCCTGTTCGATTTCTACTCGGCCATCTCCCTCCTGTTCATCGCCCTGGCCGGCCCCCAGCTCCTGATACCGGACCGGACCAAGGGCGTCCTTTCCGTGTACTTCTCACGCCCGCTCACAGTCGACGGTTATCTCACATCGAAGATGGGGGCCTTCGCGACGGTGGTCGGCGCCATCTACATCGTCCCCCAGCTACTGCTCCATCTCGGGCTGTCGTTGATATCGGATGACGGGTTCCTCCCCTACCTGGGCGACAACCTCGACATCCTGTGGAAAGTGCCGGTGACCACTCTGGCGTTCATCGCACTCCATGGCTCGGTCACCTTCATCCTGTCCTCGGTGATCGATCGGACCGGGATCGCCGCTGCCTCGTTCCTCGGAATCCTCGTGGCCGGCGGCGGAGTCGCCGGCAGGGTGGCCGAGGCCACGTTCCCCGGTGCCCGATACGCCTCGCTGCTTGCCCTCGACCAACACCCCAGGATCATCCGCGACTACCTCTTCGAGGACACCGTTTCATATCCGGCCGAGATCGCCGGCTTCGAGGTATGGGTCTCGGTAGTGGTGATCGTCGTGCTCGTGATCATCGGTGCGTGGTTCATCCGTTGGCGTTACCGAAAGCTCGCATGACTGACACCATCGTCGTCACCGAGATGTCCAAGTGGTTCGGGCTGAAGGTTGCCGTCAGCGAGGTGACCATCGGCTTCAAACCTGGCGTCACCGGTCTCCTCGGGCCTAACGGAGCGGGCAAAACCACCCTGCTCCGGGTGATCACCGGCCTGCAACGTCCGTCCCAGGGCAACATCCGGATCCTGGGAGTCGACCCCCGGGCGGATCCCGCCATCTACAAGAAGATCGCGCTGGTCCCCGAGGACGAGACCGTCTACGACCGACTCACCGGGCGCCAATTCGTCGAGCTGGCGGCGCGCTTGGCCGGTGTCGACAACCCGAGGGACCGGGTGGGTGCGACAATTGAGACGGTGGGGCTCTCCGACGCCGCTGACCGCGCCCTCGGCGGGTTCTCCAAGGGAATGAAGCAGAGAGCCAAGGTGGCCCAGGCACTTGTTTCTGACCCCGAGGTCCTGCTCCTCGACGAGCCGCTGAACGGAACCGATCCGGTGCAACGAGCCCACCTCATCGGCCTGTTCAGACAGCTGGGGAACGAGGGGAAAACTGTCATCGTCTCCTCACATGTCCTCTCCGAAGTGGAGCGGATGACCGATCGGGTGGTGGCCATGGTCGATGGGCGGCTCGCCGCCGTCGGCGACGTGGGCACGATTCGAGCCGCCATGACCGACAAGCCGAGAAGGGTGTACGTCGAAGCCAGCGATCCCCGACGATTGGCGTCTTCTCTGATCGTGACCCCAGGAGTGGTTGGCGTGGCCATCGACGGCGGGACCGTCCACGTCGAGACCTCTGATGCCGGAGACTTGGCGCGACGGCTCCCGGTCATCGCTGTGGAGAACGGAATCCGGCTCGCAAGGGTGGAGCCGGTGGACGAGTCACTCGAGTCGGTTTTCCGCTACCTGGTCGAGGGTCGTTGATGATCCTTGCGATCCATCTCTACCGGCGGATGATGCGTCGGGGCCGGGTCATCGCCCTGGTCGCCCTTTCCTCGGTTTCGGGTCTCGTCTATTGGCTGGTCGGCTTTGATGGCGAGTCGGGTGGCCTGACCGAGCTCTATACCGACATCATCACTTCGGTGGGCTACACCTTCGTAGTCGCCGCCCTCATTCTCACCGCCGCCACGCTCCGGGAGGAAAAGGACGGCGGCACTCTCCCCTACATCTACATGCGCCCGATCTCACGACCCTGGTTCGCAGCTCAGTCGCTGATCGCCGGATCGGCGGCGGCGATCGTGATCGGCATCGGCGGTTGGTTGGCCACCGTGCTGGCTTCGATCGCCGTCGGAAACGGCCTTGGGCCAACCCTTCCCGCTCTTTCGCTGTTTGTGGCGGCGGCCATCGGGTATGCCGCGGTGTTCGTCCCTCTGGGCTATCTGGCGCCTCGTTCCCTGCTGATCGGACTCGGCTACATCCTCGTCTGGGAGACGATCTTGGCCAATGTCGTGACCGGGCTCGCCCAATTCTCGATCTGGCGCATCTCGCTCTCGATCTACGCCGGTCTCGAGGACGATTTCGGCCAGGTGGCGAGCGACACCCTGGGCCCGGTCACCCCGGGGATGGGCGGAGGCGTGGCCAAGCTGGTGGCGGTGGTGTTGATCGGGCTTGGCGTCCTCACCTGGGCCCTGCGTCGGCGCGACGCCCTTTAGGCCTCCCGTAATTGGGTTGCACAGGTCCGCATGTGACCCCTGTGCCTCCCAATTACGAAACGAGGGTCAATACTCGTCGTCGGGGCGGCGTTGTCTCGAAGGCTGGACCCGCGGCGGCTCACCAGGCATCTTCGGATAATGGGGCGGCCAGGGGGCGTCGCCAATCCCGTTCTCCTCGTCCGTGGCCATCCACTCCAACAGGGTGTCGATCCGCCCCGCCGCCTCGTCGATGCCGTCGGTGAGGTCGCCGACCTTGGCGTACCGATCCCGGAAGCTGTCAAGCGGGAAGTCCTCGATGGCGACGTCGGCCAACTCGTCCCAGGTGATCGGCGCCGAGATGAACCCGGTCGGTCTCACCCCATAGGCGGATGACACCGACTTGTCCCTTGCGTTCTGGTTGTAGTCGACGAAGACGCCCTGCCGTTCCTCCTTCCACCACTTGGTGGTCACCTCGCCCGGCATTCGCCGCTCCAACTCCCGGGCGAAGGCGAGCACGGCTCTCCTGGTCTGGAAGAAATCCCAGAGCGGCTCGATCCGCACGTAGACGTGTATCCCACGACTCCCCGAGGTCTTGGGCCAACCGATGAGGCCCACCTCCTGGAGAAGATCGTGAGCCGCGGTCGCCGCATGACGGACCTGGTCGAAGGTGACTCCGGGACCGGGGTCGAAGTCGAAACGCAGCTCGTCCGGATGATCCGTGTCCTCGGCCCGCACCGGCCAGGGGTGAAAATCGAGACAACCCAACTGGGCGAGCCGAACCACATCAGCCTCGACCCGGGGCACATTCATCCGACCCGGCCGCTGCGACGGGAACCGTATTTGCACCGACTCGAAGGGTGAATTGTCCGAAGCCCTCTTGTGATAGATCGGGGCTTCGTCGACCGTGCCCATATAGCGCTTGAGCATGGTTGGCCGGCCCCTGATCCCGCGCAGGGCGCCTTCGGCGACCACAACGAAGTGCTCGATCACGTCGAGCTTGGTCCAGCCCTGCCGGGGGAAGATCACCCGGTCCGGGCTGGAGACTCGAACGTCCTCCCCACCGACATTCACAGTGGTGTGGTCGCTCATGGGCTACCTAAGGTAAGCGGGACCGATCCCGAGTGGAGGGAAAAGGATGACCGATCCGGTGAAGGATCCCACGCCTGAGCAGTCGGCGGCCTGGCATCGCACCTTCGCCCCGCGAGCCTTCAACCACACCTGGGAGCTGCTCGACCTCGACACGCGGACCCCCGACGAGGACGAGGACATGCTCGCCTCGACTTTCGCCCAACGATTTCACTGGTATCACGTGGGAGACCCCAGGAGTCGGGCCATCGCCGATTGGCAGGTCTCCCGGGTGGCCGTGGTGCTCGGTTATGCCGAGCTGGCCCAGAGATTCGGCGAGCGGTCACTGGCCGTCTGCGAGGAGAACGACCTCGATGCCTTCGTGAGGGGTTTTGCCCATGAGGCGATCGCCCGGGCCGCCGCCGAGGTCGATGACGTGGACACCTATACCGAGCATCTCGAGCTGGCGAAGGCCCTGCTGCCAGAGATC
>DATDPT010000119.1:0-8337 GCA_035292605.1 Acidimicrobiia bacterium
CATTGCCGGAGCCGGCACCTGGTTCGGAGCCAACATCGTGCAGGCGGTGGTGCCCTCGATGGCGTTCAAGCAGGCCGGTACCACCGCTTCGGGGTGGTACCGGATCGCGGGGCGTCTCTCGACCGTTCTCTACATGCCGGCGGCCATCCTCATTCTGCTGACCGGGGTGTTCTTGGTGCTTCAGAGCGACGTCTATGACTTCGGCAGCCTGTTCGTGACCATCGGGTTCTTCACGGTTGTGGCCGGGGCGCTGCTCGGAGCGGTCGTCTTCGGCCCCGTCTCGACACGAGCCGCGGATGCCATCGATGCCGGGGACGACACAGGGGCGAAAGCTGCCACCGGGCGGCTGACCACGTTCGGGGTCGTCGACACCTTGCTGGTTCTGGCGACGATCACGGTGATGGTGCTCAGACTCACCGTATGACCGCTATTCCGCCCTCCCGGTTCTTACATCGGGAGCTCCCATGCGGGCGGCGTCGGCGGTGCGGTCATCGGGTTGTCGTTGTGAGTCGAGCTCGGCCTCGACCCGCGCCAGATAATGCTCGATCTCCCTCGTGAGGGTGGCCCGGTCCCATCCCAGGGGGCGGGCCATGATCTCGGCAGCCAGCGGCGCAGCGAGCGTGCCCCGGTCGCGGGACTCGATGGAGATCCTGGTGCGACGGGTGAGCACGTCGTCCAGGTGCAACGCTCCCTCGTCCGTCACCGCATGCACGATCTCCGCCCGAAGGTAGGGAGCACCTTCGATCAAGGGCTGTCCCAGACCCGGGTCGGCTTCGATGGCCGCCAGCAGGTCGAACGTGGTCGAGCCGTGACGCCCCAGCAGATGCTCGGCGACAGCGGGGTCCACCCCGAGCCCGGCGCGCCGCTCCCATAGCTCCTGGTAGCCGGCCGCTCCCAGCAGTGGCACGGTATCGGTCCGTGAGCCTTCGGGTTGGCCGCCCCTGGTGGCGGCGTCGACCGCGTCCCGGGCCATCACCCGATAGGTGGTGTATTTGCCGCCGGCGACGGTGATCAAACCGGTGCCTGATTCGATCACCGCATGCTCCCGGCTCAGCTTGCTGGTCTCGTCGGACTCTCCCGCCAGGAGAGGACGGAGCCCGGCGTAGACCCCCACCACGTCATCGGGGCCGATCGGCGAGGCCAATGCCGAATTCACCCATCTCAGGAGGTACTCGATGTCGCTGCGACACGCAGCGGGGTGCGCCCGGCGTAGCGACCACGGAGTGTCGGTGGTCCCGATCAGCCAGTGTTTCCCCCAGGGGATGACGAAAAGAACGCTGCGCTCTGTGCGCAGGATCAATCCGGTACGGGAGTCGATTCGGTCCCGGGGAACCACCAGGTGGATTCCCTTGGAGGCGCGCACATCCTGGCCGTGATCCCCGGCCATGGCCTGGATGTCGTCGCTCCAGACCCCTCCGGCCGCAATCACCCGCCGAGCCCGGATATCGAAGTCAGCACCGGCTTCCAGGTCTCGAGCCCGAACGCCGACCACTGCCCCATTCTCTAGCAGAAGGCCATTGGCCCTCGTGCTCTGGGCCATCACCGCCCCATGTGCCTTTGCGGTTCGGGCCAGGGTCATGGTGTGCCTGGCGTCGTCCACCAGGACATCCCAGTAGAGCACCCCACCCTTCAGAGAGCCGTTGGCGAGGGCGGGGGCCATTTCCAAGGCGCCCCGGCGGCTGAGTTGTCGGTGGCGGGGAAGTGGGTTGTCCGTCCTCGAGGCGAGAGTGTCGTAGAGCAGGACGCCGGCGCCGACGTAGAGCCTTTCCCACACCGGATGGTGCAGCGGGTAGAGAAAGGAGACCGGGGTGCACAGGTGGGGACAGAGCCGATTGACCATCAGGTTTCGCTCGGCCAGCGCCTCCCTGACCAAAGTGAGATTGCGATGCTCCAGATAGCGGAGCCCACCGTGAAACAACTTGCTGGAGCGACTCGATGTGCCGGAGGCATAATCCCTCTGCTCGACGAGAGCCACCGAAAGGCCGCGGGTGGCGGCATCAACCGCGATCCCGCATCCGGTCACCCCGCCACCGATGACGACTATGTCGAAGACCTCGGCGCGCATTCGGCTCAGGTCGAGCGCCCGTTGCCGGGTGTTGAGCTTGGACGTTGGCATGGGCTAGCTCACCACCTCACCAGGTTTAGCCACCTCGGGCGGCCTAGCGGGCGGCGAACGGGCGGCGTGGAGCGCCGTACGATGCCGCCCATGTCAGAGAAGCTCAAGGTGGGGGTGCAACTCCCGGAGGTGGAAAGGGAAATCGGCTGGGCCGAGATACGACAGGTGGCTCGGACCGCGGAGGCGGTCGGATTCGATTCGATCTGGCTCGGTGACCACCTCCTGTACCGCGACGAGGTGCATGGGGTGCGCGGGCCATGGGAGACGTGGTCGCTGCTGGCGGCGCTGGGGGAGGCGACCGAGAAGGTCAGCCTCGGGCCTCTGGTGGCCTCGACCTCCTTTCATGCGCCGGCGATGTTGGCGAAAAAGGCCGCCACGGTGGACGAGATCTCGGGTGGGCGGCTGATACTCGGTCTGGGCGCGGGGTGGAACCGCGTCGAGTACGACGGGTTCGGTTTTCCTTTCGATCACAGGGTTGATCGGTTCGAGGAGGCCTTCACCATCATCCGGACCCTGCTCACCGATGGTTACATCGATTTCGAAGGCATCTACTACACGGTCAGGGGCGGTGAGCTGGCACCCCGGGCGAGACCCGGTCTCCCGCTGCTCATCGGTTCCAACGGGGCCCGGATGCTGGGAATCACTCTTCCCCACGTGGCTATGTGGAACACCTGGCACTCTTCGTTCGGCAACGACGTGGCCGGCCTGCGCCCTCTTCTGCACCAGATCGACTACGCATGTGCCGAGGCAGGGAGGGGCCCGGGCGAGGTCGGGAAGACGGCCTCCGTCTATATCCAGCTTCCCGGGGGAACGGGGCGAATCACGGGTCGTGGCGTCATTGAATCGGATACGCCTCGCACCGGGTCCCGTGAGGAGCTGGCCCGAATACTGCATGAGTACTCCGAGGCCGGAATCGGTCATGTGCAGTTGGTATTGGATCCGATCGACTCGAGCAGCGTCGAGGAGATGGGCGAGGTGCTCCGGCTGATGGGTTGAGTAAGGTCCGAGTGGAGGTGCCATGAAGCTGACGACGGCCAGTTTTCGCAACGGCGGTCCGATCCCCGACCGGTATGCACTGACGATCCCTCATCCCGATGCCCATGTCACTTTCTCCGAGAACGTCAACCCGGAGTTGAGTTGGGATGAGGTTCCGGGAGGGACGAGATCGTTTGCCATCATCTGTCACGACTCCGATGTCCCGTCGCGGGCCGACGACGTCAATCAGGAGGGCCGGGAGGTGCCCGCCGACCTACCCCGGGTCGAGTTCTTCCATTGGGTCACTGTGGAGTTGCCGCCAGAGCTCCGTTCGATCGCCGAGGGGGAGTTCTGCCAGGGGGTGATGCCCCACGGCAAGAACGTTGCCCTGGGCCCACGGGGCTGCCGTCAGGGTCTCAACGACTTCACCGGTTGGTTCGCCGGTGACCCTGACATGGCCGGGAGGTTCTTCGGCTACGACGGCCCGGCCCCACCCTGGAACGACTCCATCCTCCACCACTACACATTCACCCTCTACGCCCTCGACATCGAGGAGGTGCCGGTGGTGGGTGAGTTCACGGGCCAACAAGTGAGGGATGCGATCGAGGGCCATGCCCTGGCCGAGGCCTCGGTCATGGGCACCTACACCCAGAATCCCCGTCTCCGCAGCTAGCCGGGCGGTTATCGAGCGACGGCGGGCGCTCCCCGGCGCAGCGACCGGATGGTGAGCACCACGAAGAAGAGCACGATCGGAACCACGGAGATGGTGGCCGAGCCTGAGGTGTCTGCGTAGTAGCTGATCATCAGCCCCACGGCCACCGAGAGGACTCCGATCACCGCCGCGGCCGTCATCATCACCGGCACCCTCTTCACCAAGAGCGCCGCCGTGGCAGGGGGCCCCACCAGGAGGCCGAACACCAGGAGCGTGCCCACGGTCTGGAATGATCCGACGATCGAGACCGTCGTCAGCCCGAGGAGGGCAAGATGGGCCAGGCGCGGATTGAGACCGAGCATTTTCGCTTTGTGCTCGTTGAACGACAGCACCAAGAAGTGGCGGTAGAGGAGCGAGGAGACGACAAGGACCACAGCGGCAACCACCCCGAGCAAGACCAGGTCCTCGGTGGTGACTCCCAACGCGTCCCCGAAGAGGATTCCGGTGAGACTGCCGGTGTAGGCATCGCTGCGCGAGATCAGGATCACCCCGAGCCCCAGCATCCCGACGAACAACAAGCCGATTCCGGTGTCTTCGGAGAAGGTGGTCTGTCGGTGGACGAGGTTGATTCCGGCAATCATGACGGTGGCCGCAAGAGCCGCTCCGAGGAGCACGTTGAAATCGAGCAGGATCGCCAGGGCGATGCCCGGGATGACGCCGTGGACCAGGGCGTCGCCCAGAAAGGTCATCCCCCGGATCACGACCCAGGTGCCCACCACGGCGAGGGCCAAAGCGGCAAGCGCACCTCCGACCAGGGCTCTCTGCTGGAAGGCGAGAGCAAAAGGCTCAGTCAGCCAATCCATGGGTGAGGTCAAGGTAGCGTCGGCCCCTCTCGTAATTGGGATGGTGAGGGGTCATATACGGCCCTGTGACTCCCAATTTCACGTCAAGCCCGCCGCGATTCGCTCTGCATCGAGGCGAAGCATCTTGATGAGGGTCTCCGCACCCGAGCCTGCCGGCCCGAGGGAGTCGGTGTAGAGCTCGACCACCGCCACGGCATCACCGAGCTCGGCGGCGACGGCATCGGCGAGTACGGACGGTTCGATGGTCTCGGCGAAGATGACGGGAACGTCTTCGTCCTCGATGACGTCGACCAGGGCCGCTAGCTCAGCCGAGCTCGGTTGGGCGAGCGTCGACCCCCCCGGGATCACCACTCCGACCACCTCGAACCCGTAGCGATGGGCCAGATAGCCGAGAGCGTCGTGGTTGGTGACCAGTTTCCGGCTGGACTCGGGGATCGAGCCGAAGAGAGCTTCGATCTCCGCATCGAGCGTTCTCAACTCGGCGCCATACCCGGCGGCGCGGCTTACCCAGTTGACCGAGGGGTCGATCCTGGTGAGGGCGTCGGCGATTACCTCGGTCGCGGTCGCCACTCGAAGCGGATCCGTCCAGAAATGGGGATCATCCCGGAGCTCGTTGGGGCCGGCCTGTGCGAACGGGAGCGGGTCCACGAGTGGCGCGACCTCGAGCACGTTGGCGCCATCGGCCTTGGCGCTTTCGATCACGTCGTTCAGACCTTCCTCCAAGCCGAGCCCGTTGGCGATCACCAGGTCGGCGTCGTTGATCAGGGCAACTTGTTGCGAGGAGGGTTGGAAGTCGTGGGGATCGGCGCCGGCCGGCAGCAGGACTTCGAGCATCACCTGGTCCCCGGCGATGTTTGAGGTGATATCACCGAGGATGGTCGTGGTCGCCACTATCTGAAGTGATTCCCCCGGTGGTTTGGTGTCCTCTGTGGTGGCGGCAGTGCACGCGGTGAGGAGCGCAGCCAGCAGAACCGAGGTGATGGCGGTCGTCCGAGGCACTGTCATGTGTGCTCCCCACTGACGAAACTGAGAATCATTATCAAGATAGCACCGGTTAGGATGAGGCTCGAACTCAGATGACGACCGGCAACACCATCGATCGCGAGATTGAGGCCCGTCTCGGAGAGGCGGGAGTGCGATACACCCGGGCCCGCAGGGCAGTGGTGGGAGCGCTGGCCAGAGCCGACGGTCCGCGGTCGGCCTCGGAGCTCCATGAGGACATGGATCAGGACGTGCCGCTCTCGTCGCTCTACAGGAGCCTCAGTGTCCTCGACGGGGCCGGTGTGCTCGAGCCACACAACAGTCTCAAGGGCCTCACCAGATACGAGTTGGCCGAGTGGCTTGCCGGCCACCATCACCATCTGGTGTGCCTGGTCTGTGGCACTGTCGAGGACATCCAGCTCTCGGCGGAGATGGAGGCCCGCCTCGAGAAGTTGGTCGAGACCGTGACCGATGAGGTGTCCTTCGCTGCCAGCGGGCACACGCTCGAGGTCCATGGGCGTTGTGCCCGGTGTGTGTGAGAGCCGCAGTCACCGCCCGAGACCTGGTTCTCGCCTACGGGGCCAAGATCGCCCTGGACAGTTCTCGCTTCGAGATCCCGGTCGGGGGCATCACCGCCCTGATCGGCCCCAACGGCTCGGGAAAGTCGACCCTCTTGAACGCCATCGCAGGCCTGATCGAGCCCGCCTCGGGAACCATCGATGTGCTGACCAGCGGTGACGGCGCCCGATCGATCGCCTATGTGCTGCAGACAACAAAGGTCAACGAAGCTCTGCCGATAACCGTCAGGGAGGTGGTCACCATGGGCCGGTATGCGACCACCGGCGGTCACCGGCGTCTCGATTCCAGGGACGTGGCGGCCGTCGACGAAGCCATCCGTCGGATGGGAATCGGTGATCTCGAGGACCGGCATCTCGGCGACCTCTCCGGTGGTCAGCGCCAACGGGTGTTCGTGGCGCAAGGCCTGGCCCAGGACCACGACATCCTGCTGCTCGACGAGCCCATCACCGGGCTGGATCTCACCTCGGCCCGGGCGATCGACGAGGTGATCCACGACGAGAACAAAAGGGGCTGCACCATCATCATGACCACCCATGACCTGGCCGAGGCGCATGTGGCCAACCACGTGCTGTTGCTGTCGCGCCGGGTGGTGGCCTGGGGCTCTCCGGATGAGGTGTTGACCTTGGAGAACTTAACCGAGGCCTACGGGCCGAAGCTGCTCCACCTCGAGGATCAGCAACTCTTCATAGACGATCCGGCACACCGGCCGGTGCCCGGCCGGCATGTTCATCGGGATCGATCGACCTAGCGTCCCCGGCGGGGACGCTCTTCGCGGGGTCGAGCCTCGTTGACCTTCAGGGCGCGGCCGTTGTAGTCGTAGCCGTCGAGCTCCGAGATCGCTTTGGAGCCCTCATCGTTCGGCATCTCGACGAAACCGAAGCCGCGGGAGCGCCCGGTCTCCCGGTCGTTGATGATCGCCGCTGATTCGACGGTTCCGTACTCGCCGAAAAGAGTCTCCAGGTCCTGTGCCGTTGCGTTGAACGGGAGGTTTCCCACGTAGATGTTCATGCTGACTGGTCCTTGTCTAGTTGGCCCTTGCGGGCTTTACGTCGCATTGTCCGCTACGACCCTTGTCCTCAGCCCAGTCATTCAGAACAGGGAGATCAGAACGAGTCGCCGCCGAGGCAGCAACAGGGCCGGGAGGATAACAGAGCTGTCAGATTTCTGTGACGGTAACTCTGTTGATAATCGCCTCCTCTGTCGGCCGGTCGCGTCGGTCGGTCTCGGTGCCTGCGATGGAGTCGACAACGTCGAGCCCTGAGGTCACCTTCCCGAAGATCGTATAGGAATGAGGCAGGCCGACGTCCTGGTGACAGATGAAGAATTGTGATCCGTTGGTGTTAGGGCCGGCGTTGGCCATCGCCACCGTCCCCCGGGAATAGGCGCCTTCGCCCTCGAACTCGTCTCGGAACTTGTACCCGGGCCCACCGGTCCCGGTTCCGGTCGGATCGCCGCCCTGGATCATGAAGTCCTCGATGACCCGATGGAAGATGATCCCGTCGTAGTAGCCCTCACGGCTCAAGAAGACGAAGTTGTTCACGGCCAACGGGGAGCGCACGACGTCGAACTCGATCTCGATCACCCCGTGATTCGTCTCGAGAGTTGCGCTGTAGTTCTTGTCGAGGTCGATGACGAGGTCGGGCGGGCTCGGGTACTGGTTGGCCATGGTGTCTGCTTTCTGATGCTGGATGGGGACGGAGTGCGTCAGCCGACGAAATAGGCGGGAGTGTTGCCGCTCCTCCATTTGATGGAACATCCCATCGATGGACGCTGGATATCGCTGACCGGCTCCCCGGCCAGGACCGCCCGGGCCGCGGCTCGCAGGTCGTCACCGGTGACGGGTGTGTCGTTGCCAGGGCGTGCTCCGTCGAACTGCCCCCGGTAGACCAGCCGGCGGTCACGGTCGAAGAGGAAGAAGTCGGGGGTGCACATCGCGGTGTAGGCCGCCGCCGCTGTCTGCTCGCCGTCGAAGAGGTAGGGAAAGGTGTAGCCGTAGGTCGTGGCCTCGACCTTCATTGCCTCGGGGGAGTCGTCGGGGTACAGATCGGGGTCGTTGGACGAGATGGCGATGATCGCCAATCCGCTGTCGAGGTGATCACGCCCGAAGCGCGCCAATTCGTCCCGGACATGCTTGACATAGGGGCAGTGGTTGCAGATGAACATCACCAGCA
>DATDPT010000120.1:0-8818 GCA_035292605.1 Acidimicrobiia bacterium
GATCCAGTTGAGTTGGCCCGATGAGAGTTCTGATAACTGTCGGGTCGAAACACGGCGCCACCGCCGAAATCGGACAGGTCATTGCCGACGTGCTGATTGGCCACGGAGTCGAATCCAGGATCGCGGCTCCCGAGGAGGTCAACTCGATCGAGAGCTATGACGCCGTGGTCCTGGGAAGCGCGGTCTACGCGGGTCGCTGGACGGCTGACGCCAAGGACTTCGTCGAGCGTTGCCGTCCCCAATTCGCCGACCGCCCGATTTGGCTGTTCTCGAGTGGCCCGATCGGGGACCCACCCAAGCCGGAAGAGGAGCCGGTCGATGCCGCCCCGATCATGGAAGCCACCGGAGCCCTGGGTCACGTCGTCTTTGCGGGAAAGCTGGACCGCAAGGTCTTGAGCTTCGGTGAGCGGGCGATCGTCACCGCTTTCAGAGCCCCGGACGGGGACTTCCGTGATTGGGATGAGATCGCACACTGGGCGACCGGGATCGCCGAGGAGTTGAAGACCAGGGTCTAGGGCCGTCGAGACTGGGCTCGGCGATAGCATCGAGCAATGCCCCGCCTCATCGACCTTTCCCACGCCATCGAGGCCGGGATGACGACTTATCCCGGTATGCCGGGACCGGTGATCACCGACTATCTGTCCCGGGCTGATTCGCGGGGTCGCTATGACCCCGGGACCGAGTTCAACATCGGCCGGATCGAGATGATCGCCAACACCGGGACCTACCTCGACACCCCGTTCCATCGTTTCGAGCAAGGCTTCGACCTGGCCGGTCTGCCCCTGGAGAAGGTGGCCGATCTTTCTGGAGTCTGCCTCCGAACCGCCGGGCCCGAGCTGGATGCCGACGTCCTGGTGGGCCTGGACGTCACCGGGCGTGCCGTCCTCTTCGCCACTGGGTGGGATCGGCACTGGCGCACCGAGCAATACGGCGACCCGGCTCACCCGTTCGTTTCCATCTCGCTGGTCGAGGCCCTGGTCACAGGGGGCGCCGCCCTGGTGGGGATCGACTCGGTCAACATCGACGACACCAGGGGAGGGAGCCGACCGGCGCATACCGGGTTGCTCGAGGCCGGGATCCCGGTGGTGGAGCATCTGACCGGGCTCGATCAACTGGTCGACCGTGCGTTTCGGTTCTACGCGGTGCCTCCTTTGATTCAGGGCATGGCCAGCTTCCCGGTGCGAGCGTTCGCCCTCGTGGATTGAACGCAAAGACCGCTTTCAACAGTCCATTACGAATCGTGGATCCGTGGTCGACCACCCGAAGGTCTCAGGCTCCCAGGAATCGTCATCGGTCTTTGAGTTGTGTCGCGAGATCGGTTCTGCGGTAGAGGAGGGTGCCGATCGGGATTAGTGCGAGGGTGAGAAGGAGGCCTGATCCAGTATTGCGGGCAGCGATGGCGAGTTGGTCACCGATGAGAGGTTCTGGGTGTGACGCCTGGAATATGGCGGTGCTCCAGAGGGCCCCGACGATCCATGCGAGGGGGGCGGTAAGGATGGTCTCGGCTGCCATCATGAAGGCGAGGTCAGTGCGGCTACTTCCGAGGGTGGTGTAGAGAGCGAGGTCGCTGCGCCTGAACCAGAGGATCAGCCAGTTGATCAAGGCGAGCAGTCCGGCCATTGCGATCCACGCCCGAGCCTGCGGTCGATCGGCCAAGGCGGCTACCGGGTCAAATGTGAACTCGTCGGGTCGGCGGTAGACGTTGATCGAGGCGTCGGGCCCGGCGTCGGCGAAGGTCGCTGACAGGAGGTCGAGACCGGCCGGATAGGCGCTACGTGTGAGTTCGACCATGCATCCGTCGACCATTCCTTGTGGTGCGATGAGGCTCATGAAGGACCCTTCACGTTCTTCAGCCCGGTTGGTGAGGTCGACTACGGCCACCGGCCCAGGAGGGAGTTGAGCAAAAGAGATGTAAGACTGGTTCGACAGGCCGAGACTCTTAGCACCGGATCCACCTACCAGATAGCCGCCCGTGGGAAATGTCGGAACAACGGATTCCGGAACGTCGACGGCTATTAGCCCGGGGGTGATCTCGGTAAGCGAGTACAGAGAGGCCGGGAGCGGGGACGGCGTGATCGTCCCGGCGGACCTGAATCCTCCGGCCGCCTCGATTGCCGTGTTGCGTGTCAGGCGTTCACACCGGGCAGCGTCGATCCGGCCCTGCGAGTAGGCCAGGGTCAGGTAGCCTCCCCTCAGGTCGTAACTACGTTGGAAGTCGATCAGGCTGCTGGTGGCGGTTAGTTCCACCCACGTGATCGTTCCGGTCAGCACCGCCACCAGACTCATGATCAGTACCGTTCGAGTTGGGGCGCCCACCAGGTTTCGCCACGCCTCGGACGCCAGCATTCGAAGACGCCAACTCACTCGACCAACTTCCCGTCGCTGATCTGGACCACCCGGTCACAGCGGGACGCGACCGTCTGGTCGTGGGTGGCGACCACCAGGGTGGTCGACCCGGGGAGCGCCGCCCATAGGGCGTCGAGCACCAGGCCAGAGGTGGTGGCGTCGAGCTGCCCGGTTGGTTCGTCGGCCAAGACCACGCTGGGTTGGGTCGCCATCGCCCGGGCAATACACACTCGCTGCAGCTCGCCACCCGACAATGAGCGCGCCACTGCCTCGATGCGAGTCCCGAGACCGACCAGTTCCAGCAAATGGCACGCCTCGGGTTCCACCGACCGCCGTTCGGCACCCCTGGCCAGCAATGGCAACGTCACATTGTCGAGGGCCGTGCGACGACCCAGCGCGTTGTTTGCCTGAAACACCCACCCGAACGTGGAGGAGAGGCGCACCACTGGCTGACCGTCGACCATTACTTCCCCATGGGTCGGCTGGGTCAACCCTCCAAGAATGGCCAGGAACGTCGACTTGCCCGAACCTGACGGCCCCGTCAAGGCCACCGAGGAACCGGTCTCAACCTCGAAATCGACACCGTCCAACACCGGTGGTCCAGCCGGCGAGTACCGGTGGCGGACACTGTGAGCGGTCAGGGACATGCCGGGTCGTCCAAGACCGCTGCAGGGTTGACCAGCACCACCGCCCCGTCAACGAGGCCGGTCACCTCTGACAACGAGGCTCGGCCACCCGACACTTCAACCTCGACGGGCCTAAACGCCCCGCCTTCATCGACCCAAACACAGGCCTCTCCTTCGGTCCCAACTTGTACCGCTGTAGCCGCAATCATCGACACTTCACGGGCGGTCGAACGGTGCACTGTCCCTGCCAAACCGTCGACAGGCGCCGACCCGAATTGGGCCAGATCGTCTTCCGCGACTACACCGTCCGACAACACCGTCGATACTCCGTCTGCTTCGAATACCCACTCACCAGGAGCCATCAATGGACTCCCACTCGCCTCGACCACCGTCACCGACTTGACGGGAGCGAGCCCGGTCGCCACTACAAACCCATCAGTCACACGATCGCCGACCAGTGCCGGCAATGTCGACACCGGAAAGGGATCAGGGCCGATCCACACCAGCCACGAGCGGTCAAAAACTCGACCATCCGAGCTCACCCCTACCCTGGCGGCCAACGCGGCCACCCCGCTCCGGACCGCCTGGTCGTAGGTCGCGCCTTCATGCAGGCTCATGAGCCCCCACCGGACCAACACCTCAGCCAGAAGCGCCACGTCCGCACCCACATCACCCACTACCAGTGATCGGTGAAAAGGCGCCGGCCCCAGGTACCCGATCCGTGGGACCCGGTCGACCTCGAGCACCGTATCCCCATCGTCGATCACGTTCTCAGCTACGACCGGAACCGCGGTGACCAGGCCTGTCACATCGTTAACGGTCAGACTGGGAGCGTCGTCGAATATGACTTGCGCGATTGCGGGCTTGGCATCATCGACCACCTGGCGGACGGCTACAGCCGACACCGGCTCAACTGGAGCTTCCAGCACCGCGAGGCGATCGTCAGCCTCCAGCCGAGCCCAAACCAGAAACGCCAACGGCAATCCGACCGCCGCCACCAAGACCGCGATCGTCTTTGTTGCTCGCATCAGCCGCCCGGAGTTTTGTCAGAGGGTTCGTCCATATCCTCAGGCACCTTCGCCATCCAAAAGGCGTAGTCGTCGAAACAGTGCCCGTATTCGGGGTGATAGGTCTCGAACCTCGGATCGTTAAATGCAAAGAGCATGTCGTTGTCCGTCATAGTCCGATCGACCAATGGTCCGCCGTTGATTTCGATACAGTCTGACAACGCGATCAGCATGTCGTGTTGTTGAGCGAGGGGTAGGTCCGGCTTGTGGAACGCGATTTCGTCGCGCCAGGCTGCTTGACAGGACGACCCGACCAGGTCGTCTGGGTCGGCATCCGTGGCCTCGTAGGTAAAGCCCCAGTCGGTTCCTGCGTTGACCGGGAACGGGCCAACGGTCCAAAGTCCGGCTGCCGAGATGCAGGCCATGGCGTTGAGGGTGGCAGCCTGGAGGTCGGCGAGGGTGACGCCGTCATCGATCGCGTCGAGTTGAAAGGCGCGTCCTTCTGTCCATTGTCCGGACGTCATCACCGAGGCGTACTCGGCAGGCACTTGCTCCGTTATAAGGATCGGCGGCTCGGACATCGGGGACGATGTTGAAGGTGCCTCCGTCGTGACCGACGAAGGCACCCCGCTGCATGCGGCGAGTGTCGTGAGCAACAGCACCCACCACAAGACCTGTTCAGGTTTAAAACAACGTTGAGACACCGCTGTCCGTAGAGGTTACGTTGTCCCATGCCCGATGTTCGCTGCGAACCACTGCATTCTGCGCCGCCGTCTCCGCTGTGACCTGTGTGACATCTCCTAAGGACCACGACGTCCACCCAAGAGTGTCGTTGGGGGTCACATAGCGAAGGCGTGTTCGGATGGTGCCGCAGTTTCCGTTCTCGTCAGTAGTGTGAGAGTGGGTGGTGCTCCCGCTGTCCACGTGTGCTCGTTCATAACTGCAAGCATTCACACTCCAGGTATCGGAATGGGTGCCAGTCCCCAAAGCGGTTCCAGGGTTAATCAGCCCCAAAGTCATGACTGTCACGACCAGAGCGGTAAGGCGGCGGCCTATTCTTTGACGCATTTGGATCTTCCTTCAGAGCGTCTCTTGGTATCATCTCCCTTTCCCTCTTTCATGTCAATAGGTGTGTTGCCCGCGGCGGTGTGTTGACCGTTAGTGGAGACAGATTCTCGAGTCATATCGATCTGAACGTCGGCCCAACATTGGCGATTGGCCGTTGGATGACGTAGTTTGCTTCGTGAAACCAGCCTGGTCGTTCCGGATGGCACCACGGAGATTGTCTTGGCTGTTCCAAGCCCATAGGCAGATCGAAACACGATTCGAGGGGATGCCTTTGCCTGTCCTCGGCTCTGGATGCGCTTCTCTCTGGCGGGCTGGAAGCTATGCAATAGCGGAGACAAATGGAGCAATGGATGGGGTTTCACTGTTCTGATGTGGCGTGACCTGTCTGGACCTGTTGGCCATTGCCCTCGCCCTCTTTCTGAAATGTGACGTGAGATCGGACGACACACGATTGGAGTTCGGTTCTACCCGGTGTCTGCCCTTCGTTCTTGGACTGGGCAGTTTCTCGGGACAGACTTTCGGCCCTATCGACTGAGGGTGCTCATTGTGGAGAGCTGGCGGGGATTCTCTTCGCACAGTTTCCTCTGCGAATTCGCCACCTTGCCCCTGATTGGACCCGCCTCCCCCTGCTTGAATGGCTTACATGACCTCACCCGTGGTCGAGAGATCCCACGACATCGACGGGGTGTCCGTCATCGAGCTCACCATGTATCCCGACGATCGGGGCGTTTTCACCGAGGTGTTTCGTGAGTCTTGGGGTGTGAACGTCTCACCGGTTCAGTGGAATGTGGTGAGGTCTAACCGAGGAGTGTTCCGGGGCGTTCATGTCCACCCCCGCCATGACGACTACCTCACCGTTGTCTCCGGGCACGCCACGGTGGGTCTCCGCGATCTGCGACGCGGCTCGCCCACCGAGGGCAGGGTGACCCTCGCCGAATTGGACGGAGAGGCCCTCGCCTCAATCGTGATACCCCACGGTGTGGCCCATGGCTTCCTGTTTCACGAGCCGTCGATCCATGTCTATGCCGTTTCGCTCTATTGGGACCCGGATGACGAGCTGGCCTGCCTCTGGTCCGATCCGGCGTTGGGTATCGGCTGGCCGTTCGAGCCAACTTCACTCTCTCCTCGAGATGCCTCGGCGCAAGGGTTCAATCAGCTGCTCGCCGAGATCGAGCCGCTCCAGCCCATCGCGTGATGCGAGCGACTCCGGGGAGACGCAACAACCTGTCGCGAGTGCGCCAGGTGAGTGATTGTGACATCCACTCCAGCTGACCCTGGAGGCTCTGCAGCTGGACTTCGTAAACCTCATGCCGGTCCTTGGCGTCGACGAGTTGCAGCTCGTAATCCTCCAGCCGCCCCTGGGCACTGGTCAGCTCGGCCTCTCGGTCCTCCAGCCGGTTCTGGGCGTCGGCGAGTTGACGCTTAGCGTGCTCCAGTCGCTCCTTCGTGGCGGCGAGCTGAGTCTGCTGGTCATCTAGTTGGCCGCGAGCAGCCTGCAACTCGCTCTCGACCGAGGCGAGGCGCTGACTCAACTGGCTGACGACCTCCTCTTTGTCAGCACGGTCGCGGGCAATGTCGTCGGTCACAGTCGAGGTGAATCTCGCCTCGAAGTCGGGAGCGGCGATGCGTTCTCGCCACCGAGCGAGCTCCTCGAGACGCTGCTCGGGGGTCATCTCCTCCCGCCACGGCGAGGGGAAATGCAAAACGGTGGGCCGAGTTCCCGAACGCGCTACACAATCGGGCTCCTGGAGGATCTGAGACCACATGTACACGTCGGTGCTGATCCCTTCAGGAGTGGTGCGCCATCCGAATGGCAGCCGTCGGTATCGATCGAGGGTGTGAGCTCCGGTTGAAAGCGGGATGAAGTTGAGATGGGCGATCACTCTCTCCTTGCTGCTCGCCACTTCGAGATGACCCGCCCAGGGAAAGACCGAGCCGTCGATCCGGATCCCGATCGGCAGGGCATGGGCGAAGTCGGCGCCATCGAGCAGGTGGAGCATCGAGGCGACGTGATCGGGTAGCCAAAGGTCGTCGTCCGAGAGGTAACAGACGATTCGCCCACTGGCTTGGTGGAGAGCCTCATGGCGATGCAATTCGCCGTGACGCGGTCCCTTCTCCTTGTCGAAGAAGGTCACTCGTTTGTCTCGAGCGCAAAGGTCGAGTGCAACCTGCCTCGTCAATGGGTCGACCCCGTCACCAACGACGAAGATCTCGATGTCCGAGATGGACTGTTTCAGGACGCTGCCGACTGCGTGGGCAAGAAGCGGCCCATGACTGTGGGTCGGCACCAATACGGTTGCCATCGGACTCACCGCCACACCACTCAAATCCCAGCGAGATCGCGAAGCTGCTGGACCCGCTCGACGATCAGCACACCCTCCGCGGCCGAGCTCCTTGGAGGCGGGCCACCGCGGAGGTGCCCCACGAAGGCGTCCAACTCCGCTTCCAAGGGAAGCCGCGATCCGAGTGGGAGCTGGGTCGAGACCGGCTCCTGTCCGTCCACCGTGATCCGCACCTCGAGGGCTTTGCTGTAGCCGTCGGACAGGGTGACCACAGCCTGGTCGAACCAGACACGGACCTCTCTTCGATACACGTTGCTGCGGCTGGAGACGTCGATCCCAATCCCGCCCTCCAGGATGCCGAGAAGACTCCCCTCGCCACCGACCACGTGACCGGCGGCGGCGATGGGTCGAGGCACATCGCCGGTCACCTCGAGAATGATCGACAGGTCGTGCGGCGTCAGAATCCAAATCGCATCAACGTCGGAATGGCTGTTGTAGGGGCCATGGCGAATGGTCTGCATTCCACGCATGGCACCAAACCGCCCGTCCGCAACGCAGATTCGCAACATCTCGACACCGGGGTGATATCGCCACTTGTCCATCACGAAGAGGTGGTTTCGATGCTCGAACCTTCGCGCTGTGACCGGGTCGTTGGTGAGTGGCTTCTCGACGAACACCGGCACGTCGAGCTTCAAGGCCGTATCCAGGACTTCGGCGTGCAGGGTCGTTGGCACCGCCACGACCATCCCGTCTGGTGCCGTCAACGCCTCGATCGACTGGGCGATCGTGTGCGCACCCCCCTCGCGGGCACGTGCAATCGAGGCCTCGCTGCGAGCAACGACAGTGACCTCGCAACCAAAGGCCACCAGATCACGCAGGATGTGCCTGCCCCACGACCCGCAGCCAACGAGGGCGATGGATAGGGGTGAGGGCACGTTCGGCAATATATCCGTCCTCTACTCCATTCTCCCGACCGAGTCTGCGGGAAGGAGATAGACGTGGGGAAGACCGTTCCACGGTGACAGAGGCTCGACCGGCTTCGACGTCTACGCCGTTCTCAGCGATCGGCGGGGCCAGTGAAGAGTTCCGGCCTCAGAATCACCGCAATCGCAGCCCCTACGCCGAACCCGAGTGTGCCCCACACGATCCATTGCCCCGAGTCGCCAGACAGGAAGAAGTACGAATAGATGGTGCAGGTAGTTGCGGCTGCAATGGCTGCGAGGACGAAGCCTCCCACCCGTGGAATTGCGAGGAGCAGGCTGAGCAGAAACGTTGCCACAAAGCCGGCACCAGCCGCGACTCCCGTGACAATCACCTGGGAATTCGACAATGAGGGCGGAGCGAAAGGAACGATGCGGTCATAAGTCTGGAGGACGAAGCCGACCGTGAGCATTCCGGCGAGGATCAACCCCGCAGTCATCGAAGTACGTGTCAGGCTGTCACGTTGACCTGCAGCCACCGTGTACACATACCAAAGGATCGTCGCCAG
>DATDPT010000121.1:0-5033 GCA_035292605.1 Acidimicrobiia bacterium
CGGTCGACCGAAGTCGCAAGGCCAGAGGCGCCCGTAGACGCAAGCGCCGTATGGATCGCGTCGAGCATGACCTCAGCGAAGAGCAGTGGACGTCACTCAAGGTGGCCTGGGGTGGCTGTGCGTACTGTGGTGCGACCGACCAGCCGTTGCAGCGCGATTGCGTGCTGGCGATCTCTCGTGGTGGGCGTTACACGCTCGACAACATCGCTCCGGCCTGCGGCTCGTGCAATGCCAGCAAGGGCAATGACGAAGTCACCGGCTGGCTGCGACGCAAACGGCTCGACGAACGCGCCTTCCTGTTGCGCCATCTCGAGGTCAAGGCGACCCTCGCGCTGCGATTCCACGACGAACCGGACGCCGAACTCGATTCGCCGGAGGCGACCACACCCTGACCGGACGTCACCGCCACCTCGCCGCACCCCGGGACAGGCTGGGTTTCCAAACCCGACCCGCCGGCTCACCCAGCTGGCATCACTCCTGCCGCCACCAGGTCCTCTTTCCATCGGTCGACCACTGCCCGGTCCTGGTAGGGGTTGCGGTCGAGCCAGCCCTCCACGTCGACGGCAGGAAACCTCTCCTCGATCAGCCGGGCCGTGGCCTGGGCCCGCCGGTGCAGCCCCATCTCCTCTTGGGCCGCCGCCAGGACGAGCAAAGCCTCGAGATTGTTCGGCTGATGATCGAGGACGAGCTCGGCGACCGAGGCGGCCTGCTCGACCCGACCCCCGATGAACAGCGAGCATGCCTTCACCGTCGGATACCAGGGCTTGTTCACCCCGGTGAGGCGCATCGCAGTGTCGACCAGGTCCACCGCCTTGTCCCACTGGCCGAGGTAGCGGCGGACGCTCCCCTCAAGGCCGAAGGTGATGTCACAGGTAGGGCGGACGATTTCCGCGCCCTGGATCGCTTCGAGCGCCTCGGCGCCGCGGCCCTGAGACATCAGCACCGCGGCCTTGACCGTCGTCGCCATGCCGGTCAGGTCCCCGAGATCGGTCCCCACCTGAGCCTGCTCCATTGCTCGTTGCAGGGTCGCGGCGGGGTCTCGAGCCCAGCCCGAGTTGGCCGCCATCCAGTTGGCGAACGCCGACAGGACTATCCCGAATGGCTGCTCGGGGTGCGATTCGGCGACCCTCCCGAACAGCTCCACTGCGCGTGACCATCCCTCGGCGGTCCCGGTGGTCAGGTGATACCACCCCAGATAGATCTCCTCGATGGCCTCTGGGTCGTTGAGATCGGCGTAGATGCCTGCCGGCTCACCGATTATCAGCTCTACCTCTATCGACTGGGCCACCTCGTCGGCGATTCGCTCCGACAGGTCGAACATCTCATCGACCGTCGCCACCCAACGATGCGATTTGACGACGTTCATCGTCGTCAAATCGATCAGATTGGCATACACCCGCACCTTGTCTCCCCCCTGATGGATGCCAGACTCGATGATGTAGCGGGCGGCCCCGGTGTCACTTCCCCCGGGCTCGCCGCTCGCCTCCACCACCCGCAGCTGTGGCACCCGGGAGAGTCTGTGGATCAGGTCGGCTCTGATCATCCCGGCATTGCGCTGGACCGATTCATCGACCATCTCGGTATGGATCGGGAGCACCGCCAGAGTCGGTGCCTCCAGGGAGAGTGACCTCGACCCGACACGACCCGACCCGTCACCGGGAAGGTCGGCGAACTGGTAGACCTCGACTTCTTCGGGGATGTTCTTCATTGCCTTCTTGCCCAGCGACTTGAAGCGAAGCGACGGCTCGTCGAGGGCTCGATAGACCCTTCCCGACACACTGATGCCGCCGGCGGGGGCGATCCCCTGGATGCGCGCCGCCACGTTCAACGCATCCCCGAAATGATCCTCATCGGAGACGGTCACCTGTCCCTGATCGATACCCATGCGGAATCGGACCTGACGAGACTCAGGAAGGTCGGCATTCCTCGACTCGAGCTGGGTGGTGATGGCAATGGCGGCTGCCACCGCGTCTTTGGCCTCGGTGAAGACCGACATGAAGTTGTCGCCGACGAAGTTGACCAGCTTGCCCCCGTTCTGATCGATCTTCTCGTCTACAAGTCGACGGGTCTCCTCGACGGCGAAAGTGGTTCCCTCGAAGTCGTCGGCCATCAGTCGGCTATAGCCCACGATGTCGGCGTTGAGCGCCACCATCTCGGCTGACGTCGTCTGAAGGGCGGTCATCTCATGCTCATCGCAGGCTTCGCAATGTAGCGAGCACGGGTCGGCCCGGCCTGGGTCGACGAGCCGAGGAGTTGAATCCCACGTAGCGATCGAAGAGGATGCGACTGCCCCTTCGTTTCGATGCGAAGGGCTTGATGATTGGGAAGTGGAGATGGAGCAGGCGACGACCCTAGGTCAAAGCGACCTCAAGGTCCCGCGCCTCGGAGTTGGGGCCATGACCTGGGGCGACCCACGAGGATTGGCACGTCTCCACCCGGCCCAGACGGCCTACGGAGGCGCTCACGGGTATGAAGAGGAGAAGCGAGCGCTGGAGGTGAGCCTGGAGGCGGGAGTGAACCTGTTCGACACCGCCGCCATGTACAGCGGCGGGGCGTCCGAGCGGCGACTCGGTGAGCTGACACAAGGCAAGGCTGTATTGATCGCCTCCAAGTTCCCTGCCGGGTTCCGCTTTCGAGCGGAGGACTTCCCGAATGAGCTGGAGGCGAGTCTGGCCAGGCTGAGACGCTCGACCGTCGATCTCTATCAGCATCACTTCCCGGCCCGGCGGGTGTCGATCCCGAAGCTGATGCAGCAGCTGGCGGATGCGGTTGAGGTTGGGAAGGTGAGGGCGGTCGGGGTCAGCAACTATTCGGCGGAGCAGATGCGCGAGGCCCACGCCGCGCTCGCCGAACGCGGCATTCCGCTTGCATCCAACCAGGTCGAGTATTCGCTCTTGCACCGACAGCCCGAAGTGGACGGTGTCCTCGACACCTGCCGTGAACTCGGGGTCACCCTCATCGCCTACACGCCTCTTGCCGGTGGCCTGTTGACCGGGAAATACTCTGCACAGAATCGGCCGGGTGGCTTCTTCAGGCGGATCCTGCCCCGTTATCGCCGGAAGGCGCTGGATGCCATACAACCCCTAATCGGTCTGCTGTCCGAGATCGGCGATCGGTACTCGAAGACCCCGAGTCAGGTCGCACTGCGGTGGCTCATCGAAAATCCGGTCGTGCTGCCGATTCCTGGCGCCAAGAACGGCGCACAGGCCAGGGACAACGCCGCCGCACTCGGCTTCTCGTTGACCTCAGAAGAAGTCGACGCGATCGACCGGGCGACCTCGGCGTGGAGGATGTAGCCAGGATTGCTGTGCTGGCTAACACCTCCCCTTCTCACAGAACCTCCGCCCGACTGTTCGGCCGGTGGACACTCGGATCAAGCGAGGATGATCATCCTGCCTTGCTCGAGATGGCCTTCCGGAAGACGGGGAGACTTCGCTCGATCATCTCAGCGGTCCCAGTGAGCGAGATGCGGAAATGTCCGGGCGAGGCACAGGTCGTGCCCGGAAGCACCAGGACTCCTTGCTTGGCAAGCCCCTGCGCAAAGGCGACATCGTCTGGGTCGGGAGAACGAACCCAGAGATAGAAGGTCCCTTCCGGCGGCCGAAGTTCGTAGCCGGCTTCTCCCAATTCGGCGACGAACAGATCACGCTTGCGCTCGAGTTCGACGAGATCGATGGAGAGCCGATCCAGCTCGGCGAGGGAGTACTGCATGATGGCGCTGGGGAACAACCAGCCGCCTGCGATCTGGGCCATGAAGACCGCAGATCGCAACGACTCCCGGTCGGGCATCTGCGGCGACCAGGCCAGCCATCCGATCCGTTGCCCCGGCGTCAACAGGATCTTGGCGTAGCTGTAGGAGATCAGTGTGTACGGGTAATACCGGGCGGGGCTGGTGAACTTGGCGTTGCTGAACACCAGCTTGGAGTAGGGCTCATCGGAGAGCAGGTAGATCGGTGCCCCAAACCGATTCGAGGCCTCGGTCAGAACTGTGGCCAGGCCTTCGAGGGTCGAAGGCGGGTAGATGCGACCAGTCGGATTGTGCGGGGTGTTGACGATCACCACACGGGTCTTCTCGGTGATCGCCCCGGCGATGCGATCCAGGTCGAGGTCGTAGTCGTCGCCCCGGACCGGGACGCTGACCGGGGTCGCCCCCGCCGCGAGGATCATCGACTTGTAGAAGAACCAGGGGGGATCCGAGTAGACCACCTCGTCCTCGACATCGACCAGGGTCCCAAGAGCGGCGGCGATGGCCCCGAAGGCTCCCGGGGTCATGGCGATGTCCTCCGCTTCGAACTGTTGACCCCGCCACCCGGTCAGATGGCTCGCCACGGTGGCTTGCGAACCTTTCTCGGAGAACTTGTAGGCGTAATGGTTCTTGTCCAGTGGCGTCGTAGCCGACGCCAGGGCGGGTGCGAATCCGCCTACCACCATCTCCTGAGGATTGCCGAAGGCAAAATCAGCGACATCCGGCTGGTGGCGATGTTCCTCCCAGATGGGGAGGAACGACAGCAGGGCCTCGTTGGCTGCCGTGATTCGGGCGATCCGCTCGGTCACCATGACTGGCGACGATAGCCACCACCTCGAGACCGAAGGCGTGGCTCATACACCCAACGCCTCTCCCGATCGAGTAAGCATTGGCCAGTGAGCACCTACGACGAGAAACGGGCTTTCGAGAAAACCCCGGAGCCACCCGGTAAGCACATCTCGGGTGACGTCGACCGGCTGACGGCTCCGGTCGGCGGTCAGTTCGTGATCCAACAACACCACGCCACCCGGCTCCATCACGACGTCCGCTTGGAGATGCTGAACGAGGAGGTCCCGGTGCTGGTTTCCTGGGCGGTCCCCAAAGGCCTGCCCCGGCGCCGGGGTCTGCGTCACCTGGCAATCCGCACCGAAGACCACCCGATGGGATACGCCACCTTCACCGGGAGCATCCCTCAGGGGGAGTACGGCGGGGGAGAGGTGCGCATCTTCGACCACGGCCACTACGAGATGGTGGACCGGAACCAGGAGCGGCTCACCTTCCGCCTTCA
>DATDPT010000122.1:0-28126 GCA_035292605.1 Acidimicrobiia bacterium
TTCAGGTAGAGGTTGAGCCCGTCTGTGGTCAGTTGGAAGCGATCCTTGAGCCGGTCGCCCAGGTCGCGGATGAAGGTGTCTGCGTCGGCCAGGGTCCGCTCCCCGACGAGCCAGGAATGCTCGAGGGAATGAGGGTTGTAAACCCCCCTTTATAGGATAGAATCCCTCACATGAAGGTTGCTAACCAAATTTCAAGCATGTTGTTTCAGACACCAGAGACAGACGAGCAGGAGCAAGCAGTGCTGGAGCAGATCAATGATCTGAGAAAGCAGCTCAGACACCAGCTCTATGAGCCACGCCGGTGGTTTGGGTCGTTGAGGCGATTGTCAATCGCCCGCGCGCTCCGAGGCTCCAACAGTATTGAGGGCTTCGATGCTGCCCTTGACGATGCCGCCGCGGTAGCTATGGGAGAGGAACCTCTCGATGCAGACGAGGAGACTCATCTTGCGCTCCAGGGATACCGCGACGCCATGACGTATGTGCTGCAGCTCGCCGACGAACAGGATTTCGGATACGACACGCGTTTGCTCAAGAGCCTGCACTTCCTCATGACCAGCTATCGCCTGGACAACGGGCCCGGGTTGTGGCGGAAAGGTGACATCTACGTTCGAGACGAGGAATCAGGCGACATCGTATATGAGGGTGCTGACATCGACTCAGTGCCTGAGCTAATGAAGATACTGGCCGAGTCTCTCAACGAACCCGATGATGCGCCTCCGATCGTGAGGGGAGGCATGGCTCATCTGAATCTTGTGATGGTTCACCCGTTTAAGGACGGCAATGGTCGAATGGCGCGCTGTCTGCAGAGCCTCGTGCTAGCTCGCGAGGGCATCCCCTTATCGCCTGTGTTCCTGAGCATTGAGGAATACCTGGGACGGAATACGCAGGCTTACTACGACGTCCTCGCCGAAGTTGGCGGAGGGCATTGGCAGCCGGAACGCGATGCTCGACCTTGGATGCGTTTCATCTTGACAGCTCATCTGCACCAGGCCCGAAAGATGTTGCAACGAATACGCGAGAGCGAAGAGCTTTGGGGTCGGCTTGAGGCCTTGGCTGAGGAGCACGGCCTAAACGAGAGAAGCCTTATCGGAATGTTCGATGCAGCAGTTGGCTTCCGTGTGCGCAATGCGACATACCGTGCAGCCTTTGAAGAGATGGGCGAGGACGTTTCGGAGGGTATGGCGACGCGCGACCTGCGACAGATGGTGGACGCGGGGCTACTTACGGCTCACGGTGAGAAGCGAGGTCGGCACTACCTGGCAGATGAACAGGTCAAGGCCGCTCGCAGGTCGGCCATCGAGGGAAGAGACCCGGAGATGTTCCTAGACCCCTTTGCTGCCTGAGCCGGCACTTCGCCAACGAGCGTTGGCTGCCATACGAGCGATCTCTGACCGTTCCTCCGCCGTCAACTTCTCAGCCCGTGCTTTGCCGCCCTTCAACCCTCCGAGGCGGCCCAGTTCGACCGCAGCGGGATTCTTGCCTTCGGAGGGGTCGGAGCCCTTGTCGTCGGGATCGGTGGACTGTGCGACGTCAACGGTCCTTGACTTTCAAACTGACCCACTACCCAACTCCGCACTGACCCAGTGGTCGGGTAACCTGAGCTTCCCGCGCCGCCCTCGGGTGCGCGCGTTCGGGGGTGGTGTAATAGGTAACACGACAGGTTCTGGCCCTGTTATTGAGGGTTCGAGTCCTTCCCCCCGAGCAACGGCCTACGTGAGTCGGCCGAGTCTGGTCCCGTCGTCTAGGGGTCGAGGACGCCGGCCTCTCAAGCCGGAAACGCCGGTTCAAATCCGGTCGGGACTGCTGGTGCGCGTCGACTTCGTCGACAACGAGGGCATGGTTTCCCTGCTGTGGACCGTCACAGACGTGGGCACCACGATGGTGGAAGCCCCGGACTGGTCGTTCATCGGGGGTCGGTGAGGTTTAGGGTCGCCTTTGAAAGGCGCCGATCCCAGAGCCGTCGCCTTGAGTCAGGCGCTCGAAGAGATCACGGACCACCCGCGACGTCGTCGATTTCAGCCAATCCCACCCCAGGTAGAGCTCCATCATGATGGCCTTCGATCAGAAGATGCAGATGAGGAGAGCGACGACGAGCAGATGCCCACCATCGTCCAGATGACGCTGCCTCTCATACCGGTCCTTTTCGGGAGAGGCCGTAGATACCCCGATCAAGGACCTACCAACCCTCGACGCCCTGGCTGAAGACTGAGGCCACCCCGCGTTCGGGTGTGTTCTTTCGCCTCCGTATACTCCCGGGCCGCCTCGATCCAGCTCTCATGAGGTCCTTTCGATGCCTGATCTGATCCTCTATGTCGCGCTCGCAGCCGGTTTCGCCGCCCTGGTGCTGGCCGCCTACTACACGCAGGCGGTGCTGGCCGCTCCCCGCGGCAATCAGCGCATGGTGGAGATCTCCGACGCCATCAGGGAGGGCGCCATGGTCTTCCTGCGCCGGGAGTACAGCTGGATCCTGATCTTCGTGGTGGTGATGGCGGGTCTCATCGGGATCTTCCTCGACTGGGGGTGGCCCTGGGGTGTGGTCGCATACCTGTTCGGCGCCGCTCTCTCCGCCGGGGCCGGGTACGCCGGGATCCGAGTCGCCACCGCCGCCAATTCCCGGACCACTGAGGCCGCCCGGACCGGAGGAGTCCTCGCCGCGCTTTCCGTGGCTTTCCGGGGTGGGGCGGCCGCCGGGTTCATCGTTGCCGGCCTCGGGTTGCTCGGAGTCGGTCTCGGCTTCGTCGTCTTCGACCGTGTCCTCGGCCTCGATGCATGGGCCGAGACCATCACCGTCATGGCCCTCGGAGGCTCCTCCGTCGCGATCTTCGCCAGAATCGGGGGTGGGATCTTCACCAAGGCGGCCGATGTCGGCGCCGACCTGGCGGGAAAGGTCGAGGCGGGCATCCCCGAGGACGACCCCCGCAACCCGGGGGTGATCGCCGACAACGTGGGGGACAATGTCGGGGACGTGGCCGGGATGGGCGCCGATCTCTTCGAGTCCTACGTGGGCGCCCTGGTGGCACCCGTCGCTTACGCTGCCATCGTCTTTCGTGGCACCTCGTTCATCGAGGAGGCCATCGTCTTTCCCCTGGCCGTCGCCGCCCTCGGGATGTTGGCCGCCATTCTCGGCTCCTTCCTGGTAAGAGCCAGCGGGGAGGGTCAGTTGACAGCGGCCCTCCATCGTGGGGCCAACTTCGCCTTGGTCGTCACCGCGGCAGGGGTCCTCGGGCTCTCCTATTGGGTTTTCGATGATGTGGCCGAGAACCCGCTCGGGATCTGGCTGGCGGTGATCGCCGGTCTCGTCGTGGGATGGCTGGTCGGAAAGATCTCGGAGTGGTTCACCTCCGACAACCACAAGACGGTCAAAGAGATCGCACGGCACGCCCAGACCGGCCCCGCGACGCTGATCGTCACCGGTCTCGCCGAGGGGATGCGCTCGGCTGCGTTCTCGGTGATCGTGGTGGCGGGTGGTATCGGGGTTGCCTTCTACGCCGGTGATTGGGCCCTCGGAGACGGAGGCGGGCTCTATGGGATCGCGATCGCCGCCATCGGTGTCCTCGCAACCTTGGGTATGAACATCTCGATGGATGCCTACGGCCCGATTTCCGACAACGCCGGAGGCATTGCCGAGATGGCACAACTCCCGCCCGAGGTCCGCCGCACCACAGACGCTCTCGATGCCTTGGGCAACAACACGGCCGCGGCAGCCAAAGGATTCGCTATCGCCTCGGCAGCAGTGACCGCCCTTGCCCTGTTCACCGCCTTCATCCAGGCGGTCGAGATCACCGCCATCGACCTGACCCGAGCCGAGACCATCATCGGCCTTCTGGTCGGGGCCATGTTCCAGTTCCTGTTCGCGGCGCTCACCATGAGTGCAGTGGGGCGAGCCGCCAACCGCATGATCGACGAGGTGCGACGTCAATTCCGGGAGATCAAGGGGTTGCAGGAGGGTGAGCCGGGGGTCAAACCCGATTACGCAGAATGTGTCGACATTGCCACCGCCGGAGCCCTGCGCGAGATGGTGGTTCCGGCGACCCTTGCCATCGCTCTGCCCCTGGTCGTCGGGTTCATCGACGTCGAGGCGCTGGGCGCCCTGCTCGCCGGGGCCCTGGTAACCGGGTTCCTCCTCGCCATCTTCATGGCCAACGCCGGTGGCGCCTGGGACAACGCCAAGAAGTTCATCGAGAGCGGCGCCTATGGCGGCAGGGGCTCCGACGCCCACAGGGCAGCGGTGATCGGGGACACGGTCGGCGATCCGTTCAAGGACACCGCGGGGCCGGCGATGAACATCGTGATCAAGGTCATGACCATCGTCTCTCTGGTCTTCGCTTCGGCATTCATCTCATGAGCCGCCGCTTTCTCCAAGTGCCGAGTACCTAGTACCAAGTACTTAGAAATGCCCGAAATCCTCCTCATCCGCCACGCCGAGTCCGAAACCAATCGGGCCGGGGTCTGGAGTGGCCGCGCCGACGGCCCTCTCAGCCAGGCAGGGGAGGCCAGTCTCGAGCACCTGGCCCGTCGCTTCTCGAGCCAGAAGTTCGAGCTGGTGATCAGCTCGCCGCTGGAACGGGCGGTTCGCTCCGCAGCTGCGATCTCATCCGAGGTCGAGATCTCCGAGGATTTCATCGAGATCGACATTGGGCGCTGGGAGGGGATGACCCGCCAGGAGGTCCTCGCCGCCGACAGCCGACTGATTCGCAAGGCGGTGTCGGATCGTGGATTGGCTTGGGGGGAGACGGGTGAGAGTCTCATCGAGGCCGAGCAGCGCGCATTCGGCGCCATAGAGAAGCTTTCGACGCGGCTCGGGGAGCACGGCCGAGCTGTGGTCGTGACCCACGGTGGCCTGCTCAACGCGGTGCTCCACCGTTACCTCGCCGGGCCGGGGAGACGGGTGCACGCCTTTGCCGCCAACACCTCCATCACCAGGTTGGTGTGGAGCCATGACCGACCTCGACTGGCGAGTTTCAACGACCAGGGCCATCTCGGTCCCAGGTCATCTGCGGTGACCGAGCATCTCGCCGCTCACCGGCCGGTCCTGGCCCTGATCCGCCACGGGCAAACCCAGGCCAACATCGAGGGCCGCTGGCAGGGTCAGGACGACTGGGATCTCGACGAGCGGGGCCACAGCCAGGCTGCGGCCCTACGCGAATGGTACGGGCCCGCCGACCTCGTCTACTCCTCACCGTTGGGCAGGGCGCAGAGCACGGCCGGGTACCTCGCCAACAACGGCGTGGTGACAGTCGAGGATCTCAGGGAGTTGGCGATGGGGAAATGGGAAGGGCTCACCTCGGCTGAGATCATGGAGCAGTGGCCCGGCCTGATGGAGACCATCTTCAGGGATGGGGTGGACCTGCGGCGGGGTGAGGATGGGGAGAGCTGGGGTGAGCTGGCCCACCGCTTCGGGAATGCGCTCCATTCCCTGGAACCGGCGCGCGGCAAGCCCACGGTTGTCGTCGCTCACGGCGGCGCCATCCGCTCCTATGTCTCGTCACTCACATCGACGACCGACTCCCACGCCGAATCGCTGTACACACCGAAGAACACCTCGATCACCCATATCGCCGTCAACGAGGACGGCCCGCTGATCCTCGACTACGGGGTAGCGGCTCACCTCGAGACCCTCTCCTAATCTCGCGCCATGTCCGAGTACGACTCCCGCCGCTACGCCCTGGTCAATCGGTGGGACCCGCAGCATCTGAAGACGATCGACCGGCTACTTCCTCTCGTCGATGGAGAGCGGGTTCTCGAGGTTGGCTCCGGGAGCGGTCATCTCACCAAGCGGCTTGCCGAGAGAGGGGTGGACATCCTCGGGATCGACGCCAATCCCAACGCCCGAGAGGTTGCGGACACCGATCGTGTTCTCCACATGCGGGCCGAGCATCTGCAGTTCGACGACAAGGAGTTCGACGCCGTCATCTCGGTGCACGCCATCGAGCACATACCTCCACTCGACGCCGCGATCGCCGAGATAGCGAGGGTCCTTCAACCGCAGGGACGTGCTCTCTTCATCTATCCCGCCGAGCCGATTCAGGGGCTGTACGCCATCCCGACTTCGGTGATCCTCTATCGCACCCCGTTCAAGGCTCGCCAGGTGCACTGTCACAAACTCTGGCCTTCCAAGCTGCGCCGGATAGTGGAGCCGTTCGGGCTCACCGAGACCCACCACGAGTTCAATCTGTGGAAGTCGCCACAGTTCGTTTCTGTGTTCGCACGGACTTAGGCGTGTTCATCTGTGACACCTGTGGCCGCTCCTTCGATGTCCGCCAGGAGGTCCTCGACCGATACCCCGGCTGGACCCCACGCCAGTGTCTCGACTGCAAGAACCGTGGCGGCGGGTCACCCCCTCCCAAATTGGGAGGCACAGGGCCGGATATGACCCCTGCACGTCCCAATTACGGGAAGGGGGGCGCCTCGAGCCGGACCCGGGGGAGCGACCTGACCACGTCCGAGGTGCTCGCGTCGTTCACTGATGGTCCGCTCAGCGGGGTGTTCACCGACGGTGCCTCTGAGGGAAACCCGGGCCCCGGCGGCTGGGGGGCGGTGCATGTGATCGACGACGAGATCATCGACCAGGCCCAGGGTTCGGAGCCTCACACCACCAACAACAAGATGGAGCTGACGGCCCTGATCCACGGCCTTCGGATGCTTCCGACCGATTTCGAAACCACCGTCTACACCGACTCCCAGCTCATCGTGAACATCGTGACCAAATGGGCCGACGGATGGCAAGCCAGAGGATGGACCAAGAAGTCCTCGGGGCCGATCGCCAACCTCGAACTGGTCAAAGAGGCCCATGCCCTCTACCAGCAGCGGCCGCGAGTCCGGCTCGAGTGGATCAAGGCGCACAACGGCTATCGGTGGAACGAGTACGCCGACGCCCTGGCCACGGCCTATCGGCGTGAGGTGTTCTGATGTGGAACACCCCCGAAGGGGTCCGCGACTGGGGCAAACATGCGCATGGCTCGCCTCTCTACGCCCATCTCGTCGAGGTGATCGCAGCCGATTCCGAGATGATGCGGGTCCTCAACCGAATCGAGCATCTTCCCCAGGTGAATCTCCTCTTGGGAGCCGTCCACTATCTGTTGATGTGCGGCGCCGATCCGGGATTGGCCGCCTGGTATGCCTCGCTGACCGAAGATCCGTTGCCGGTCGAGCAGATCGATCCGGTCTTCCGCCGGTTCGTGCTCGAGCACGAAGAGGAGATCGTCGAACTCGGAAGCAGCCGCTACACCCAGACCAACGAATGTCGGCGCTGCATCGCCCTTCTGCCCGGGGTGATGACAGCTCCCTTCGAACGCTTCCACTTGATCGAGATCGGGTCCAGCGCCGGGCTCAACCTCGCCCTCGACCGCTACCACTACCGGTTGGGTGGACGGGAATGGGGGCCTGAATCGACAGTCCTCCTGGAAGGCGAGTCACGTGGCGCCGAAATCGCATTCCATGAGATCGAGGTGCTGAGCAGGACCGGCCTCGACCTCAACCCGATCCTCCCCGGGGACACGGACTCTCGCCAGTGGCTCGATGCGTTGATCTGGCCCGAGCAGTTCGAACGCAGAGCCCGCCTGAAGCATGCCCTGGAGCTCGTCTCGAACCTCGAGGTGGAGATGATCGCCGGTGACGCCCTCGACACCCTGACCCCGGCGATGGATCGCTTGCCCGAAGGGGAGCCGGTGATGGTGATGAACGCCTTTGCCCTGGGCCAGCTGACGCCGGAGGGTCGGGACCGAGTCGAGGAGATTTGCGATATCGCCAGATCCAGTCGGCCGGTGTATCGAGTGTCGATGGAGATCCTCAACAAAGCCGACGACTGGGCCCGAGTCTCAGTCGGCTCGGAGGGGACTCCGGTCCAGATCGGACAGGCCCATCCCCACGGTGAGTGGGTCGAGATCTGGGATCAGGCCCGGCCGTAAACAGGGACCGAGGCCCCGTTCATCACGCCGGAGTCGTCGCTTAACAGAAAATGGGCGACCGCTGCGATCTCGTCGGGTGTCGGCCAGTTCACGTAGTCGGCGTAGGGGAGTGACTGGCGGGTGGCCGGGGTGTCGATCACCGAGGGCATCAGCACATTGGCGGTCACACCGGTCCCGTCGAGCTCCTGTGCCACCGACTTGGCCAAGGCGACCACCCCTGCCTTGGAGATGTTGAAGGCCGCCTGACCGGTGGGGTATTCGACCGCACTCTTGCTGCCCACAAGAACGATCCGTCCCCATCCCGCCTCCTTGAGATAGGGCACGGCGGCGCGTACCCCGTAAAAGGCGGACCTGAGATTGAGGTCGATCATCCGCTCGAATCTGACGTCGTCCGTCTCCTCGACATCGCGTCCCCCCGCCCAGCCACCCACCAGTGAGCAGAGACCATGGATGGCACCCCATTGGTCGGACACGTTCTTGAAAAGGCTGTTGACGGCCTCGGCGTTGGTGGCGTCGACTCGGAGCAGGAGGAGGCGGTCCTCGTCGATATCGAACTCCTCTTCGAAGCGAGTCGCCTCGTCAGGGAGGAGATAGGTGACGACCAGCCGGTATTCCTCCGGTATGAGCCGGCGGACCAATGCGGTCCCGAGGCCTCCGGTTCCGCCCGTGATTACGACTGTCTTCTCCACGCTTCCTGGTGTTGTCGGTCTGCTAACTCTACGTTGCGCCAGGCCGCTATCGCCAGAGAATCCAGAGATCGGCGACATTGGTCCCGGTCGGCGGACAGATCAAGAGGTCGCCGGTTCCGGCCAGATAACTCCCAGAATCGAAGCTGGACAATGACCGACTGGGGTCCCCACCCCGCCCGGTGGTGGTCCCGTCGACGATGGCACCTGCACTCCTCGAGCCCCCATCGACGCCGTCGGTGGCGAAGGAGACGAAGAGATCTTCGGTCCCCGCCAGCCGGTCGGCAGCCAGGAGCGCGGCGTGAGTGTTGCGCCCACCGGTCCCGTCCCCGGTCACCTCGATGACCGTCTCGCCGACGCCGATGGTGACGCCCGGGCCTGCCTCGCCCAAGAACCGGTCGAGACAGGACGCGATGTCGCCGGACAGCCATTGCGAGAGGAGTTGGTGCGGCCCGGTCTGAGCCGTCGCCACCGCTTGGGCTGCATCGAAACCATTTGCCAGCAGGGTCACGGTTGGCAGGTCGAGCGGCCCCGCATCAATGGTCATGGCCTCCCAGACGATTGGTGGGATTTCGAGGTGGTGGCGGGCCATCACGTCGCGTGCTCCCTCGGGGTCGGCTGGTGCGGGGATCGTCGGTCCCGACGCGACGATGGCGGGGTCGGCCCCGGCGACGTCGGAGAGGACCAGGGTGTCGATCGCCCGGCCCGCCGCTCGGGCCAACCCGCCGCATTTGATCGAGGAAAGATGACGTCTCACCAGGTTCAGCTCCTCGATGCCGGCGCCGCCCTTCAGCAGCGCCGTGGTGACCGTGTTCAGATACTCGGCGGTGACCCCTGGTCGCGGCGACTCGCAGACGGCCGAGCCGCCCCCCGAGATCAGCCCGACGAGCCTGGCATCGGGAGGGGCGGTGACCACCGTTTGGATGGCGGCGGCCCCCGCTTCGAGGGAGGCTCTTCCCGGAACAGGATGGTCCCCAACCATGGCCCGCAACATTGGTGGGACCGGCTCGAGGTGGTCAGAGACGCAGATCCCGCCGATCACGTCGATCGACGCGACCGCCCCGCGTGCCATCGCCGGAGCCGCCTTGCCCAGGGCAATCAGAACCGTGGGGCGGCGCGGCTCCGCATCACGCAACGTCTCGCTGGTCAAACGCTCTGGATCGACCGCGCCCAAAGCGGCCTCCAACCAGGCGAGTACCAGGGCTCGTCGCAGCGGGTCGGTGACCAGCACCGCATCATCGAAACGGCTCATCCGACCACGGTGTCGAGCCACTTCCCGCGGGGATGTCGGCGGGCCGAGACGAGGTCGGCGGGCGAATCGACATCGTGGAGCAAACCGGTACGTGCGATCACAACCGAGTCCCGCATTCGCGCCAGATGGCGGTGAAAACTTCCCGGGCCGTAGGCGAACTCGATATGCACCGGACTTCCCAGCGCCGAGGTGCCACCGTCGGCAGAGGGCGCGATCACTGACCCGAATTCCTCGATGGCCCCTGTCAACTCCCCCAACTCGCCGACCTGGAGCAACGGAAGATCGCAATGGAGCACGAGCCAAGCGCACCCGGCCGCCTCGGCCCATTCGACACCGGCAGCAGCGGCGGCACTCAGGTCACCACCTGGGTCGTCGACGGTTGGGATTCCCCGGATCAGAGCCCATGCCGCCACCTCGTCGTCCCCGGCTACGAGCAGCGGGATCATGCCCGCCGCTGCCGACGTGTCGGCGGTGTGAATGGCGAAAGCCTGAGCCAGGGCAACCCTGGCGTCTGGGGTCAGTGACCCGGTGAGGCGCTCCTTGCCCAATCGGAATGGCTTGACCGGGAGGATGGCAACGATCGGCACCTGGTCGAGCGTAGAAGCGAATCGAGAAGCGGTCGGGCTTCGCTCGGACTTCAGGGAACCACGAGCACCGGGACCGGCGATTGGTGACAGAGCCGGTCGGCCACCGATCCCAGCATCACTCTTTCGGCGATGCCGGCACCTCGTCTTCCGATGACGATCAGGTCGGCGCCTTTGCTCTCCGCGACAGCGATCAGGCGCGATGAGGGATCGCCCAGTTCCTCCACCAACTCGTGCTCGACACCTTCGAGGTCGAGGTCCGCCTCCAACTCATTGAGCACCTGTGCCTGACCTGCCTCCAAGGCGGCCGACAACGCCTCAGGGGGTGGCGGCGCCCCACCGATGCCCCACCACCCTTCAGGGGGTCTGACCACGGTCACCAGGTAGAGCTTGCCCTTCCAGTGGCGGGCGATGGCGAGGGCGTGTTCGGCCGCGGCCCGACTGGTCTCGGAACCGTCGACTCCGACCACGATCGCATTCGGTTGCCATTCCATTGTCACCTCCACACCACAACATAGGCGATCAACAGGCCGCGTCCGAAGTGCGGACTGTTCCTAGAAAACCGTGATCAACATCAAGTGACCCACGGCCAGGCCATAAAGTCCGGCCACCAGGTCGTCGGCTGTGATACCGAGAGCGCCGGGCAGGGACTCCGCCTGAACCACCCCGTTGAGTCTGCTCTTGAAAATGTCGGCGATGCGAAATACGACGAACGCGATGAGGGCGGGCCACCCGAGTAGGCCGATCGTGGCGACAAAGGCGCCGGCGGCCTCGTCGATCACGATCCAGCTGGCGTCACCCACATCGGGTGCCAGCGGTCTCGTGGACCAGAGGGCGGCGATGGTGAGGATCACCGCACCGACCAGTTGGGCCCACCACCCGAGACTCAAGCCGGCCCAGAGTGAGATGGGAAGAGCGAATAGCGCTCCGACTGTCCCGGAGCCTGCGTTCGATCCCCGGAACCGACCTAACAGCAGGCCGGAGCCGAAGAAGGAGGCGACCAATCGGTGCATTGGATGCCGAGACTAGATACCGTCTGCCGGCCCGCCCTTTCGCGCTTCGAGAACCCTCATCGCCCGCAGCGTGTTCCACCGACGGGGCTCCCCGGCCCTCTCCATCTCGAACCATGTCTCTCCCGGCCATCGCTGTTGCAGCAGCCATCGTCCGTCCTTGCGGCGTTTGCCTTGGACCACCGCGATCGCATCTCCCAGCCGGTCGTCGTCGAGACTCTCGGCGGACCAGAAATAGTCGAGCCCACGCAACACGTCGTGGTGCCAGCGCGGGGGGAAGGAAAGCCCCAACATCCTCTTGTCCACCACCTCACCGGTCCGATGCGACTTGAAGAGGTGGTGCCGCAGCATGAACTCCCGGCCACGGGCCTCGGCCGCTTTCGCCTCTGCGACTCGAGGGCCATCTGCGTCCGAGTACTCCCGCCACGCCTCCAGGACCGAGATCGTGGTGTGGAAGGAGCTGTGGTCTGCCCCTGGGAGGCAGTTCCACCCCCCATCGGACATCTGATTGTCGAGCAGGTAGTAGACCAACCGGTCCCGGCGCGGATCATCGACCCGAAACCAACAGAGAAAGGCAAGGACCATTCCGGTGACACACGCCTCGCTGCGACTGCCTCTGGTCCGTGACGCGGTGATCCCGCCGTCGAGCTGCTGAGCCTCGTCGAAGAAGAGCTGACACGAGCGATGGATCCTCTCCGACGGGGGCATCCCCATTCTCCGCAACAAGACCAGCGTGTAGGTGGTGGAGATCCACTTCTTGCCATAGAGCCAAGGAGTCCAGCGGCCGTCGTCACCCTGATGCTCGAGCAGCCGGGCGCCCCATCCCTCTCGGGCCACACGCTTCTGCTCGGCGCTCCAGACCGGCTCGGGCACACCTTCGAGGTCACGCAACACCTGCCAACGGATCGCGGGGTCGCCCTCCATGAGCCAGTCGACGACTCGGGGACGGTCACGCTGGTCGGGTCCCATCTCTCGATTCAACACGGCCCGTCCCGTAATTGGGACGGTGAGGGGTCATATATGGCCCTGTGCAACCCGATTACAACGGGGGGACTCCCCAGCCGAGGATTTCACTTTGCGCTCCAGCAGGTAGCCTCTTGGCGATGGAACCGTCATCCAAGATATGGGTGGACGGCGAGTTCGTCGAGTGGGACGACGCCACCGTTCATTTCCTCGCGCATGGGCTTCAGTACGGGACGGGTGTCTTCGAGGGCATCCGCGCCTACAAGACCCCGGAGGGGACTGCCGTATTCCGGCTCCACGAGCACATGCTCCGACTCGTAGCTTCCGCCCGCGCCTACGGGATCCCGATGCCTTGGACCGCGGACCAGTTGGACGAGGCATGTCTCGAGCTGCTGAGGGTGAACGAGCTCGAGTCGGCCTACATCCGCCCCCTCTCCTTCTACGGGTCGGGCGCCTTCGGGCTCAACCCTTCGTCGAGCCCCGTCCTCACCTATATGGCGGCCTTCTTCCTCGGCAGCTACATGGGGGAAGAGGGTGTCCAAAAGGGGATCACCACCATGGTGTCGAGCTGGCGCCGAATCTCGCACACCAGCTTCATCCCCACCGCCAAGGGAAGCGGCCAGTACCTGAACTCGGTCCTGGCCAAGCAAGAGGCAGTCGCCGCCGGCTTCGACGAAGCGATCATGCTCAATGACGCAGGGTCGGTGTCCGAGGGCAGCGGGATGAACCTGTTTGTTGTGAGTAGGGACGTCGTGTACACGCCCCCGGTGTCGTCGGGGATCCTCGAGGGAATCACCAGGTACAGCGTCATCCAATTGCTGGCGGCAGAGGGTGTGGAAGTGCGAGAGGTGGATCTCGCTCGGGGTGCTCTGTACAGCGCCGATGAAGTGTTCCTCACCGGCACCGCGGCTGAGGTGACCCCGGTCCGCGAGGTCGACCGGCGTGTGGTGGGCAACGGTGAACCGGGGCCCGTCACCCGCAAGGCGCAGGACCTGTTCTCGGACGCCGCGGCCGGCAAGCTCTCCGACTACAGGGACTGGCTGACCTTCATCTGATGGGTCAACAGCCGAATCTGGAGATCACCGAGGCCGAAAGACCGAGAAGCAGCCCGGAGCCTCCGCCCGCTCGCGGCTGGCGGCCGACCAAGCCCGGGGTGATCACCTCGCCCGAGCAGGTGCCGAGGGGTGGGCGCTTCGGCGCCGCCGGCCCTGACGCCGGCTGGGCACTTCACCTGCTGTCCGTTTCGGATCTTCCCGACGACGACCCCAACCTTCGTGGCGTCCTCGCCGGGTTGATGACGGCGCGCGCCGCAGCACTAGGCCGGGCGCCGATCAAGGAGGATCTCGAGGTGGCGCTGGTGCTCTGCGGGTATGGATTCGAGGCCATCCCCGAGTTGATTGCCCAGCGAGAGCGCTGGATGGCTGCGGTGCCCCACGAAACGCGGCCAGGGGAGACGGCGGTCTCCGAGATGGACCGGGAGCTGATGATCAACAAGCCGGAACAGGTGCGCTGGGCGCTCGCTCACGCCGAGCGACCGCCGGGAGAGCCTGCTTCCCTCGGCTAGCGTCCGCCGCCTCATGAAAATCGTCCGGATCAAGGCTGGCGACGACATTGCCTACGGTGTCGCCGACGCCGAAGGGGTTCTGGTTTACCGGGGAACCCCGTTTGTGGCGTGGGAGCCAACCGAGACGGTGGTGCCCTGGGATCGAGTTCAGCTGCTCTCTCCCGTGATCCCGACCAAGGTGGTCTGCGTGGGGCGCAATTACGTGGACCATGCCGGCGAGCTGGGCGGTGAGGTTCCCGCGGAGCCACTCATCTTCATGAAACCAGCGACCGCGGTGATAGGCCCCGACGCTTCGGTGGTGCTGCCACCGGCCTCTAGCGAGGTACATCACGAGGCGGAGCTGGCCGCGGTGATCAACAGGGTCGCTCGCAACGTCCGGGCCGAGGAGGCGTCGAAATATATCCTCGGTTACACCGCTGCCAACGATGTGACCGCCCGGGACCTTCAGAACCGGGACGGGCAATGGACCCGGGCCAAGGGGTTCGACACCTTCTGCCCGCTCGGGCCTGCGATCGAGACCGAGCTCGACCCACTGGAACGTCTCGCCATCATCTGTCGAGTCAACGGCGACGTGCGCCAGGCCGGGTTCACATCGGACATGGTCTTTGGGGTGGCCGAGATCTTCGAGTTCATCACCACGGTGATGACTCTGCTGCCGGGTGACGTGATCCTGACCGGAACCCCGGCCGGTGTCGGGAAGCTCGAAGCGGGCGACTCCGTGGAAGTCGAGATCGACGGTATCGGCACCCTGAGCAACCGGGTCGTGCGTCGGTGACGGTTCGGGTGCGGATCGCTCCTTCTCCCACCGGGCATCTCCATGTGGGCACTGCCCGCGCCGCTCTCTTCAACTGGCTATACGCACGTCACAACGACGGTGTATTCATCGTTCGGATCGATGACACCGATCGTGAGCGATCGACGGCGGAGTTCGAGGCCGACATTCTGGAGTCTTTGCGGTGGCTGGGTCTGGATTGGGACGAAGGTGTCGAGGTCGGAGGGCCGCACGGCACCTATCGACAATCGGATCGTTACGACCGATATCGGGAGGTCGCCGGTCAGTTGGTGGCTGGGGGCGCCGCCTACTACGACGATCGTTCGCCCGAGGAGCTCGAAGAGCTTCGGGCCCGGGCCCAGGGCGAGGGAAGGCATCCCGGGCATTACATCCGCAGGCCGGAGACGGACGCCGAGGTCGGGGCCGTCCGTCTCTCCATTCCCCAGGACTCCCCGGTGACATTCGACGACCTGGTGAGGGGAACGGTCGTTTTCGAGCCTCGCGATCTCGATGACTTCGTCATCCTTCGCAGCGACGGCACACCCACCTACCACCTGGCCTCGACTGTCGACGACGTCGACTACGAGATCACCCACGTGGCAAGGGGGGAGGATCTGCTCCCGTCGACGCCGAAGCACATCCTGCTCGCCAGGGCGATGGGTGCCACCGAGGTCTCCTACGCCCATCTCCCGCTTCTGTTTGGGACCGACGGCAAGAAGCTGTCGAAGCGCTTTGCCGCTGCCTCGCTCTCGGTGTACCGCGACGAGGGTTACCTGTCGGACGCGGTGTTCAACTACCTGTCCCTGCTCGGATGGTCCCTCGATGCCGAGACCACGATCTTCTCCAGGGCGGAGGCAATTGCGGCTTTCGACCTACGGGACGTGTCCAGCAACCCGGCGATTTTCGACCCCGAGAAGCTCGCCTGGATGAACGGTGAGTACATCCGGGCGCTGTCACCTGAGCGGTTTGTGGAGTTGGTCACGCCGTATGTCGAGGCCGCGGTCGGCCGAGCGCTCGGTCCCGAGGAATGGCAGCGCTTCGGATCGGTCGCCCACCTGGTCCAGGAGCGCACCCGGCTCCTGCCCGAGGCCGGCTTGCAGATTGGTTTCCTGTTCGAGGATTTCGACCAGTACGACGAGACCTCCTGGGAGAAGGTGATGACCAAGGAAGGCGTCGCTGGGAACATCACCGAGGCGCGTCTCCGCCTCGAGGCCATCGACGATTGGAGGGCCGAGGTCATCGAACCCGTATTGAGGGGGATGCTCGAGGAGATGGGCATCGGGATTGGGAAAGGCCTTCAACCGCTGCGGGTGGCGGTCACCGGCTCCTCGGTGAGCCCTCCCCTGTTCGAGTCGATGGCCGCCCTGGGAAAGCCCAAGACACTGGAGAGGCTGGAGCGGGCCCTAGGGAGGCTTACGTCTTCCTAATTGGGAGCCACAGGTCCGGATATGACCCCTGTGTGTCTCAATTACGGGTGGGGGGATACCGTTCCGAGACCAGTTAACCTTCTCTTTCCCAGGTCCCGTCGTCCAGAGGCCCAGGACGCCGGCCTTTCAAGCCGGAAACGCCGGTTCGAATCCGGTCGGGACTGCAACCTCTTTCCCCTGGTCAGGGGGATTTCGCTCGATTCCCGCTCCTCACCTGGGCCGGTTTGGGCCGCTCCTGGGCCGCCCGAGAAGTCGGCCAGGGCGTCGAGACGGTCGGCGGTGCGGTCGTCGAGACCTTCCATCAGGTGTCCGTAGCGGTCCATCGTCACCTGGATCGAGGAGTGTCCAAGGCGGGTCTGGATGGTCTTCGGGTGCTCGCCGGCGGCGATCAGCCAGGAGGCGTGGGTGTGTCGCAGGTCATGGATCCGGCACGGCTGGCCGACAGTCTCCGCGACTGCCGTGCGCCAGATCCTGCTGAACGATCCCCGCCGCAGGTAGCCGCCTCGTTCGGTGGTCCACATCAACCCGTCGACGAGCGGGTTCCGGTCGATGTGCTGAGCGATCGCCTCGAGGCAGATACCGGGGAGGGTGATGGTGCGCTCTGATGCCGCCGTCTTTGGTCGACCCAGACGTGGAGCTTCTCCAGCTGCCTCGATGAGCGCCGATCGAACGGTGAGCCGGCGGCGCAGCATGTCGATGGCAGCGATCCGGAGACCGGCGAGCTCTCCCCAGCGAAGACCGGTGTAGGCGGCCACGATCGGCAACGCCCGGTAGCGGTCGGGGAGTGCGCGGGCGAGTAGATCAACTTCCTGGGGATCGAGGAGACGCATGTCCGATCGTCGGGGGTTGGGTAGGCGAATCCCTTTGGCAGGGGAGGCGAGGAGCCGACGGTCGTTCACAGCCTGATTGAGTGTGAGTCTGACCCACCGCATCGTCTTGGCGACGGTCTCGGGGGCGTAGCCAGCGGCACTCAGATTGGCGATCAACTCACGAAGCAGCTCCGGTGTGAGCCGGGAAATTGGCACATCACCAATCACGGGAGCGGCGCGAGCATGGCACGCTCGGTCAGTTTCGACGGTGCGTGCGGCGAGGTGCCCGCGACTGGCGAGCAACTGATCCGAGTATTCGGACCATGGGACCTTTCCGAGATCCGGGTCGACCCATTCCCCACGGTCGAGCTTCGCAAGCTGGGCGCTCAGCCAACGCTCGGCATCGGTTTTCCTCTCGAAGCTCTTGGAACGTTCCCGTCCGTCGGCGCCGTAGTAGCGGGCGCGCCACGGAGCCGAACGTTCAGACCGTTGCTGGATCCATCCTCTCATCGGCGCGCCACCTGTCGATTGGCTTCAGGATCGACCATATCCCCGTCGACCTCGACAGAAAAGGGTGGCGTGCTCAACGTGGTTGCTCCTCATCCAACCGTCCTCGAATCCATTTCTCGACATCTCTCCATCGATACCTCACGTGCCGACCGACTCGGAACCCTGCAGGACCTTCGCTCCGGTATCGCCACTGGTACAAAGTTCCAACCGGGACGCCGAGGTACCGAGCCAGCTCTGCAACCGTCAGCAGCCTTTCGTCCGTTGCCATGGCCCCACGCTGCAACCCCACCCTTTCGACAGTCTTTCGGACCGCCTGTCGGATTTGTCGTCGACGTCCTGATCGGGCGAGATTCTTCGAGCCTCCGAGGATTGAGCGACACGGCTGCGGCGACCGACAAGGTGACTTCTGGGTCGAAATCCTCGACACCGAAGGTGTGCACTCGTCTGTCTCGATTGGGGGCTGCAGCTATGCGCTCAGGCTTTCCGGAACCCTTTCGAAAAGGGCTCGGCAACTAGTTGCATGTGCGTGTGTCCTTCTCGGCAGTTCTAGACGATGGAAACTCCAATCGATCTGAGGCCTCATCACGTCTGGGGCCTTGTGTCGTTGACCTTCTTGGCGAGTTACCTGTCATCTGTGGAGATGGTCCTTGCCTCGTCCCTGTTTAGACCAGGATCGAGGTGGGCGGTTCGCCATGGACCGAACGCATCGATCCCGGCCCAAGTCGCGTATCCGCCGGGTCATCGAGCCCTGGGAGCCGCACAGATGAGTTCGATTGTCCAACGCCTGGTGCTCAACGACGAGCGAACAGTGAGTGTCCGAAAGGGATTCCGAAAGGGTCATCGAAAGGGCGCTCGAACGGTGTCGACGCGAGGCCGTGGGGCTGTTACGCGATAAGCGCAGAATGCCGTTTAGCGCGCGCGTCTAGCTGCTCTCCGGCGGAAGCCCAGGTGTCCTTATGCGCCCATCGAAAGCCGTTCTCGTGCAAAGGTCTTCCGTCGACCCGCCGATAATCGGGACGATGAGCCTGGAGACAGTTTGAGCGAATCTGTCCAATCCGATAGACACGAGCGTGCGGCACGTGCGGTATCGACCGCCATCTCCTGTCTGACCCATCCCCTGTCGGCGATGGCGGTGCTGACGCTGGTTGTCAACGACCACCTCCTCAAGGGAAACGCTCCGCCGTGGCTCACCGGCAAGCTCAGTGACTTCGCAGGTCTTTTCTTCTTCCCCTTTCTCCTCGCGCTTGTCGCCGGCTTGGTTCGTATCCCACGGGCCTTCCGTTTCGGCGTTCTAATCACAGCACTCGCATTCACGGTCCTGAAGACTTCTCCTGCAATTGCGGGGGGGACCCGCGCGCTGTTTCCCTGGGGAAGCCGCGTGGTTGTAGATCCAACCGATCTGATCGCTCTGGTCTCACTGTTCCTCGCCTCCTTTATGTGGCGCCGCAATTGGCAAGAACCACATGCCCACGCCGGTCGCCTGCATGCATGGCGATCCCTGGCGATTGCGATTGCTGCGTTAAGCGCCGTGGCCACCAGCGCGGAGGAATTCCCTGGTGTCGAGTCGGTGACCGACCTGGGTGGAAACCTATACGCCGTTGTTCAAGAAGGAGTCGCAACCACCACTTGGGTGTCCCAAGACGCTGGGGTGTCATGGAGTGAAGTGGAAGAGCCATCCACCGAGGTTGCGGAGGCTATCGAAGCCGACCGACGGTCCTGGACCGTACGCTGCACGTCGACGGCAGCAAACGAGTGTTACCGCCCAACTACCCAGCTCGACGACTTCCAGGTCTCCATGGACGGCGGCCTGACATGGGTGGACTGGCAAGATGACCAGCCACCCAAGGTCTTTCAGCTGCTGACTGCGGAGTTCACGCAGCTCCTCGGAATCGGATGCACAGACCAGGGCGACTGCTGGCGCCGAATCCGCCGACCTCCCTCCGTGAGCGACATCTATGAGCGGACAACTGATCAGGGTGCTTCGTGGGCCGTCGTCGAGTCCCAACCTGAACCAGACGCAGAAACGCTCGAACGTCAGTCTTTCGCCCTATGCCAACCGGAGGCCGAGACCATTTGTTACCGAGCATTGCAAGTCGAGAGACTCTGGGAACGGTCGAATGATGGTGGCGTCACTTGGCCAGACCAGGTCGACGAGATCCCCGATGTGTGGGGGACCGTAAATTCCGGTGATCGCTTCCAGGTCCGCAACGCAGCTTGTGTCGATCCCGACCTCTGCTTCCGAGTCTTCGACCCGGACGGAGGAGCGGAAAGGCCTCGGCTCCAGGAGTCCAATGACGGTGCTCACACCTGGGGACCCTCGTGGTACGCGTCACCCCGCTTGGCGGGACACGCCGCCGGCCCATTCGGGGTTCCCCAGGACCTTGCGCTCGTGGGCGACCCGGCGACACTGATTGTGTCGCTCGGAGTCGACGGGATCGTGGTTCGCTCTCCCGATGGCGAGTGGTCCACCGCAAGCGTCGGCCCTGTCTCGGCCCTGCCAGAGCCAGGCGTGGTCGACGTGCAACGAAGTCCGCTCCTCACCGTCGCGTGGGGAATCGCCTTCGCCCTGGTGCTGCCCGGTCTAGTGATGCTCTACCGTTCCCTGCCAGATCGCGAAACCCTGGCGGTACGGCCATGGTGGATCGGCATTCCACCGCTCCTGATCGGGCTGGCGTTCGTCCCGTTGGTTGCCCTCGCGACGAGCAGCTACCCATATGGCGTCACTACTGGTTCGATCGATTGGTTTCTGATCTGGGCTGTTCCAGCGCTCACACTTGCCGGGTCTTTGTGGTGGGCAAGGCGATCATCGGATCCTGGAGCGATCCGTGTGCCCATCATTGCCTCGCTGGTGACGATTCTCATCACGGTGATCGTGCTCGTCGCGGCTCAGATCGACATCCTGGGCCCAATGCGATGAGCCAGCGGGGCAAACCCCCAAAACGAACCTTATGGGAGTCATCGGTCCCAAGAGGTCTTCCCAGGGCTCTTGAACAAAGAGATCAACTTTTTCCTGGCCAAACCGCCCATATCTCTGGCCGTCCCGTTTCGGCACCCGTCGCTCGGGCTCGCGCGTACTAGTCCTGCCCGATGGGAAGACGCTGGATCCGGTTCTTATGGACGGCGTAAATGAATGGTCCCGGGTCGGCGCAGGCGTTGGTGATGCGGTCGAGGTTGGCGATGAATCGCCGGGCCATTTCGTCTCCGGTGAGGTTGCGATTGGACAGGCAGAAGCAGCGAACTCGGTATTCCTTGACGGTCTCTCGCTCCGCTCGGTTGTACCGGATTCGAGCGTCTTTCATGAAGACGGCCCATCCCTGCTGCCCTGCGAGAGCCAGCCATTGCACGTCGATCACATCTTCATCCGCCGGAATGCCGTAGTGCTCGGCCAGAGTCGTGAGACGCAGTCCTTCTGCTCGCAGAAGCGACGCGACTTTGATTCGACCGAGGCTTCGATCGAGGAAGAGGTCAGGCAGCCCGTCTGGATGCGACACGGACTACGTCTTCGAGTTGCTCGGGCGGTACGCCGTAGTCGTCGGCCAGTTCGTCGAGTGACTCGCCAGCCCAGAATCGTTGCATGACATCTTCGACGCGTCCTGCCCCTCGTTCGAAGATCGGCGCGCCAAAAGAACGCATCGGATCGACGACGACCTCAGCCTTCCTGTACGCCGGCACATGGATGAGGCGGGCATATCCGTCGGAGGCGTCGTATTCGATTCGTCGCAGGTACTCCTCTATCAGGTTGCCGAAGACCCGCTGGCCACTCCGGACAACGACCAGTTCGAGGGCAACCTGGCCATCGATGGTGTCCCGGTGGTGTTCTCCGAAGTCGTACAACAGCTCAGCACCGTCGGTGTAGAGCTTCTTCGAGGCGAGACCGTGGTCGAGCCCGAGGCCTTCGCTCAGTGCTTCGAGTGCCGGGCGTACTCGCTGCATCGGCACACCGCTGCGTCGGATTGCGGCCAGGACGAGAGACTCGGCGAGGCCAACGAACGGGATGACCGGGGCCCCGGGTCGGTCAGGTTGGATGTAGGTGATGACCGGCTCGCCCTCGACTTCCGATCGATCGGGGGGCCTCCTCACGTATCCCTTGGCCCACGTGGCGAGAGTCGAAGGGGGGACGTCGACGATGCGCGCGGCCTCAGCCACGGTGTACAGCGGGAGTTCGAATCGGACGTCGCGATCGCCTTTAGTGATACCAGGCTCCTTTCGGATCCCATTCAAACAGCGATGAGGGACGTAATCGCGGCTCACCTTGTTCCGGGCTTAGCCCGGCTGTGCGCGTTGCTTGGGCCGCATTTGGGCCGCATGAGGGTGAGAAACGTCCAGAACTGATCGGAACCAACCAACAACGCCACGACTACATACCACCTGGTCAACTGGGGTTTTTGCTTTGATCTGCCTGGTCGTCATCCTGCCCTAAAATGCCCTGTCCCGGCCTTTCAAGCCGGAAACGCCGGTTCGAATCCGGTCGGGACTGCCCACCAAGGAGCCCTATGTCGATCGAAGCCACCCTCGCCTACAACAATGTGGTTGCCATCCTCTCCCTGGTCGCGCTGGCAGGTGCGGCGGGTCTGGTCATCTATCGGATGGCGAAGGGACCGGAGGCGGCATACCTCCTGGGGGACAAGGCGATCTGGCTCGCCTGGGTGGTGGCAACGGTGGCCACCGTCGGCTCGCTCATCTACTCCGAAGTGATCCACTTAGTGCCGTGCAAGCTGTGCTGGTTCCAGCGGATCGGCATGTACCCGCTGGCATTCATCCTTCTGGTGGGTGCTATCCGGAGGGAGGCGCTGGTCAAGTACTACGCGCTGCCCCTCGCTCTGGCCGGTCTCGCCGTTTCCGTCTATCACAACGTGATCCAGTTCTACCCCAGTCTCGAAGGCGGTTCGTGCGACCCGCTCAACCCCTGCTCGGCGCGCTCGGTCGAAGTATTCGGGTTCATCGACATCCCGTTTATGGCCGGCGCCGGGTTTATCTTGATCTCCGTCTTGGCCGCCTTCTATATGAGAACTGAGAACAACGAAAAATGACCCAACGAAACCAGAGGAAGCCTCCAGCCAAGACCGGTCCCAACCTGACCACCCTGTGGTGGATCATCGGTGGGGTGGTCGGTCTCGGGTTGATCGTTGTCCTCGCCATCTCGATCGCCGGTGAGCAGAAAGTCGACAACAGCATCGGGTTCGGTGTCGTCACTATGGAAGGTGCGCCGCTCCCGGCTTTCACCGACCCGATCAATGATGCGGCGATCGGTTTCACCGCCGCAACCATCAGCGGGGGCGACTGGGAGGACAACTCATACAGCATCGCCGCCGACGGGACGCCGAAGATCGTGGTGCTTCTCGCTCATTGGTGCCCCCACTGCCAAGTGGAGGTCCCAGTCATCCAGCAATGGCTCAACGACGGCGGCCTGCCCGATGGGGTCGACATGTACTCGGTGACCGTCTTCACGGATCGTCTCCGCGGCAACTGGCCTCCCCAGGATTGGCTCGAGGGAGCGGGTTGGACCCTTCCGGTGATCATGGACGACGAGATCGGGACCGCGGCCACCGCCTTCGGGATGGCGAGCACTCCCATGTATGTCGTGCTGGACGGGGACAACAAGGTGGTGCAACGGGTCTCGGGAGAGATCGGCGTCGATGGTCTCAATACTCTCAGCCAGATTGCCCTTGGAGGCGCCGGCTGAGTCTCAGCTCTCGAGGGACCTGATCTTCTCCAGCCGCCGGACATGACGATCTTCGCGGCTGAACTTGGCCTCGAGAAAGGTGGTCACCAGGTCCTGGGCCAGCGCTAACCCGATCACGCGGGCACCGAGACAAATCACATTGACGTCGTCGTGCTCCACCATCTGATGCGCGGTGTACATGTCATGGGCCACCGCCGCCCTGATCCCGTTCAGCTTGCTGGCCGCCACCGATGCGCCCGCACCTGAACCGCAGATGATGATCCCCCGGTCGGCCCGTCCGTCGAGCACCGCCTGACCCACCGCCGCCGCATAGTCGGGATAGTCCACGGGCTCCGCGGAATGGGTCCCCAGGTCGTATACGGCATGACCGGACTCAGCCAGCCAGGAAGCCAGATGTTCCTTCATCGTGTAACCGGCGTGATCGGAGCCGAGTGCGATTCTCATTGGCTTCGGCAGGGTAGCCATGCCGCTCATCCCGACCGGAACCAGCATGTGGTTGCCGACGCGGGTGGTTACATTCGGCGCAATGTCCGTGATCGTCGTGGAGGGTGGAGCGCGTCTCCAAGGAACTGTTGGAGTGCGCGGCGCCAAGAACGCGGTGCTCAAGGAGATGGTCTCTGCTCTGATGGCACCCGGGCGTCACCGTCTCACCAATGTGCCGACGATCCTCGACGTCGACTTGATGTGCCAGGTCCTGAAGCACCTCGGTTGTCGTGTCGAGCAGGGCAGCAACGAGCTGTGGGTGGTGGTGCCCGACGAACTGAACCCGGAGGCGCCGATCGAGCTGGTACGCCAGATGCGAGCTTCGATTGTGGTGTTGGGCCCGCTGCTTGCCAGGACCGGCGTGGCCAGGGTGGCGCTTCCCGGTGGCGACGACCTGGGGGCGAGGCCGATCGACATGCATCTCAGCGGTCTGGAAGCGATGGGCGTCACCTTCGAGCTGGTCCACGGTGAGCTGGTAGGAACGGTTGACGGCCATCTCAAAGGGACCGAGATCGAATTGCCCTTTCCCTCGGTGGGTGCAACCGAGAGCCTGTTGTTCGCCGGCGTCACCGCCGAAGGGGAGACCGTGATCGTGAACGCGGCCCGTGAGCCCGAAGTCCAGGACCTGATCGATCAGCTGCTGGCCATGGGCGCCGACATCAGAGGTGGCGGCACATCGTTGGTGACGATCGTCGGGGTGGATGGCCTCTCCGCAGTCGAACATCGGGTCATCCCTGACCGGCTCGAGGCCGGTACCTATGCGGTCGCTGCTGCCATCACCGGGGGGGACGTCACCGTGACCGGATGCTCCACGGCGGACCTTCGGATGGAATTGATGAAACTCGAAGAGACCGGGGCTCAGGTCGAGCGCGGCGACGGGTGGCTCAGGGTGATCGGCCCGGAGCGACCGGCTCCGGTCGACTTCGCCACGCTCCCGTTTCCCGGTTTCCACACCGACATGCACCCCCAAATGGTGGCGCTGCTCACGGTGGCTTCCGGCACGTCGGTGATCACCGAGAACCTCTACGACTCCCGCTTCCGATATGTGGGTGAGCTGGCCCGGATGGGGGCCGACATCACCACCGAGGCACAACATGCCATAGTCCGGGGTGTTGATCAGCTCTCCGGATGCCCGGTGTTGGCCTCCGATATCCGGGCGGGGGCGGCCCTAGTTCTCGCCGGATTGCGTGCCGAGGGCACCACATCGGTCGGCGACGCCGAGCACATCGATCGCGGGTATGAGGACTTCACCGGTCGTCTCACTGCCCTGGGAGCTCGGATCTCGCGGGAGTGAGTCGATTGGGTGAGCCCCGGCAAGCCCTTAGAATCGGGAAGAGTCGACGCCAACAACCGGTTCTACCAAACGATGACATCAAGCACACCAGTGACGATCTCCTCGGCCGATTCGGCCGGTCGGGTCAAAATCGACCAGGAGAAGCTGGCCGAGACCCTCGAGTACATCCGCCCGGCGGTGCAGGCCGACGGCGGTGATTTGATCCTGCTCGGGACCGATGGTGGGACCGTCAACATCCAGATGGTCGGTGCTTGTGGTGGCTGTCCGCTCTCGATGATGACGTTGAAGGCGGGGATCGAACGGATCCTGATGGACCGAGTTCCCGGTGTCGAAGAGGTCAACGCCAGCGCCGACGCCCCCACCCTCGACGAGGACGTGTCACTGCCCAAGAACGGCGGGATCACCCTTCCCGGCCATTTGATGGCGTCCCCTGATCTGGCCTGACCGTTCTTTAGTCTCTCCCTGATGAGCCCGTTCGAGCTGATCGATCGCGCCCGAACCGGCGACCGGGCCGCCCTGGCGCGCCTGGTGACGGCTATCGAATCGGGCGAGTCGGATGTCGTCGCGGCCCTCGACAGCCTCAGTGGCGAAGGCCAAGCCAGCCGCATCGGGATCACCGGCCCGCCCGGTGCGGGAAAGTCGACCCTGATCGGCGCCATCATCACGGAACTGCGTTCGCGCTCGCTCACAGTGGCGGTCCTCGCCGTGGATCCCTCCAGCCCGCTCACGGGCGGGGCGCTCCTGGGGGACCGAATCCGGATGCAGGACCATGTGGAGGATCCCGGGGTCTACGTTCGTTCCATGGCCAGCCGGGGACATCTCGGCGGTTTGGCCGTGGCCGCGAGCGCCACCATCGACCTCCTTTCCAGCGCCGGATTCGACTACGTGCTCGTGGAGACGGTGGGAGTGGGTCAGTCCGAGGTCGAGGTGATGGACTTGGTCGATCTGGTGGTGCTGGTGGTCGGTCCCGGATGGGGTGACCAGATTCAGGCTGAGAAGGCCGGGATCGTGGAGATCGCAGGTCTCTTCGTCGTCAACAAGGGCGACCGCCCTGGTGTTGATGAGGCGCGAATCGCGTTATTGGGTGCTGCCGGCGAATCCGGGCCCGAAGTCTTGACCACGACCGCCAGCACCGGCGAGGGCGTCGCCGCCCTGGTCGATGCCGTGGACCGACTGGTGGGGAGCTAGCCGGCCAGCGCCGCCTGCGCGGCCGCCAAACGCGCCCCTTCGATTCTGGGCGGGCTGCAAGACACGTAATCGAGGCCGAGCTCGTGGACGAAGGCGATCGACTCCGGGTCCCCTCCGTGCTCCCCGCATAGACCCACGGTCAGGGAGGGGTTGGCCTCCCGGCCTTCTTTGGCGGCCACCCGCACCAGACGCCCCACTCCGGCGCGGTCGAGGGTTTGGAACGGGTTCGAGGCGAGGATCCCTCGTTCCAGATAGTCACGGAGGAAGAGCCCCTCGGCGTCGTCGCGGCTCAGGCCGTACGTCATCTGGGTGAGGTCGTTGGTCCCAAACGAGAAGAAGTCGGCGACCTTGGCGATCAAACCCGCCGTCAACGCGGCTCGGGGCAGTTCGATCATGGTTCCCACCGGAACCTCCAGCTCGAGGCCAGATTCGTGGGCTGCCTCGGCGACCTCTTCTTCGATCATCTCCCGCATCCGGATCAGCTCTTCCACGTCTGCCACAAGGGGGATCATGATCTCGAGCATCGGGTGACCGCCCGCCTGCCGTCTCCTCACCAGGGCATGGCACGCGGCACGGGCCTGCATCCGGTACAGGTGATCGACCATCAGTCCGAGCCGGACGCCGCGCAGCCCAAGCATCGGGTTGTCTTCCTCCCATCGAGCGACGTGTTCGGATACCGACTGGAGGTCGTCGATGGGTCGGCCCGCCTTGGCGCGCAGCCGCATCTCGTGCTCCAACTCGAACCGGGAAGGCAGGAACTCGTGGAGTGGTGGGTCGAGCAGCCGGATCACCACAGGGAGACCGTCCATGGCCTCGAGAAGGCTCTCGAAATCACCGACCTGGACCCGTTCCAGTTCGTGCAGAGCCTCAGACCGCTCCTCTTCGACATCGGAGAGGATGATCCGTTGCACCACCTTGAGTCTCTCGCCGAGGAACATGTGCTCCGTCCGCGCCAGCCCAATGCCTTGCGCCCCGTATTTCCTGGCGGTCACCGCATCCGCTGCGGTGTCTGCATTCGCCCAGACTTCGAGCACCCTGATCTCATCCGCCCATTCCAGGAGCTGCTGCAATTCGGGCGGGGACTCGGGGGCGACAACATCGACACTGCCGATGAACACGGTTCCGGTGGAGCCGTCGATCGTCAGCAGGTCCCCTGCCCGAATCTCCCCGGCGGGGGTACGGGCGACGCCGGCTTCGACGTCGACCACGAGACTTGCCGCTCCGGTCACGGCAGGTTTGCCCATGCCCCTGGCCACGACCGCGGCGTGGGAGGTCTTCCCGCCTTGACTGGTGAGTATCCCAATCGCGGCCACCATGCCGTGAATGTCGTTGGGGGTGGTCTCCGGACGGACCAGGATGACCGTTTCCCCGGTTCTCGCCTGGGCCACCGCGTCGTCCGAAGAGAACACAGCTCGCCCGATGGCGGCCCCGGGTGAGGCGGCGACACCAGTGACCGCGGCATCGGATTGCTTGACGTGATCGGCGATCCGGGGCCGGTGGAGTTGCTCGAGGGAAGCGGGGGCGACCCGTCTCACCGCGGTGGGTCGGTCGATGAGACCCTCCTCCACCATGGCCACGGCCATCTTGACCGCCGCCGCAGCAGTGCGCTTCCCAGCGCGGGTCTGGAGGATGTAGAGGACGTCGTGTTCGATGGTGAACTCGATGTCACACATGTCCTGATAGTGGGTCTCCAGGCCGTTCATGATCTCCAAGAGCTGGCGGTGGCACTCCGGGTGGAGCTCACTCAACTGGTCGAGGGTCAGGGGGTTGCGGATCCCGGCCACGACATCCTCGCCCTGGGCCCGGGGCAGGTAGTCGCCATATATGACCCGCGCCCCGGTTCCGGGGTCCCTGGTGAAGCAGACTCCCGTGCCTGAGTCGTCACCGAGGTCACCGAAGACCATCATCTGCACGTTGGCCGCGGTCCCCAGGTCGTCGGGAATCGCGTTGATCCTCCGGTACTCGATGGCTCGCTTGGTGTTCCAGGAGCTGAA
>DATDPT010000123.1:0-12176 GCA_035292605.1 Acidimicrobiia bacterium
CGAATCGAGGTGATAGAACCCGATACTTCAGAGCTGGAACGGTTGATCCGATAGTTGAATTCGAAGGCTGCTTTGCGCAATCGCGTCGAGTGGCTACGATGAACATCGCTGCCGGCGCCAAGGGACACGGCAACGACCCACTCAACAGGCCTCCTTCGAGGCATTGCCCCATAGCTATGCGATGGTGCGTATCCCGGTCCAAGTGAGCCCCCTAGGGACGAATCGCGAAGGATCCAATGACCACACGAGCTCAACTCCAGAGCAAGTCGATCGACGAACTCCGTCAGATCGCGGCGGCGGTCGGCATCGAGACCGACGGTCTCCAGAAATCGAAACTGATCAGTGCCCTGGCCGACGCCGGTCAGGTCGCAGAGGACGGCTCGCCGGCTGATGTCGTCGAGTTGCCTCAAGTGACCATGCGCCCGGAACGAACTGCTCAGGATGGCCAATCCGAGCAAGGCGAGACCAACTCAAGAAACTCAGAAGAGCCGGGTTCAGGACCGCGTCCCGAAGGGCGTCAAGAGTTCTCCGACGAGTTCCATCCGGGTGGCAGCCGCCAGCGGCGACGCCGCCGTGGAAGCACCGGTCAACGTGATGACGAGTTCATCCCGGAGGAGGATCTCGAGGTTCGTGAGGGCCTGCTCGACATCCTGCCCGAGGGTTACGGCTTCCTGAGAGTGACCGGGTATCTGCCCGGAGAAAACGACGTGTACGTGTCGGCCAACCAGGTCCGGAAGTTCCGTCTTCGCAAGGGTGACATCGTCTCCGGCCCGATCCGGCCCCCACGCTCGAAAGAGAAGTTCCCCGCAGTCGTTCGCATCGACAAGGTCAACGGGGTGACTGCGGACGAAGCCATGAACCGGCCGAAGTTCGAGTCCCTGACCCCGCTCTTCCCTGATCAGCGGCTCCGGCTCGAAATCGAGTCCAGGCCCAGCGGGATCCTGACCCGGATCGTCGATCTGATCGCCCCCATCGGCAAGGGCCAGCGCGGCCTGATCGTCTCGCCGCCCAAGGCGGGCAAGACCACGGTGCTCCAGGAGATTGCACAGTCGATCACCACCAACAACCCCGAGTGCTATCTGATGGTGGTGTTGGTCGACGAGCGTCCTGAGGAAGTGACCGACATGCAGCGTTCGGTGAAGGGCGAGGTGATCTACTCGACCTTCGACCGCCCGGCCGAGGAGCACACCCAAGTCTCAGAGCTTGCCCTGGAGCGTGCCAAGCGACTGGTCGAGATGGGGAGCGATGTGGTCATCCTCCTCGACTCGGTCACCCGACTCGCCCGGGCCTACAACCTGGCCACTCCCGCCTCGGGGCGGATCCTCTCCGGTGGCGTCGACTCACAAGCCCTCTACCCGCCCAAGCGCTTCTTTGGTGCGGCGCGGAACATCGAGGAAGGCGGCTCCCTCACCATCCTGGGAACCGCACTGGTGGAGACCGGCTCCAAGATGGACGAGGTCATCTTCGAGGAGTTCAAGGGCACCGGGAACATGGAGTTGCGTCTCGATCGCAAGCTGGCCGACAAAAGGATCTACCCGGCCATCGACATCGAGGCTTCGGGAACAAGAAAGGAAGAGCTTCTGTTCGATCAAACGGAGCTGACCCAGGTGTGGAAGTTGCGCCGGGTCCTTCTTGCTCTCGAGCCGGGGGCCGCCCTCGAGCTGCTGATCGACCGTTTGAAGACCACCAAGAGCAACCCGGAGTTCCTGGCCGAAGTCGCCAAGAGCAGCGGGAGCTGAGACAGGAGCCAGTCGTGAGAACCGATATTCATCCCACCTACGCCGACACCCATGTGACGTGCTCGTGTGGCAACACTTTCACGACCAAGAGCACCAAGCCTGGCGAGATGCACGTCGAGCTGTGCAACGAGTGCCACCCTTTCTTCACCGGCAAACAGAAGCTGGTCGACACCGGTGGTCGTGTGGAGCGTTTCCAGAAGCGTTACGGCAAGACCACTTTCACCAAAGGCTCCGATCAGACGGCCGGAGACGAACAGGCAGAGCCCGTCGTCGCCGAGTGATTCGGGCTCCCGGCTTGCGCCGCTTGCGTAATTGGGGCCCAGGGGACCGCATATGACCCCTGAGCGTCCCAATTACGAGAGGGAACCCATCGACCCGGCCAAAACGGTCGGGGGGCAAGCGGTCATCGAAGGCGTGATGATGCGCTCTCCAGGGGCGTGGTCGGTGGCAGTTCGACAACCCGATTCGACAATCACTGCCCGTCGTGAGCCACTGGCCCGTCTCTCCGAGCGCAACAAGGCCGCCCGGGTCCCTCTGTTGCGGGGGATATTGGTCCTTTGGGAGTCGTTGAGCCTCGGGTTCCGCGCTCTTTCCTGGTCGGCCGAGCAAGCCTCTGGTGAGGAGGAGGAACCGCTGACCGGCGCCCAGATCGGGTGGACGATGGCGGTTGCAGTCTTGGTTTTCGCAGGCGTGTTCATCGTCGTTCCCGCGCTGGCCGCCGGGGTGGTCGCCGGCGAGTCGGGGCTCGTTTTCAATGTCGTCGAAGGCCTGCTCCGCCTCGGTCTCTTCGTGGGCTACATCTGGGCGATCGGCCGCTCGGCCGAGATAGGGCGAGTCTTCGAATATCACGGCGCCGAGCACATGTCGATCCACGCCTACGAGGCAGGTGAGCCACTCAGCGTCGAGTCGGTGCGGCGCTATCCGCCTGAGCATCCCCGTTGTGGGACCAGTTTCTTGCTCATCGTGGTCCTGGGCTCGATCGTTATCTTCTCCGTGTTCGGCCGTCCGGGATGGGTCTTTCTGATCACGTCGCGACTTCTCGGGATTCCCTTGATTGCCGGGCTCGCCTATGAGCTGTTGCGCTGGTCCGGCACCCGCGGCGGTTGGCTGGCGAATGCGCTGGCGGCGCCCGGGATCTGGCTGCAGAAGCTGACCACCCGGGTCCCCGACGAATCCCAGATCGAGGTGGCAATCTCGAGTCTGGTGGTTGCTCTCGATGACGACACGCTCGAGGAGGTCTCGAGTCGGGGAGGCATCCCCGAGGCTGCCCTCGCGCTGCGCCATTCGGTGATCAACCTCACCCCGCGGGAGGGCTGATGGACCCGAACGTGGAAGCCCGACTCGACGAGATCGAGTCGGCCTTTGCCGAGACCGAGGCGCTGCTGTCCGATCCCGATGTTTACACCGACCTGCCGCGGCTCGCCGACCTGGGCCGGAGGAACGCCGAGCTCCGTGACGTCGTGGCCGACATTCGCCGCTGGCGCGAGGCGTCTGCGGATCTCGACGAGGCCGAAGACATGGCAGATGACCCTGACATGGCACGCCTCGTCGCCGAGCTGTCAGAGGAGATCGAAGCCCTGGAGGAGCGGATCAGGGCGGCTCTGGTCCCGACCGATCCCAACGACGACAAGGACGTCATCGTGGAGATCCGGTCAGCGGCGGGGGGGGACGAAGCCGCCATCTGGGCCGGCGACCTGTTGAGGATGTATGAGCGCTACGCAGATCGGCACGGTTTCCGGCTCGAAGCCATGGAGTCATCGCCGTCCGAGGCCGGGGGCTTCGACAAGGTGACCGTCGCGGTCAAAGGTCGGGGCGCTTTTTCGAGGATGAAGTACGAGGCGGGGGTGCATCGGGTGCAACGAGTCCCCAGGACCGAGTCCCAGGGGAGGGTGCACACCTCGACCGCGACCGTTGCGGTCCTTCCCGAGGTCGAGGAGGTGGAGGTCGATATCGACCCCAACGACGTCAAGATCGACGTTTATCGCTCGACCGGGCCGGGAGGGCAGTCGGTCAACACCACGGACTCCGCGGTTCGGCTCACCCATATCCCGACTGGTGAGGTGGTGACCTGTCAGGACGAGAAGAGCCAGCTCCAGAACAAGGAGAAGGCGATGAGGATCCTGCGGGCCCGTCTCTACCAGATGGAATTGGAGCGCCAGCACTCGGAGGTCGCCGGAGCCCGCCGCTCACAGGTCGGGAGCGGCGGCCGCTCCGAGAAGATTCGCACTTACAACTACAAGGACAACCGGGTGACCGATCACCGCATCGGACTCACCCTCAGGCGCCTGGACCAGGTCTTGGAAGGGGATCTCGACGAGTTGGTCGACGCCATGGCGGCCGACGAGCAGGCCACGCTTCTGCGCGCCGGGGTCTGACTGGAATTGCCGGCCGACTTCGCCCCCCCGCAACTGGGTCAAGTGCCGATCCCGAGGTTGGCGACGCCTTTGCGCTCCATGTTTCCCCAGGCCCGGGTCGACTTGCCCCCCATGATGGCCCTGATCCTCCACGCCACCGTGAGCTGACGCAGCCCCAGGTTCTCGATGAAGGCCATGACCACCAGCCGCGCGGTGTCGGCAGGGCCGTTGAAGTAGCCGAACGACTCGTCGAGCAGCAGGGCAAGCAGCGAGTTCATCAAGCCGACGCCGAGCGCCAGTCCCAGCATGACCACGAGGTTGGTCACATTGAGCGCTCCCAATAGGAAAGCGAGGGGGATCAGGAACCAACCGGCGAACTCGATGATCGGTGCCAGGTACTCGAAGAGGAACATCGCAGCCCAGGTCACCATCCCCACCTTCCCGTATTTCGGGTTGAACGTCATGGGCAAGAAGTCGCGGACCGCGGTCATCAGGCCCCGATGCCAGCGGATCCGTTGTCGTTTCAGCACCCGGAGCGTGTCGGGAACCTCGGTCCAGATGACGGCCGAGGGCTCGTAGACGATGCGGTAGGGGATCTTGTTGTCGATGTGATGGCGGTGGAGCCGCATCGTGAGATCCATGTCCTCTCCCATGTGCCCGCTGGTGAAGCCACCGACCGCGATCACCGCTGAGCGCTTCCAGATCCCGAAGGCACCCGAGACGAGGGGAAGGGCATCCATCTGCGACCAGGCCGGTCGAGAGGCGAGGAAGGTCCTCACGTACTCGAGAACCTGCATCCGGGGCACCAGGCGCTTGGGCACTTCGGAGCGGATCAGATGGCCGAGATGCACTGTGCTCCCATTGAGCGGGCGGATGTTCCCTCCGACTGCGATGGTGCGCTGCCGGTCCTCGACCACTCTCCGCATCGCCGAGACCAGGCACTTGGCATCGAGGATGACATCGGCGTCGGTGCACAATGCGTACGGGTAGCGAGCGGCGTTGATACCGGCATTGAGGGCGTCGGCGCGACCACCGTTCTCCTTGTCGATCACGGTGATGTCGACCGATCCCCGTCCGCGATAGATGGCGCGCACCGGGGCGGTTGGGATGTCGGGCCGGTAAGGGATGCGGACCCGCTCCAGCTTGAAGCCCTCTATCAGACGCTGCAGCGTCTCGTCCGTCGACCCGTCGTTGGTGACGACGATCTCGAAGCGGGGATAGCCCACGATCGACATCGAGCGCACCGACTCGATGATGCCGACCGCCTCGTTGTAGGCCGGGATCACGATCGAGACCGGAGGCGAGGTTTGGCTGGAGAGCATGTCGCCAACCCGTCCGAAGCGATTGAGGTGATGGGTCCGTCGCATGGCGACTGCTGACATGAGGCCGAGCGCGATCATGTAGAGCTGCATCACGATGAAATAGGTGATGATCACGTATCCGGCCCAGCGCAGCACTTCGAGGATCATCAGGGCACCAACGCATCCTCGATCATGAAGCTCAGCAGCTCCAGGTCGGCGTGGGTGGCTTCCCCTCGCTCGCGACGTTCGCGGGCATGTCCCAATTCGCCGCAATCAGCCAGTGCCTCCGCTGCGGCGTCCCGGGCGAAGACGTCATCGGAATGGAGGGTTTTGTGGAGGATCTCAAGACCCCCCGACATGTCGGCGAGCGCAGCGGCCGAATTGCGGCGCACCCACCAGTCATCATCCTCCAGACCGCTGCGAAGGGCAGGGTTGGCCAGGGGATCGCCGATCTCACCCAAAGAGTGGGCGGCCTTGGCCCGAAGCCGCCAGTCGTCGGCGTGGAGAAAGGCGACCAAGGGGGTGACGGCAAGTGGCCCCCCGATGTAGCCGAGGGCATCGATGGCGGCGATCACCAACTCAGGATCCTTGAACCGGCCCAATAGCTCGCTGAGCCCAGGTCCTACATCACGTTCTCCGATGGTGCCCAGGACCCGAATGGCTTCGATGACCCCGGCGTTGTCACCGTGGTCGTGGTTGACCCGGATATAGGCGAGCAACGACCAGGCCGCCCCGACACCGAATCCAACCAGGGTGTCGGCGAAACGGCTACGCACCCAGGGTGATTCCTCTCCGAACCGGTCGATGATGGCGTCGATGGCGGGTGTGTGATGCATCCGACCCAACCCGCGCGCACACTGAATGCGGATCTCCGGCTCGCGATCGTTCAGAAACTCGATCAGGACCGGAGCCGAGGACTCATCACCCATCTCGGCCAGGGAAACCGCCGCCCGAAGCCGCCGTCCGAGTGGAAAACGGCTGCGGAGATGAGCCGTCTGGTGTTTCACCAACCCGTATCTGTCGATGATGCCGGCCAGGGTGTCGATCTCCGGCCCGGCCATCGTGTTGCGCAGGTCGATGACGGCATCGAGGAATGCGCTATCCCTGGCCACCTTGGGGCCGATGTAATCGGTATGGAGCGGATAGGCCATGCGTCGGCTCAACACGCCCAGGTAGGCACTGCGTCGCCGGTCGTGACGTTCCATGCGTTGTCGGTGCACCGTCTTCAGCGTGATGAGCCCCAAAAGCAGGACTGCATCCACGACAAAAACAATCCCGACCGCCAGAAATGCGATCTGGGTTCCGTTCATGAGATCTCACAGAGACCATCGGTAGGTGGGACCTGCTAGTTGACCCGGATCGTCAGTCGCGAAGCCTTTGTCTGATGCGTGCCATCAGCTCCGGCAGGCGGAACGGCTTGCGCACGAAGTCGACGGCACCAAGATCGAGGCTGTCAACGATCGTCCGCTCGTCATCCACTCCGGACAACATGATCACCGGAATCTCATACCCGTCGGCCTGCCAACGGGCGATGACCTCGATGCCGAGCAAGCCGGGCATGAGATGATCGAGGAGGGCGAGGTCGAATGAGCCTGTCTTGCCCATCTCGTACGCATCGTTGCCGTTTTTCGCGATTGCCACCTCGTAGCCGGCCATTTCCAGGGCCGTGACCAGCAGAGTTGTGACGGCCTCGGAGTCATCGGCTACCAGGACCTTCTTGGCTTCGCTCATCGGTGTCTCGATGTCATAGGTTCAACAGCTCCCAACGAGCACGATGAGGGGGTGCCGTGCGCCCGAGTGCCAATCTACCCAGAGCGGATGTGATGTCGCCTCCAATCCCACTTGACCGGGATTGAGATGTAAAACTCATGGGCGAGATGGGACTCATCCCCGAGCACGAGCTGCGCAGGCTCGAGGCCATCGCCGGCCCCGACCAGACGCTGGAAGAGCTGATAGCCCGACGGGTATCCGGCGAGCCTCTGCAATACATGGAGGGCACGGTTGCATTCGCATCACTCGACCTCGTGGTTGACGAGCGGGTATTGATACCCAGACCGGAAACCGAGGGGCTATTCGAGCTCGCGGTTCGCATGGTCAGGGCACCCGAGGTGATAGTCGATCTGTGCACCGGCTCAGGGGCTCTGGCGTTGGCGTTGAAGAAAGCGTTTCCCGGGGCCGCGGTGTTCGCCACCGATGTTTCGCCAGAGGCGGTAGAGGTGGCGTCCTTCAACCGCTTCCGAACCGGGCTCCAGGTGTACATCGCCGAGGGGGACCTCTTCGACCCTCTTCCGGCCGCGATTCTCGGCACAGTCGATCTGATCGTTGCCAATCCTCCGTACGTGGCCGAGGTCGATTTCGGTGGACTCCCTCGTGAGGTGCAACGAGAGCCGAGGGTGGCGTTGGTGTCCGGTGCGTCAGGTCTCGAGGTCATCCAGAGAATCGGGGCGGTCGCCGCTCAGTGGCTCAGGCCGGGCGGGGTGTTCATTTGTGAGATAGGGGAGACCCAGGGCGTGTCGGCAGCCAGCTCGTTGCTGGATCTCCCCGGGGTGGTCCGTCAGGATCTGGCCGGCCGGGACCGCTATCTCGTCGCAGTCAAACCGTGACGATCGAGTCCGCAGTTGAAGCGGTGCAGGCCGGGAAGGTCGTCGGGATTCCGACAGACACGGTCTACGGGATCGGTGTCGACCCGCTCAACGAGACGGCCGTGGCTCGGCTCTTCGATCTCAAAGGAAGGCCCGAGAACAAACCGCTCGGATTACTCGTCGCCAACATCGCCCAGGCCAAGATGGTCGGGGAGATCGAGGGCCGGGCTGAGGAGCTGGCCATCGCCCACTGGCCCGGCGCCCTGACCCTGGTGGTCACACCCCGTGTCATCCTGGCGGACTGGGTGGGGGACGCCCAGCGGCGCACCGTCGGGGTGCGGGTCCCGGACCATCCGGTCGCCCTCGAGCTCCTCGAGGCTTGCGGCCCTCTAGCGGTGACTTCAGCCAATCGGAGCGGGGGCGTCGAGGCGAGGGGCGATTCGGAGGCGAGGTCGACCTTCGGGGACGAGATCGCGGTGTATCTCCCGGGAGCCGCGCCGGGTGGTGAGGCCTCGACCGTGGTCGATGCCACAGGGGCGACTCTTGTCGTATTGCGCCAGGGCCCGGTTCGCGTCTGAAGGCCCAATTCGACCGGTAGCCTCCGGCAATGATCTCAATGGACTCCCTGGAGTCGGTCGATCCTGAAATCGCCGGACTCATTCGCAAGGATCTGGAACGGCAGAATTCGCATATCCATCTGATCGCCTCCGAGAACTTCGCTTCTCCCGCGGTGATGGCGGCCTCCGGCTCGGTCTTCACCAACAAGTACGCCGAGGGCTATCCCGGCAGGCGTTATTACGAGGGCTGTCAGGTCGTCGACGAGATGGAGCAACTGGCGATCGATCGGGCCAAGCAGTTGTTCGGGGCGGACCACGCCAATGTCCAGTCCCATTCCGGGGCCCAGGCCAACATGGGTGTCTACTTCTCCCTGCTCTCGCCGGGCGACAAGGTGCTGGGGATGCGTCTCGACCAGGGCGGGCATCTCACCCATGGCTCCCCGGTCAACTTCTCGGGCCTCTATTACGACTTCGTCGCCTACGGGGTGGATCCCGAGACCGAGTTGATCGACATGGAGGAAGTTCACGCCCTTGCCGTGGAGCACCGGCCCAAGATCGTCCTTGCCGGCTACTCCGCATACTCCCGAACCCTCGACTACCAGCGATTCAGGGAGATCGCAGACGAGGTCGGTGCGGTCTTCATGGTGGACGCGGCCCATTTCATCGGCCTGGTGGCCGGTGGTTCCCACCCTTCACCGGTTCCCCACGCCGACATCGTGACCGGCACCACCCACAAGGCGCTGCGTGGGCCACGCGGCGGGTTGATCCTGAGTCGTGAGGCCTTTGCGACGATGATCGACAAGGCGGTGTTTCCCAATGTCCAGGGCGGTCCCATCGAATCCCAGATCGCGGCCAAGGCCGTATGTTTCCAGGAGGCCCTCCGACCCGAGTTCGGGATCTACACCGACCAAATCGTTGCCAACGCCGCGGCCATGGCCGACGCCATCCAAGAGGACGGGGTCCGGGTGGTCTCAGGAGGGACCGACAATCATCTCTTTCTCATCGATCTCCGCTCAGTCGATGAGGATCTCACCGGCAAGGATGCGGCCCGCATGTTGGACGGGGTCGGGATCACCCTCAACTTCAACACCATCCCCTTCGACCCGCGGCCACCGTATCGGGCTTCGGGTCTGCGCGTCGGGACCCCGGCGATGACCACCCAGGGGATGAAGGAACCGGAGGCCGGCGAGGTGGCGTCGCTGATAGCCCGGGCGTTGCAGAACCGTGAGGACTCGTCGGCGTTGTCGGCCGTGGCGGGGCGGGTCTCCGAGCTGGCTTCGAGCTTCTCGCCATATCCGCATGACTTCTCGGGGCATGTTTGAGTTTCTCCCCCCAGCGAAGCGTTGGGGGGAGTCCCGCCGGGGGCGGGGAGGGGGGCTACCAAAACGAGTGCCCCCTCCGTCTCGGCCTTCGGCCGATCCACCTCCCCCAACGTCGCTGCCGCTCCTGGGGGAGGAAACGCTTGCTAAGTTCGATTTTGACTACTGAATCCCCGGCCATACGTTTTGTGAAACAATGCACAAGCCCCCTGTGAAGAGCGAGTCGGCCACCAGGCAGGTGGCCGCCGCCATGGGAGACGGTTGGCTTCAGGGCGGCTCGTTCCTCGGTTCCATCCTCTCCGGCACCCTGCTCGGCCTCCTTGCCGACCGGTGGCTCGGCACCGACCCCTGGTTAGTCGTCATCGGGATCCTGCTCGGGTCCTACTCGGGATTCATGAACGTCTGGCGTCAGTCGAAGAGAGACGAGGAGGCCGGGCGTGAATCTTGAACACGGCCCTGCCATCGAGGCCAATCTGGCACGGGCCACTGTGACCCGTGCCATCTACGTCGGTCCCGCCCTTGTCCTGGTCTTCGGCCTGCTTCGGGGATGGAATGGCGCCTGGAGCGCCGCGCTCGGCGTGGTGATGGTGATCGCCAACTTCCTGCTCGCGGGAGCCATCCTCTCGATTTCGGCAAGGATCAGCCTCCAGGCTTATCATGCCGCCGCTCTGATCGGCTTCTTCCTACGTCTCGGGCTGTTCATCGGCGCGGTCTACCTGATCGCCGGCGCGGTCGAGGTGGACCGGTTGGCGTTCGGGATATCCGCAGTGGTGGCCTATTTCGCACTGTTGACCTGGGAAGCGGTGACGATGACCAAAGGTAGAGAAAGGGAGCCGAGTTGGCGCAGATGATCCTCGCCACCGAATGTGACACGGCAAACGCGGTGATTTGCGCCCCGGCCAACGTAAACGATCTCTTCGAGTTCGACACCTGGTTCACTGTCGGTGGCCTCGCCTTCACGCGCACCACGTTTCTCATGCTCTTGGCCGCCCTGATTGTGGTCGCCCTGCTCTATTTCGGGCTTCGGAAACAACGGCTGGTCCCGTCCAAGTTCGACTCGGTGATCGAGGGCCTGGTCGGCTTCGTCCGGGACGACGTCGCACGGGACATCATCGGGCCCGATTCCCGCAAGTACCTGCCCTATCTCCTCTCGATATTCCTCTTCGTCCTGGTGGGGAACCTCTTCGAGGTGACACCGCTGATCAACTTCCCGATCACTTCCCGGATGGCGATCCCCTTCTTCCTCTCCCTCGTCACTTACTTCGTCTTCATGATCGTGGGATTCGGGAAGAACAAGTTCCGGTACCTGATCGACACCGCCTGGCCGCAACATGTCCCGATCGGTCTCAGGTGGCTCGTCGGGCTGATCGAGCTGGTCTCGGTGTTCTTCCTCCGCCCGTTCACCCTGGCTGTCCGGCTCTTCGCCAACATGGTGGCCGGCCACCTGATGCTCACCCTTCTCCTCGGCTCCGGCGTCATCTTCGTCATGGCCGTGGGCGACATCGGGGCCCGAAGTCTGATCGGTCTGCCCTGGCTGGCGTTGGGCCTGTTCATCTTCCTCTTCGAGATCGTGGTCTCCCTGCTCCAGGCCTACATCTTCACCCTGCTGTCCGCTGTCTACATCGAGTCGTCGATCCACTTCGAGCACTAAGGAGAGAAAGAGAATGGAAGGCAATATCGAGGTCCTCAAGGGAGCGATCGCCTTGATCGGGTATGGACTTGGAGCCGTCGGGCCCGGGATCGGGATCGGGATCGTGGCCGGGAACGCCATCACCGCCATGGCCCGCCAGCCCGAGATGCAGGGCACGATCCGAACCACCATGTTCCTCGGTATCGCGTTCACCGAGGCGCTGGCCCTGATCGGTTTCGTCCTCTTCTTCATCGCCTAGGAGGCGCAGAGATGCATCTGTTGACCGCCATGGCCGTCCTGGCCACCGAAGAAGGTGAGGAGGCGAGCTCCGGAGCCAGCTTGGTATTGCCCGAGCCTGCAGAGCTGATCGCCGGGATCCTGGCCTTTCTCATCGTCTTCTTCTTCGTGTGGAAGTGGGCGCTGCCCACGATCAACAAGACCCTCGAAGCCCGGCAGCGGGCCATAACCGGCCAGCTCGCCGAGGCCGAGGAGTCGAAACGGGAAGCGGAGAGCCTCCTCGCCGACTACCGCGCCCAACTCGCCGAGGCCAAGGCCGAGGGCAACCGGATCATCGAGGAGGCCCGGGTGGCCGGGGAGCAGCTCAAGGCCGACATCGTGGCCCGGGCAGAAGAGGAAGCCGCCCAGACCCTGGCCAAGGCCCGGGAGGAGGCTCAGACCGAGAAGGGTCGCGCCC
>DATDPT010000124.1:0-5558 GCA_035292605.1 Acidimicrobiia bacterium
ATCGTTTGCATAGTGTGACGGAGTCGCCAAGGAGTGGTTGAGGCATGACGGGCGGAGAGCAGTTCGACGTAGTAGTGGCTGGGGCCGGCCACAACAGCCTGGTGGCGGCGGCCTACCTGTCGAAGGCGGGTCTGCGCTGTCTCGTGCTCGAGGCCCGGCCGGTCATCGGGGGCAACACCGCGACCGAGGAGCTCACCCTCCCCGGTTTTCATCACGACACCTGCTCCACCGCCCACAACATCATCCAGGCGAGCCCGATGCTTCGCTACGACGAACTGAATCTCGGTGAGTATGGCCTGGAGTACATCCAGCCCGACCCGGTCGTCCACCTCCCGTTCCCCGACGGGACCTCTCTGACCATGTGGCACGACATCGATCGGACCGTCGCCGGGTTCGAGCGCTTCTCCAAGTCGGACGCCGCCGCCTACCGGCGGATGATGGAGGAGTACGACCGGGTGAAAGGGGTGTTCGCCGCGGCGCGGTATACGCCTTTCGGCCTCGGCCCCACCCTGGCCCAGCGGATGACGGAGCATGTCGAAGGCGCCCTCTGGGCGAAACGGATCGCGGCCAGCGCCTGGGACATCATCTCGCATGAGTTCGAGCACTCCCATATCAGGGCCTTCATGTTGTGGTTGGCGTTCATGACGGTGCAGCCTCCGCAGCGCTCGGGCACCGGCTCGTTGGCCTACTCCCTCGCCTTCGGGCGACAGAACCAGTCGTGGATCATCCCCAAGGGCGGCTCGGCGGCGCTGCCCATCGCCCTGACGCGGGTCATCGAGGCCAACGGCGGGACGGTGGTAGCCGGACGCAAGGTGGAGAACCTGATCCTGGAGAACGGCCGTTGTGTGGGTGTCGTCGACGAGACCGGTGAGGAGCACCGGGCATCGAAGGCGGTGCTGTCCACCATCCACATCAAGCATCTGGTGGAGATGGCACCGGCCGAGATGTGGGGCCGGGATTTCACCACGGGCGTGGAGGAATGGAGGGCGGGAATCTCCTTGAGCCCCGCCCACTATGCGACCACCGAGGCGCCCGTGTTCGATACCCCCGACGGGCCGATCCGCCCGATCGCCGCCGGCGTCCCCCATTCGGTGGAGAGGATGCTTCGCATCGACTACGACTTCCTCACCGGCTCCCTGGCCTTGGACGACCCGCCTCTGCTGGTCCTCTGCGCGACAGTCGCCGACCCCGGCCGGGCTCCGGAAGGCCATCACACCTTGAAGGTGATCGGGTTCCATCCCTACGAGCTTGCTGGGGGCGCCGAGAGATGGGACGAGGTCAAGGATGAGGTCGCCTCGGCCCACCTCGAGCATCTGCGCCGGTATGCCCCGAACCTCACCGATGACACAATCCTGGCGACCACGGTGAAGAGCCCACTCGACCTGGAGAGGATGAACGCCCACAACTGGCACGGGTCGTGCCATGGGGGTGACCAGGATGAGGCGCAGATGGGTGGGTTCCGGCCGGTCTACGGATGGGCACAGCACCGAATGCCGATCGCCGGGCTCTATCAAACCGGGGCGACCACCCATCCCGGCCCGTCGGTGTCGGCGGGACCGGGGCGCAATGCCGCCTGGATCATGCTCGACGACCTTGGTATCGACCGGCGCAAGGTGTTCGCCGACGTTGCCGGTTAGGACTAGTCAATGGCCAGATACGGGATCAAGACACCCACCCACCAAACCACCTGGGCGAACATGCTCGAGATCTGGAAGGAGGCCGACCAGATCGACCTCTTCGAGTCGGCGTGGAATTGGGACCATCTCTACCCCCTCCGAAGCGATCCCCACGGCACCTCGCTCGACGGCTGGGTCACCCTCTCCGCATTGGCCATGGAGACCAGCCGGATCAGGATCGGCTCGATGGTCAACGGCATGCACTTCCGCCACCCTTCGATCACGGCGAAAATGGCGGTCACCCTCGACCATGTCTCCGGTGGCCGCTCCTATCTCGGCCTGGGGGCGGGCTGGTTCGAGGAGGAGGCGAAGGCCCACGGCATCGAACTGGGGACCATGAAGGAGCGCTTCGACCGTTTCGACGAGGGTCTCGAGGTCATCGTCAGCCTGTTCACCAACGAAGAGACCAACTTCTCCGGTGAGTTCTATGTGCTGGAGGGGGCGCTGAGCGCGCCGAAGCCGACCCAGCAACCCCACCCCCCCATCGTCATCGGTGGGACCGGCCGGAACCGGACCCTGCGTGCGGTGGCGCGATGGGCGCAGATGTGGGACGCCCAGATGGTGGAGCCCGAGGAGTGGCTCGAGCTGCGTGAGGTCCTCGAGGGTCACTGCCAGGACGTCGGGCGAGAGCCCGGCGAGATCGACTGCTCGACCCACGTCCGCTATTCGAAGGGCGACGACGTTTCCAAGCTCGCCGACGCGGCGGCGAGACGTTTCGAAGTCGGAGTCGATGTCGTGATCTTCACCATGGGCAGCCCCAACGACGTCTCGATGATCGCCCCGCTGGCCGAGGCCCTCGCCGCCGTTTCCTGAGACACTCTCAAACGCCTAGTGCAGCGAAGGGTGGGGGTCGGTCTCCGGAGCCCAGACCGGTGCGCCGGTCTCGGTGATATGAGGGCGATCGGCGGCCGTGACCCAGAACCCGATCAGCGAGGCCGGAATCTCGGGATGGGGGTTGAAGGCGCGGTGCGTCACTCCGATCGGCTCGGTGTACACCTCACCGGCCGAGTAGTGCTCGGTGCGACCCTCGTACTGGAGAGACACGAGGCCGCGGAGGAGCACGAAATAGACCACGCCGTTGTGGACGTGCCAGGAGGCGGTCCGCCCCGGGTTGAGCTCGGAGAGCTGGATGTTCACCCGCGCCTCAGGGTCCCGGGGGAGACGGGCCTCGATCTCGTCGAAGAGGGTCTGGCGGACGTGATTTCCTGCTTCGGGCACGAGAGCGGTGAGCTGGAGGGTGAGGGTGGTTGGGTCGACGATGGGCCGGTCTTGAGACATCGGGAGATTCAACCAGCGCCTGCGGGGACGTGTTGGCTGGAGGCCCCCGCCCGTGGAGTCGGCTATCTACTCGACCGCGGTGACGGCGATGCGGATCACGACGATATGGGGCAGGATCCTGGCGACTTTTTCCCGGGTGATCTCGTCCCTTTTCAGCCCGTACGCCTTGGCGTCTATCGGTCGCTTCCCCAGATAGTCGATCATGAACTCGAGCGCCTCGCTGTCACCGGTCTGGGCCTCGGCTTTCCCGGTGTAAGTCCGGCCCGCGATTCTCAGCTCCACTTCTGCAGGGGTCTCGAAGTTGCGCCACCATTTCCGTTGTCGTTTGGTGATCACGGTGACGATGTCGTCTTCCCGGTGATAGCTGACCGGGACCGTGTAGCTCTTCCCCGAGCGGCGTCCGCTGAACGTGAGCAGGGCGACTCCCTGACCCACCATTGCCTGGATGCCGGGGGTGTTGAGCGCCCACTTCATCAACGAGTTGGCCCAGTCCGGCGGTCTGTCATCGGGGAGCCGGACCTCGGCTGTCGCATTCTCGGTCATGGGATACCTCCAATCGTCGAAACGCCTGCATTGTCGGACTGGGGCCCGAGTCTGGCTAGAGGCGAAGGTCATGGCTTGACGATGGTGAGCTCGAATGGCGCCGAGTCTCCCAACTCGCAAAATCCGGCGACAGGATGCCCGTGGCGTCTGTGGCGGTCAGCGGCTCTGCAGTGCGTCGAGGGCAACCGCCATCGACGCCGCCACCCTGAAGTCGAGACGGGTGTCGGGCACGGTTACCACGTAGCGGTCTCGGATCGAGCGCTTGCGCTCACTGGTGAACACCGGTTGACCGGTGGCCAGGTCGACGAAGTCGAAGTGGAAGATGAAGGGGATCCAGATCTCGCCGACCACCGGGATGAAGTCCCAGACCCGGCGCAGGATGGCGATGAGTTCGCTCCGTTCCTGACCACGAGTCTGGACCCCGTCGTAGGTCATCTGCCAGGTGGAGCGCAGCAGGCTGCTGGCGAACTCCTTCTTGAACCATCCCAGGGAGTTGCCGTCGGCGTCGAAGACATCGTGCTCGGCCCGGACGTCGAGGCCGTGGCGTGCTTTGAACGAGAAGAGCTTGGTCGTCTTGGCGACATCGGCGTAGAAGGTGACTTCTTCTTTGAACGACATCCGCTTCTGCTGGGCGAAGGCGAGCAGTGGTCCTTCGGTCCCGTCCGGATTGGCGGAGAGGATCTCGTAGCGGTTGACCATCATCGTGATGTGTTGCTTCATGAAGAAGTTGGGGACGTGTTGTTGCGCGGTCATTGCGGATTGAGTATGGCCGATATGCGGTCCGAGTCGGACCGCGGACCTGGGGAATGGGAGGAGTCAGGGTCTCAGGCCTCCTCGAGCAGGGTCAGAAACTCAGCGGGTGCATAAACCGGGATTCTGGGGCTGAGGAGCAACAGATCGTTGTCACCGGAGACGATCACGGCGCGCGCTTTCACGGCCAGAGCGATCAGATAGTTGTCTCCAGGATCGCGCGATGAGACGTCAGGCTCGGTCCCCGGGTCATCAACGATCAGAGCTTCCCGGGTGAGCAAATGCAGCAGCTCGGTCGCTTCCTCATTGGAGATGCGTGCTCGCAGTTTGGGGTAGGTCAGGGCTGTCTGGAGTTCTTCAAGCACACCGGGTGAGCAGACCAGGTCAAAGGCGCCCTCGATCCACAGACGGAGAAGTCTCGCTGGTGAGCCAGAAGGCGCCAACAGACCAGAGATGATCACGTTGACATCGAGGACCGCTTTCAACGATCAACGCGCTCCAGCGTGACGCGAAGCGAGGGTCGGGACCGCGGCTCTCGAAGTTAGTGCGAGTTTGTCCATGATGTTCCGTACGTGATTCTCGGTCGTTTTCACGGCGATAGAGAGCTGTTCGGCTATCTCTTTCGACGACTTGCCCGCTGCAAGCAGCGCCAGGACCTCCAGCTGCCGGCGGGTCAGCTCAAGCCGTGCTGCCTGGTCACTCTGACGGGATGAGTGCTGGGCCTCGAGAGCGAGCGCGAGCGCTTCATCCTCTGCGAGATCGTTGCGTGCCCAGAGCCGATCGAGCAGGTCGAAGCCCAGCTCTCTACGGACCGCGTCCTCGATTACCTCGCTCTCGCCCTTCCCCATCCGCGCCGCTCGTATCTTCACGGCTCGCAGCAAGTTTTCCTCAATCGTCAGAGTGGTGCGCGTTTTGGGCATCACAGCATAATAGCATCATGATGCCCAGATGCGCGTGGCCCTTTTCAGCTGTGAAAACGTGAACCCCGGAAGATCACGGCAGCATCTGCAGGAGCGCCCCACGTGCGTCCTGGTACCGAGGATCCTCGGGCCCAATGTGTTTGGGGTCGTGGAGGTAGTCGGTGTGACCGATGGCGACTGGGAGCGGATCGAAGTCGGTTGCCTCTCTCAACGTTCGACACGCCGGGTCGAACTGGATTCGCTCGATGTGCCTGATCAACTCCGTGTGCTCTGCCTCGGATTCGAGACCTGTATCAGAGCATCGATACTCCTTGAATCGGTCCCGCGCCGGACCGAACGAGTAGCCCCCGGTCCAGTCGGTGAGGCGCCACAGGTTGAACCACCGGACCTT
>DATDPT010000125.1:0-4295 GCA_035292605.1 Acidimicrobiia bacterium
CGAGGTGCTCGTGGGCGAAGTCGCCAAGCGCCAATCGATCACCAACCCCGACCAGACCGTCCGTTCCGTCAAACGACACATGGGAACCGACTGGTCGATCGAGGTCGACGGCAAGAGCTTGACCGCCCAAGAGATCTCGGCTCGCATCCTGATGAAGCTGAAGCGGGATGCCGAGTCCTATCTCGGGGACAAGATCACCGACGCGGTGATCACCGTTCCCGCCTATTTCAACGACGCCCAGAGACAGGCCACAACCGAGGCCGGCCAGATCGCGGGGTTCAACGTGCTCCGCATCATCAACGAGCCGACGGCGGCCGCTCTTGCCTATGGGTTGGACAAGGAAACCGACCAGACGATCCTGGTGTTCGACCTGGGCGGAGGCACGTTCGACGTCTCGGTGCTCGAGATCGGAGACGGCGTCTTCGAGGTCAAGGCGACCTCAGGTGACACCTACCTGGGTGGTGACGATTGGGACCAAAAGGTCATCGACTGGCTGGTCGAAGGATTCAAGAACGACCACGGTGTCGACCTCTCCAAGGACCGCATGGCGTTGCAGCGTCTCAAGGAAGCTGCGGAGAAGGCGAAGATCGAGTTGTCGACCGTCGTCGAGACCGAAGTCAACCTTCCGTTCATAACCGCCACCTCGGAAGGCCCGCTGCATCTCCAGCGCAAGCTGACCCGGTCCGAGTTCCAAAAGCTCACCGAAGAGCTCCTGGAGAGGACCAAGCGACCGTTCCAGCAGGCAATCAAGGACGCGGGAATCGCAGTCGGCGACATCGAGCACCTGGTCCTGGTCGGAGGATCGACCCGAATGCCTGCAGTGCAGGAGCTCGTGAAGAGCCTCAGTGGCAAGGATCCCCATCGCGGGGTCAACCCCGACGAAGTCGTGGCAGCAGGAGCCGCGATCCAGGCCGGGGTCCTCAAGGGGGACGTGAAGGACATCCTTCTCCTCGACGTGACACCGCTCACCCTCGGTATCGAGACCAAGGGCGGGGTCATGACGCGGATGATCGAGCGCAACACCACGATCCCCACCAAGCGGTCGGAGATCTTCACCACCGCCGAGAACAACCAGCCCGAGGTCGAGATCCACGTCCTCCAGGGAGAGCGCACCATGGCCAACGACAACAAGAGCCTTGGCAAGTTCCGGCTGACCGGGATCCCACCGGCCCCCATGGGCGTTCCCCAGATCGAGGTCGCATTCGACATCGACGCCAACGGGATCGTCAACGTGACCGCCAAGGACCTGGCCACCAGCAAGGAGCAGGCGATGACGATCACCGGCGGATCGGCACTCGCAGAGGGCGAGATCGATCGCATGATCAAGGACGCCGAGGCCTACGCCGAGGAGGACGCCACGCGCCGGGAGGCGGTCGAGACCCGAAACCAGGCCGACCAGTTGGTCCATCAGACCGACAAGCTGGTCGAGGAGCAGGGCGACCAGATGACCGATGATGAGAGGGCCGGCATCGCTTCGGCACTGGCTGAGCTCAAGGAGGCCATCGCCGACGAAACGACCGAAACCTCCGGGATCCGCTCCCGCATGGACAGCCTGATCCATGCCAGTCAGGCCATGGCCACCCGTCTCTACCAACAAGCCGGGTCCGCCGGTCAGGCCGAGGAGCACGGCTCCGAGGATGACGACGTGGTCGAAGCAGAGATCATTGAGGACGATGAGTGAGCTAGAGCCGGAGATCGTGGAGGCGGAGGTGGTTCCTGTGCTGGCAGGTGCCGCCGCGCTCGGAATCGACCTTCCCGAAGACAAGGACGAGGCCGTCGAGTTGCTCCTGTCCCTTCTCGACGAGTCGCGCGAGGAGGCAACCTCGTATCTCGATGACCTGAAACGGGTTGCCGCCGACTTCGACAACTTCCGCAAGCGGGTGCTGCGCGAGCAGTCGGCAACTATCGACCATGCGGCCGAGCGGGTGGTCAGGGGGTTGTTGCCGGTGCTCGACTCCTTCGACGCGGCCCTGGCCATCGAGGCCGTTTCCGATGGTGAGCAACGGCTGCTGGCGGGGATGCTCGGGACCCGGGAGCAGCTGCTCAAGGCCCTGGAACAGGAGGGTCTCGAGCTGGTCCCAGCCGTCGGCGAGCCGTTCGACCCTGCGATCCATGAGCCGGTAGGGGCCCCCGAGGGCAACGGGCCGTTCGTGGTGGCCCAGGAGTTGCGACGCGGGTACCGGCTCGGAGGGAAGGTGCTGCGCGCCGCCCTCGTAGCCCTGGAATCCGAGCGATGAACCGGGACTGGGTGGAAAAGGACTTCTACGCGATCCTCGGAGTAGCCCCCGAATCGAACGCTGAAGAGATCAAGAAGGCCTACCGCAAACTGGCGCAGACCTATCACCCCGACGCCAACCCGGGCAATGACGAGGCAGAGGAGAAGTTCAAGGAGATCTCCGAGGCTTACGCCACCCTCTCCAACGTCGAGCAACGCAAGGAGTACGACCAGGTGCGGCGGTTGGTGGCTTCGGGTGGCTACTCCGGATTCGGCCCCAATGCCGGAGGATTCGGCGGCCAACAGGTCCGGGTAGAGGACCTCTCCGACCTGCTTGGGGGGATGGGCGGCCTTGGAGACTTGTTTGGCTTCGGCTCGGGCTCGAGAGCTGGCCCGGCCAGAGGCGCCGACGTTCAGGCCGATCTCAGCATCAGCTTCGAGGATGCCGCCGCCGGTGTGACCACCACGGTCAAAGTGAGGGGCGCCGCCCGATGCTCACATTGCGGAGGCTCAGGTGCCGAGCCCGGGACCCAGGTCACCACCTGTCCCACCTGTGGGGGCCGCGGGGTCGTCGCCCAGAATCAGGGGTTCTTCTCGTTGTCCCAGCCCTGTCCCCAATGCCGCGGTTCAGGGCGCATCATCGAGACACCGTGCACGGTGTGCCGGGGCACGGGAGCCGAGGCCAGGACCCGGGAAGTCAAGGTGCGTATCCCCGCTGGGGTCCAGGATGGCAACACCCTTCGCATTCCGGCCAAGGGAGCCCCAGGTCGCAACGGCGGGCCCCCCGGAGATCTCCTGGTACGCGTCAGAGTGGCACCCAGCCGCACCTTTGGGCGCAAAGGCCACGACCTGACCCTGTCCGTCCCCATCACCTACACCGAGGCGGTGCTCGGCACCAAGCTCGAGGTGCCGACGCTGAACGGGGTGGTCAAGCTCAAGGTTCCCGCGGGGACGCCATCGGGAAAGACCTTCCGCGTCAGAGGTAAAGGCGTCGTTCCCGAGCGGGGACGGGCGGGCGACCTGTTGGTGACGGTTCAGGTCGCGGTGCCCACCAAGGTGGGCAAGGAAGAGAAGCAACTCATCGAAGACCTTGCCCAGTACGAGACCGACGACCTGCGCTCGCATCTGAGATGATGGTGACCCGATGAACGAATCGACCAGGGCGGTGTTTGTGATCTCGGTGGCGGCGGAGCTCGCCGGGATGCACCCTCAAACCCTCCGGATCTACGAGCGCAAGGGCCTGATCGATCCCTTCCGGACGCCGGGTGGCACCCGTCGCTACTCGCGGGAGGACATCGAGCGACTCCAGTTGATCCAGGAGTTGACCAGTCAGGGGCTCAACCTGGAGGGGGTGCGCCGGGTGCTCGCACTCCAGGAGGAGAATCGGGTGCTGAAGAGGAAGGTCGACAGACTCCGCGACAAGCTTGACGACCTCGAGGAGGAGATGGAGCATCGGATCGAAGAAGTCCGCCGCTCCAACCGTCACGAGCTGATCTTGCGCAGCCAGGTTCGATCGCTGTTCGACGAGGAGCGCTGAGCGATGGCAGACTCCTATAAGGGCCCGGTGCGGGTGCTCGGTGGCGACGGCATCCTCTTGACGACCGGCATGGCCACCCTGGAAACCGATCCCGAGATGGGCACCTGGCGGGGCTTTCTCGAGATCCTGCGCGGCACCGCCGTCGCAGGAAAGGCGCTGGTCGTCGAATTGGAGATCCCGGGCGGCCCCAGGGGCCGGGCTCAGCTGACACCGGTCGGAGCCAGCGGAGACAGGGCATCGTCCGCGCTGGTCGGTCTCGGCGCCCAGCCGTTCTGACCAAGTCGTCGTTACCGTGCCCGCATGGGTGCGGCCGCCGACTGCGAGTCGATCGGGGTTGGGCTCCTCCGACAGCCGGTCAACTCGCTGACCACGCTCGCTTTTGCGGTCGCAGGGATCGTCGTGATGACTCGTCGACCGGAGCGTCTCTGGGTGGGGATCGCCCTGATCGCCACCGGGATCGGGTCGTTTCTCTTCCACGGACCGATGCCCGGGGGCAGCGAATGGGCCCACGATGTCACCCTCGCCTGGCTGCTGTTGGTGGTG
>DATDPT010000126.1:0-12421 GCA_035292605.1 Acidimicrobiia bacterium
GAAGACCGCATCGGACTCCGCCATGACCTGTTTGATGTAGCTGTGACCCACCCTGGTTCGGATCGCCCGGCCGCCGGCCTCGGCGATGACCTCGGGGACTGCCCGCGAGGTGATGAGGTTGTGGATGATCGATGATCCTGGATGGCGTTTCAGCATCCATCGTGCGATGAGGGCGGTGACCGTGCTCCCGCTCACCGCCTGCGCTTGATCATCGATGAAGAAGGCCCTGTCGGCGTCACCATCGAAGGCGACGCCGAGATCGTGTCCCCCATTGGCGACCATCTCGACCAGGTCCGCCAGGTTCTCGGGCTGGATCGGGTCGGCGGGATGGTTGGGGAAGGTGCCATCTGGCTCCAGATACAGGCCGTCCAACACGCAGTCGAGTTTGGTGAACACCCGGGAAACGGTGACACCGGCCATTCCGTTGCCCCCGTCGACGGCAACCCGCATCCTCCCGATGGAGGACGGTTCCACGATCGAGAGGAGGTGGTCGACGTAGGCCTCGACCGCCTCGACAGTGGTGACGGTCCCGGTCTTCGCCGACGGCGTCTCGAGCCCAGCGAGGACCCGATCCCTGATCTCGTTCAGGCCGGTGTCCGCCCCCACAGGTGCCGCCATCGCGCGGCACAACTTGAGCCCGTTGTACTCAGCAGGGTTGTGCGACGCCGTGATCATCGCTCCGGGCATGGCGTTGGCCCCGGTGTAGTAGTAGACGAGGTCGGTGGGCACCTCACCAAGATCAACCACATCGGCCCCGGCTCCAGTGATCCCGGCCACCAGGCCATCAAAGAGGGCCGGTGATGAAAGCCTGCAGTCGCGCCCGATCGCCACCTGTCTGGCTTCGACCACCGAAACGAACGCCCCGCCGACCCGTTTCAGCAACTCGGGTGTCAACTCGCCGTTGTCGGTTCGGCCGCGTATGTCGTAGGCCTTGAAGACGATTTGGGGGTCCATCGGGAGCCCCGAGTGTAGGGGTGGGGCTAACGGTCACCGATTCCTACACTCGCCGACTCCGATGAATCCAACCGTTTCCATCGTCCTGCCCGTCTACAACGAGGCCGACTTCATTCCCCAGGCGCTCCCGATGCTCATCTCCGAGATGGAGGGCCTCGCCATGTCTTACCGGATCCACCTCGTCGAGAATGGCTCCAGCGACGGTTCCGCCGAAGTGGCCCGGGTCGTGGCCGGTGAGGCACCAGTCACCGTCACCTCGCTGGCGGTTGCCGACTACGGGTCAGCCATGCGTCAGGGGTTTCTGGAAGCAGAAGGAGACTGGGTGGTCAATTTCGACATCGACTACTTCTCTGCCGACTTTCTGAGACAGGTGATGGCCACCCCCGATGCCGACCTGGTCATCGGCTCGAAGCGAACCCCCGGTTCCCTCGACCGGCGGCCCCCGATCCGACGGTTTGCGACGTGGGTGTTCAACCTCCTGTTGCGGACGATCCTCGGATCGAAGGTGTCCGACACCCACGGGATGAAGGCCTTTCGTCGCAGTCTGGTTGAGGATCTGGCCGATCAAGTCGTCAGCCGCCAGGACCTCTACGACACCGAATTGGTGATACGGGCCGAGCGTGAGGGTTATCGGATCGTGGAAGTCCCGGTTGTGGTGGAGGAAATCCGGGCCGCCAGGTCCTCCCTGGTGAGACGGGTCCCCAGAACCGTGTTGGGCCTTCTCAGGATCAGGCGGACCCTGCGGAACCAGGGCCCGACTCGATCTTCCTCCGCCTGACGGCAGCAACGCCGACCCCGAGGAGCACCACGATCCCGACCCCCGACAGAATCAGGCCTCCGCTCTCGGCCCAGGTGTCCCTGAATTCGAGTGTGACTTCCTCGCTGGTGGGGACCACGACCATCAGCGACGGTGCGGCCCGCCAAGGCCCATCGGCGCCCTCGGCGGTCCAATTGGGGAAGTAGGAGACCTTGACCAGATGGGGCACCCCCACGGCCGTGGTGTGGAAGCTGATCCTGTGGTCTTCAACGACCACGTCCGACACGGCATCCGCGGGGACCTGCAGTGTCTGATTGGGGCGCTCATCCAAGGACTCGATCCGGGGCCATTCCTCAGGGCCGTCTGCGACGACCCATCTGCCGAGATTCTCGACATCGTCGTACCACTCCAACGACATGTCGTAGAAGCTGGGAAGAGTGACGCCCTCCTCATCGGTGACGGTCGCGTGCCCGGTCAAGAGGGCCAACAATCCCCGGTCGTCCACCTCGTAGACGGAGGGCAGGAAGCTGGCGGGCTCGACCAGGCCGGTCTTGGGCAGCGCGTAGATCGTGAACGGGGTGGTGGTGGCGAGCTTGGTGAGCTCGGGCATCGCGTCTGCCTTCGCGGTCGCTTCCGGAGTCACCGACACGTAATAGGAAACGCCATAGAGCTCGAGGTGCTTGATCCCCCGCTCCATCTCACCCGTGTGATAGGTGAGACCTGGGATGGGGTTTGAAGGCTTCTCCGACATCTCCGAGGAGTTGATGAAATGAAACGGGGTAGTCAAAGACGACTCGAAGTAGAGACCCTCCATCGACTTTTGTGACCCCTCGGTCCAATAAGGGATAAGCATCGGTGACATCGGCGTCCCATACCGATTGAGCGCGTCGTTGTTCGCCTCCCAGTGGACCCGCCCGTCCGGGAGCCGGTCGAGTTGGGCCATGAGCGCCTCGTACTCGGGCCACGGCTGCTTCGACTCGTAGCCCTCGAAGTTCCACTTCGACCAGCCGTCGATGAAGGTGACCCCTGCCAGGGCGCCCATCACGATCACGGACGTGACCGCCGTGGTCAAGAAGTGGCGGGTGCTGAGGTCGGGCGCCCAGAAGAACGAGAGGACAACCAGCCCTGCCCCGGCCATGGCCACCGGGATCCAGGCCCATGCCGGGAAGTCGGCGGAATCGGCTACCAGTGACGCGGCGACCACGGTTGCGATCGCGACCAGCAGGCGCGCCCAATGGGCGGAGACCCGGGATGGAAGACGACGGGAAGCCCAAACTGCAGCCGCTCCCACCCCCACCGCGGCAAAAAAGGCGACTCCAAAGTACCAATACGGAAGCAGCCTCCCGTTCCACAACTTCCAGCGCTCCCCACCGAACAACCCGGGGAATAGCTCGGGGAGGACCGTGGGCAGCGGGAAATAGATGAGCGGTAGGAGAGTCGCTGCCATCAACGGCCCGGACCGTGAGGTGTGGCGACTGGCCCAGATCGCGCCCGGGATCGCCACCGGGATCAGAAGCCACAACTCGACCGGGAACACCTCCTCCCATCGAGTCAACGGGGACCAGGCCATGTCCGAGGTCAGCCCGATGCGGGCGACCAACGGCACTGCCCAGAAGGCGGCGATGGCGAAACCCCAGAACCCAATTGCCAAGGTGCGCCAGAACCCGCGACGCCAGGGGAGGACGAACAGCGAGGCGAACACCACCACGATCGAGGTGAGCACGTGGGAGAGAAGGGTGGCCGCCAGGGCCAATGCTGCCCATTTCATGTACTTCTTGTCCTCCCTGACCGCACGGATCAAGAGCCCGAGATAGAGCAGGGACAGGGCAAACGACCACGAATAGGCGAATTCACCAGCCAGGGTCGAGGCGACGTTGCCTCCGTAGATCGAATAGCTCTCCAGAAAGGCGAATACGGCCCCAGAACCAGCCGCCACGATCGACACGTGTCTGCCGAGAAGCATGGCGCGCGACAAGTAATAGGCCGCCGGAGGGATGCCGAGAAGCCCGATCACGGTCACGACTTTGAAGGCCACTCCATAGGGAAGGACCACATCGAGCAAGACGATCACCAAAGAGGGCAGCGGGAAGTAGAAATAGAAGGCGGGGAATCCCGCAAACCAGTCGTTCGACCAACCGAGGATTCTTCCCTCAGGAAGCAGATGGTCTCTGAGGTAGGCGGGGCCGAAGACATGAGCCCCCATGTCTCCACCGGTGGGGGTGGTCGCCGAGAGAATCCAGCCCGGGTTCAACACGATGAGGACCACCAACGAGATCCCGGCGATGATGAGAAACGTCGGCCATTGAAAGGCGGGGCCGACCCTCCTGGGGAGGGTCATGTCCGATGTTGGCGGACGATCTCCAAGACCTGGGCCACGTCGATATCGACTCCGTCGCGGTTCCACCACTTCTCTTCGCAGTTGTGACAAGCGAAGAAGCGGACCTCGGTGCCGTCGGGCAAGAGATGTTCGATCTCGATCACATCAGGTTTAGAGCACTGGGGGCAGTCCATATCGATTTCGTTGCTGCTTGGGGTGGCCACATGCTACGACCCGCCCAGGCTTACGACAACGAGCCCTCCTCCAACAGACGCCCGACATAACGGCTGCGCCGTCTCCCCTCCTCGGTCCAGTACGCGTACCAATAAGGGCCGTGTGGGCATGTGGTGCAGCCAGGTTTTCCACAGCGAACCGATTGCCTGCGAAGGCGAACCTCAGGATGATCGTCGGTGGTGAGGGCGCCCGACCTCTGCAACTGGGCCCTGGTCAAGATGAGAAGACGTCTCAAATCGTGCTCATCCAATTCCCTGACCGCGTCGAGGAGATCGCGGTCTAGGGCCATCAGGCAACAGACAACGGGGCGAATAGCCTCGTCACGGTTCGCCGGTCGGTGAGGGTCCAGCCCTGGGGCGGGATCATGCGATCGGCGTGGTCGGCACACAGGGCATATCCGAACGGATCTGCATCGGCGACGAGATCATCGAGCCATACCGCAGCGTTGTCGTACAAGAACGTCATCAGGGCCGCCGAAGGCGAGCCGCACCGAACACAGCTGAGAACCATGATCAGCACGGTAGAAGTCGCCCCATCCCCATTCAAGGACCCAAGACTTCGAGGGCTCGGCCCGGCCGTCCCGGATAGAGGGTCGAACCGTCCGAATCGCTGACGATCAGAGTCGCGGGCACGGCGTGGACACCCAGGTCCCTGAATATCTCCGGTTCGGATTCCCAACTCAGCTCGACGAAGGCGGCGGGCCCGATTGCCTCGCGTAGAACACGACGGGCGCTTTCACAGTCGAGGCACGACGCCGAGCTGAACAGATAGACCCCGATGCCGAGCTTTGACTGATGGACCCGTACAGGGCGGTGACGACCCGCTCTCCGTCGAAGTATCAGGGTCACGGCGACCGCCGCGATCACCGCCCCCGACACCCAGGCGGCCCGAACGCCGACCTCACCCATCGGTTATAGGGGCGGCAATCCCGACAGCAATCGAGCCCCCGATCGCCGTTGACCAGCTGGCTACGAGCGGGCCATTGCCGTTGATCGTGTAGCCGAGAGCGGCATCCCGAGCCACCAACACCTCCACAACTTCACCGGCCGGCACCGCAACGACCAGTGTCTCCGAGGCTGATCGCACCGTGGTGACCTCGACGCTGACATCCTCGAGACCAGGGTTGAGAAGGGTGATCCAGCCCGATCCTCCAGGGATTGAACCGGCGCCTGGCAACAACAACCCCGAAGCCGGCGTGGTGGAGCCCGGGGTCAAGGCGACAGCCGTGGCATTGCTGATGCGGAGAAACGCCCCGACCGGACCGGTGGTGACAACCCGAATCGCCGAGGCGACCGGTGTCACGGCCCCGACATCGACAACGGCTTGGCCTCGCGCCGCTATCTCCCCAGTCTCGGAAGCCTCGACCACGCCTTCTGGGCCGTAGAAGTCGACCTGATACTCGACGGCGGAATCACCGACCGCGATCACGACCTGCCTCGACTCGAGGCCGTGAGGCACTGGCACGAACCACTCCTGAGCCGGGGCCACCGCGTCCCAGATCGCACTGTCAGTGCCGACGCCAAGACGACCGACGGCCAACACGCCTCCGATGTCCACTTCGATCGCAACTGTCATCCACTCCCGACCGGGGAGGATCTCTGCGAGGTCGACCAGCACGGTGGCCCGGGCCGGGATGATCACCGAATCCAGCACGGAGTTCGACTCCAGACCGGCGTCGGACTGGACAACGAAGCTCACGATGGCCTCGCCTGCGTAGGGATTCATCAGCTGGACCTCGAAGCGCTGATCGCTCAATGTCGAGCCCCCTCCGAGAATCAACTCACGCCCTGACTCGGTCGGGCAGGTGTCGATCGACAATGAGCCGGCACCGGCTACGACCGAGGCCGCAGCCGAGGTGCTGACCGGAAGCTCGAGGAGTGCCCCCCCGACACCAACGGCGGCGACATCGGCGATGGCGATCGATGAAGCTCCGGACTCGCCGGTCTCAAAATCAAGATGGCCGATAGCAGATCCCGCGGCGAATGCGGTCAGGGTGCCCGGCCCGTCCACAGTGGAGACGACACTGACGGTGGTCGATCGCCCGCTTCCCTCCTCGATTGCACAGACCGCCATCGCCGGTGTGTCGACGGCAGCGGCTGGGGCTGTCTGGGGAGGATCAAGGGCAGGCACCGCGAGGGCCCCTGCTGCAAGGGCTACGACCAGGAGGGTCCGGACCAGTTCCTTCATCGTCGGGCCCTTCCGACGATTATGGCGCCAAGTGCCAGGCCGAGAAGGCCCACCGCAGCGATAGGAATCACCATCAACACCGGGTCGGGTTGGTAGCGGGCATCCCCCTCCTCACCCGACACCGACAACGCCCAATCCGCCGCAGTTGGATCAGGAGACCACCCCGGGTCGGCGCTGACCGAGAGGCGGATCCGATCCGACGTCCCATCCCCGGCGAATCCGGCGCCCTCCCTGGCCCAAATCGACCCGCCACCGCCAGCCATCGGCAGCGCACCCGGGTTCTCGTAAACTCGCGCCTCAGAATCGAGCGGAGTCGGCACCAGATCGAGTTGAACCGCGAGCACCTCATCCAAATAAGACTCCGGGCCGGCGATCACCACCCAATCAACCGAGAACTCGGCCAAGGTCTCGCCCGGTCGTAAGTTGGATCCGGAGGCCATTTCTTCGATCACGTCACCGAGCTTGTCATCCCCCGGTCGCGGATCGGGCAGCCATGCCTCATCCTGTGTCATCCCAGACCCATCGATGAGTCGATACCAGAGACCCGGGCCGGCGCGGGCCTCACCGGGGATCGGCGCTCGATCAACCGAAAGCAGGAGGATTCTGCCCGGTCCTCCTTCCTCGGCCAATGTCGCGGCAAACCCAAACCGCTCGTTCAGATCTCCGGGAGGAAGCCCGAGCCGGCCGCCTGCCAGGGAGCCGACCGACAAGATGAGGACTGCTGCGGCCGCCACGGCCGCCAGAGCTCGTCGGGGCTCGAACGACAAATGATCGAGGGCAGCAGCCACCACAATCGCGGTCCCGAACGAGGCAGTGACAAGTAGGGCCTCTTCTATCCCCGGCCCTCCTGCGGGGACACGCACCAGCAACAGGCTGGACAGGCTCAACATCGCGCCGGCCAGGGCCGAACGACCGATCCCCTCCTCGACGAACAGCAGCGGGAGGACGGTGACCGTGATCAGCACGGGCCACAGCTCCGCCACCTCGAGACCGAGACGACGGTCGGTTTCGAGGACCCAGCCTGGGTCCCCGAGGACGAAGGGGATGGCGACAACCAGGCCGCCCAGCCCCGCCATTGCCAGCCAGACCCGAGACCTGGCATCACCGAGCAATCGTGCCAAGAGACCGCTCACGAGCGGGGCCACCACCAAGACAGGTGACATGGCGGCCAGGAGCAAAGACCACACGATCACCCATGCGAAACGCGCCAGCTTCCCTCTCACGGGGTCCGAGGGGTGCACGAACACCGAGCGGACTGCCCATGGGACCAGGGACGCCGCACCCAGCGCCAACCACGAACCGGCACCGATAGCGGCTGCCGTGCCCGGCCCAGCGAGGAGGACCAGACCCGACAGGTAGCGACCTGGGCCCCTCAAACCGAGCCGGCCTGCGAGTCGGCCCATTCCCAAAACCGCCAGGATCGCCGCGCCGATGGTCATGACCACCCGGGCCGCGCCCTCCGCGCCAAACCATAGAAACGAGATGAGCCCTGTCAGCCCTGTAGAGGGGTGCACCGGGGCCGGAGAGCCGAGCCCCGAGTCGTTCCAGCCTCCGAAGAAACGCGACAGGGCAACGGAGGGTGGCTCGAAGGCGAAGCTGGAGCCCATGTTGGGAACGCCGCTGAAGAAGATCGAGCGCGCCGCCACCATCACAAGGGCGGCGGCAATCAAGGCGCCCCAGATCCCGGGGCTCGACCAGATGCGGCGCGTTCCCCGCGCCAGGGCCTTGTCGTCGTCGAACATGAACAGCAAACGGTCGGTGACCTCGGCCCCGAGATCACGCAACCGCACCGATCCCCGGGCCTGAAACCGAAACAGCTCCTCATCGCCGAAAGCGCGGACCGGGTTGAACCTGCGACGAGCAGAGATGGTCGAGGGCAAATGGGCGATGTTCCATGCCCAGGAAGCAGCGTGACGGGCGGAGGGCCTCCAGCGGAGGAGGACCAGATTGAACAACGAATCGACGAGCCCCACGAAGAGGAGAAACGGGATCACCCAGGCCAGGGTGATGGGTCGATAGGCCTTGAGCATGGCCCGGAGCCGACCGGCCTGCTCACGCCATCCCCGGCCCGCCTGACGGCAACGGCCCTGGTGATAGACCTCCGAAGAGGGAACGGTGATCACGCGCCCGCCGGCAAGGCGCACCCTCTGAGAGAAGTCGAGACCCGCCGCCACCGGCTCGAGAAGCACGTCCAACCCTTGCAGGCCCTGCGCGAGATCGCGACGTACCAGCATCGAAACCGAAGACACGAAGGCGACCTCACGCACGACGTCGTACTGCTGCAGATCGATCTCGCCCTCGTCCAGACCCGAGAAGGGCTCGCCGAAGACATCGGTGGCGCTTCCAACCGACTCGAGCTCGTCCCGGGTACCTGCCACGAGCAGCTTCGAGCCACCCAAGGAGGCCTCGTTGCGCTCCAACTCCGAGACGAGGGCAGCGAGTGCATCGGGTCGGGGACGGGCGTCGGAGTGGAGAATCCACAAGTAGTCAACTTGGTCGGAGGTCGAGGCAATCGCCTCCTCGAGTGTGAGTGAGCGCCCCACGCCGTCGGGCACCTCGACCGCTGGGTCACCCACAACCATGACCTCCTCGACCGAGTCATACACTTGGCGTTCGACAGTGGCCAGCGCTGCCTCCAGATCCGCTCCCTCAACCAGGGTGACCACCACCTTGATCTTGGGCGTGCTCGGAGGAGCTCCGTTTGTTGTTTCCTCCGCGATCAGCGGAGTCGAGGCATCGGTCATGCGGGGAGACATTGTGAACCGGGTCGGGGCGCTGAGCAATATCGGGGACGGTCTGTGAAGGTGGTCGAGCTCTCGGGTGGAGTTGGAGGCGCTCGTCTCGCCCGAGGTTTGGCCAGGATCCAAGAGGTTGATCTCACCCTGATCGTCAACGTCGGCGACGACGAGATGATCCACGGTTTGAGAGTGTCACCGGACCTCGACACCGTGGTCTACACCCTCGCCGGCGTCGAGGGACCGGAGGGGTGGGGCCGTCGTGGGGATACCTTCACAGCCAACGACGAGCTGGGCAGGCTCGGCTTGGACAATCGGTTCCGTCTTGGCGACCTCGATCTCGCCCTCAACGTCTACCGAAGCGCCCGACTTGCCGCCGGCGAGACGCTCTCGCAGGTCACCGACACCGTCCGGCGGCGATTCGAGTTGGTTCCACTGGTCCTTCCCGCCACGGATGACGTCATCCGCACCGAGGTCAAATCGGCATCAGGTGATTGGCTCTCCTTTCAGGAGTACTTCGTCCACCGCCAACATCGCGACGAAGTCGTCGAGATTCGATTCTTGGGTGCAGCCGAGTCCCGGCCCGCTCCGGGCGTGGTGGGCCACATCGAAGAAGCCGACGTCGTGGTGATCGCCCCCTCCAACCCGCCCCTCTCCATTTGGCCCATCCTCGCCGTGCCCGGGATCAAGGAGGCCGTGGCTGATCATCCCCGAGTGACCGCGATCAGCCCATTGTTCGGGGGCCGGGCGCTCAAAGGCCCCGCCGACCGTATTCTCGCCTCCCTGGGGCTCCCTGCGGGCAACCAAGGCGTCGCCAAGGCCTATGCGGGGGTGGCCGACAACCTGGTCATCGATACCGGCGATGCAGCCGACGCAGCCTTGATCCACGGCTTGGGTGTGCTCGTCGAGGACACCCTGATCAAGGACTCGGCGGCCTCGGCCCGATTGGCTCGAGCCATACTCGGGCTGTGAACCTCGAGATCATCCCCGTGACCGAAATCGGAGCCGTCGCTCCGGGCGACGATCTGGCGGCTCTGCTCGCTGTCGCCTTGGAGCCACTGTCGCCTTCCTCGGGTGACGTGCTCGTGGTCACCCACAAGATCGTCTCGAAGGCCGAGGGAGCAGTGGTCCACATCGAGGGCGACGAGGAGGGGTTTCGCCGGCGCCTGATCGAGTCGGAGGCCATCTCCATCGTTCGTCGACGAGGTGACCTGATCATCGCCGAGACCAAGCACGGGTTCATCTGCGCCAACGCCGGCATCGACCGCTCCAACACCGAGCCGGGCACCATGGTCCTCCTCCCCGAGGACCCCGACCGATCGGCTCACCGCATCCGGACCAGGCTGGAGCACCATTTCTCGGTTGATCTGGCGGTCATCGTCTCGGACACGTTCGGCCGCCCGTGGCGCAAGGGATTGACCGATGTGGCGATCGGTCTGTCTGGGCTGGAAGCGATCCTCGACCTGAAAGGGACGACCGACTGGTCGGGTCATGAGCTCGAAGTCACCGAGGTGGCGGTCGCCGACGAGTTGGCCGCGGCCGCCGATCTGGTCATGGGCAAGGCAGCGGGGATCCCGGCTGCCTTGATCCGCGGTTATGCCGGGCCACGTGGAGCAGGTCGGGGCAGGGACCTGGTGCGGCCTGCGAGCGAGGACCTGTTCCGGTAGTGACCCTGCCCGTAATTGGGAGCCACAGGGCCGTATATGACCCCTGTACGTCCCAATTACGAGGAGGTTACGCGCCTGGCCGGCCCAGCCCCCAGTAGTCCAAGCCCACTGCACGGACCGCTTTGGGGTTGAGCAGGTTGCGGGCGTCCACCACCCGGTGCCCCCGCATCACGCGTGCGACTTCGGCCAGGTCGACGGCGGTGAACTCCGGCCACTCGGTCGCAACCAGGAGAACATCGGCGTCGGTCGCTGCGGCGAGCGGATCGGGGGCCATCGTGAGGAGATCGGTAGAAGCTTCAGGGTCATAGGCCACGACCTCGGCCCCATCGGCTTGGAGGAGGGCGGCGATTCGCAGCGCAGGTGATTCCCGCAGGTCGTCGGTCCCGGCCTTGAAGGGAACGCCCCACATCGCGATCCTTCGCCCGTGAAGGCCGCCCCCGGCTGCCTGTCGCACCTTCTCGGCCACTCGCCGCCGCTGTTCCTCGTCTGCCTCGATGACGGCCCTCAGCAGCTCGAAGTCATATCCGGCATCCCCGGCCACTGCGATGAGGGCTGAGGTGTCCTTCGGGAAACAGGAGCCCCCATAGCCCGGCCCGGGCTGCAGGAAGTGGGGTCCGATTCGGTGGTCGAGGCCTATGCCCTCGACCACATCGAGGATGTCCGCACCCACGGCCTCACAGACGTTGGCCAGCGTGTTGACGAACGTGAGACGCGTGGCCAGGTAGGCGTTGTTGGCGTATTTGATCATCTCGGCCGAAGTGGGATCGGTCCTGACGATGCTGGTGTCCAAGCCGGCGTAGAGGTCGGCCACGGCATTCGCGTCTTCTTCCTCCCAGGCGCCGATCACGATCCGGTCAGGCTCGAGAAAATCCTCGACCGCCCGACCCTCCCGCAGGAATTCGGGATGGGACACGATCCGGGCCGGGCTCCCCACATCGGCGAGTCTCTTGCGAAGAGCGGAGACCGTACCCGGGGGAACCGTCGACTTGACCACGAAGATGACATTGGCGCCGACTTCGTTGGCCAACTCGTCGACCACCGCATTTATGAATCGGAGATCGGCCCGTCCGTCTTCGCCTTCCGGTGTTGGCAGACAGAGAAAGACGAGCCGGCTGTCGGCAGCTGCCTCCTTATTGGACGTGTGAAAGCTGATCAGCCCGCGTTCGGTGGCTTTCGCCAGAAGCGCGGGCAACCCATCCTCGAAGATTGGGACCATCCCATTGCGGAGTCGGTCCACTCGTTGTGCATCGGCCTCGCCGATCCGGACCCGGTGGCCCAAATGTGCAAGGCCGGCTCCGGTCACCAGACCCACATAGCCGGCGCCGATGATCGCTACATCCATTGAAACCTCAGTCTACGAACCGCCCGCCACGCCCGCCTCCGACCGTGCCTTCTGCTGGACGATTAGGCGTCGGCGCCGACGATGACAACGGCGTCGTATCCGTTATCGACATCGCCAAACTCGACTACACCAAAACCCAACTCGGAGACGATCACACGGCCGTTGGTGCTGCCGACCGGAACGACGATTGTGGTCAGTTCGTAATCGCGGGTCTCGGCGTTGCCGAAC
>DATDPT010000127.1:0-3180 GCA_035292605.1 Acidimicrobiia bacterium
AGCGTTTCTCGGAGGGCGATCCGGTCAGCGACCTCGATCGTTTCCAGCGCTCGCATCGAATCGATGGCCTCCACCATCGACACCGGCACCCCGGCCTCGCGCAACTCGTCGATGAAGCCGGTGATCACCCCCAGCATGTCAGCTGTCTGGGCTCGAGGCCAGCTCCTTGGCCGCTTTCTCGATGTCCGACTGGTACTTCAAGAGGACATGCAGGGTGTCGCCGAGCACCGCCCCGTCGACCTCCTCGATCGAAAGTGCGAGCAAGGTCCTCGCCCAATCGATGGTCTCGGACACCGAGGGCGCCTTTTTCAGGTCGAGGTTTCGGATCGACCTGGCGACGTTGGCAACTTGTGCCGCCAGATGCTCCGACAAACCGGGCACCCGGGCACTGAGGATCAGTTGTTCACGGGCCGGGTCCGGGTAGTCGATGTGCAGAAACAGGCACCGTCGCTTCAGGGCCTCACTCAGCTCCCTGGTGTTGTTGGAAGTCAGGACGACCAGTGGCTGGGTGGAAGCCTCGATGGTCCCCAGTTCGGGGATCGACACCTGGAAGTCGGAGAGTATCTCGAGGAGGAGGGCCTCGGTCTCGACTTCGACCCGGTCCACCTCGTCGATCAGGAGCACAACCGGATCAGCCGACCGGATCGCAGCCAACAACGGCCGGGTGAGCAGGAAGTCCTCGGAGAAGATGTCCTGTTCGATGTCTTCCCAATCGTGATCGGCGTCGGCCTGGATCCGGAGCAACTGCTTCTTGTAGTTCCACTCGTAGAGCGCTTTGGCCTCGTCGAGGCCCTCATAGCACTGGAGACGGATCAACTCGCGCCCTGTGACCTTGGCCAGGGCCTTGGCGAGCTCCGTCTTCCCCACCCCGGCCGGGCCCTCGACCAGGATCGGCTTGTCCAGTCGGGCGGCCAGAAACACGACCTGGGCGATTCGGTCGTTGGGGAGGTAGTCGACCGACGCAAGAGCGTCGGCGACCGCTTGAGGGCTAGCGAAATCCATCAGCAACCATTATTCCTCCTCTCCGAGATCGGGGACGAACTCGAAGCTGAGATCCCCGATCCGGACCTCATCGCCTGGGACCGCTCCAGCCGCGATCAGGGCATCGTCCACCCCGAGTCGAGCCAGGCGCCGGGCGGCCATGTCGGCCGCCTCGGGGATGGTGAGGTCGGCAAACCCCACCGCCCGCTCTGCGGCGATCCCCTCCACCCTCCAGGCGGCGCCTTCCCGTACAACCCCGAAGGTGGGCCCGAGAGGTCGGTGCAGCACGAACCCCTTGCGCTCCGGAGCCACCCGTTCCGCCTCGTCGATCAGATCGGCAATGGCGTGAAGTGCGGTGGGCAGCCCTTGACCGGTCATCGCGGAAACCGGGATCGCCTCGAGATGCCGGGCCGTCTCCCCGAAGTCACCGAGATCCGACTTGTTGAGCAGGGTGACCCGTGGCCTCGCCGCGAGCTCCGTCGAGTACCCGGCGATCTCTCGGGTGAGGATCTCGAGCTGGCGCTCCGGAGTGTGCTCCTGAGTCTGTGCCGGGTCGAGCAGGACAACGAGAACCCGGGCCCGCTCGACATGACGCAGAAACTCGTGGCCGAGGCCTCGTCCCTCAGCCGCACCTTCGATCAGCCCAGGTATGTCGGCCAGCACGAACTCACGATCGTCGAAACTGACCACACCGAGATTCGGCTCGAGCGTGGTGAACGGATAGTCGGCGATCTTGGGCTTCGCTGCCGAGACCTTCGAGATGAACGTCGACTTTCCCGCATTGGGAAACCCGATCAGAGCTGCATCGGCAAGGAGCTTCATCTCCAGGGTGAACCACTCCTCTCGTCCGAACTCCCCCTGCTCGGCGACGTTGGGTGCGCGTTTGGCGGGGCTGACAAAGGCGGCGTTGCCCCGACCGCCGCGCCCGCCCCGGACCGCAACGACTTCCTGACCGGACGCGACGAGGTCGGCAATCATCACGCCCTCGTCGTCGAAAACCACGGTTCCGGCGGGCACCGGCAGGACCAGGTCTGTACCTGCCCTCCCATGCCGCATGTCACCCTGCCCATGGGTTCCCTTCTCGGCCGCGTGATGGGGGTTGCGTTGGTAACGGAGGAGAGTTGCCACGGAAGGATCCACCCTCAGGCTGACGTCGCCACCCTTTCCCCCGTTTCCCCCATTTGGCTTGCCCTTCGGCTGGCCCTTGCGCCTGACGAAGGAGGCAACTCCAGCCCCACCGTCACCAGCACGCAGGGCGACTCGGACCCGGTCGATGAACACGACCGGCAGCTGCCTACTCGGGGACGACGTTGACGAGGCGCCGGTTGGCCCGCACCCCGTATTTGACCGTCCCGGCGCTCAAGGCGAACAGGGTATCGTCACTGCCCTTGCCGACGTTGTTCCCGGGATGAATCCCGGTGCCACGCTGTCTGACCAGAATCGCGCCGGCGCTCACCGACTGGCCATCGAACACCTTGGGGCCGAGTCGTTTGGCATGGGACTCCCGTCCGTTCTTCGAGGAACCGCCTGCTTTTGTCTTTGACATCTCACTTCTCCTCGGAAGCTGGGGGCTTGGTGGTCTTGGGCTTGCTCGGGCCTTTGGCGGCGGCCGGCTTCGGGGTACTGGCCTTGGGTGCAGCAGGCTTCGGAGTAGCGGCTTTGGCAGCAGGCTTCGGGGTAGCGGCTTTGGCAGCAGGCTTGGCTTCAGGCTTTGGGGTCGCCGCCTTGGCAGGCTTTGCGGCCGTCTTGGCAGCAGGCTTAGCGGTCTCGGGCGCGGTCGGCTCTGCACTCTCGGCCTTCTCCGCGGCGGCCTTCGCCTTCGGCTTGGCGGCACCCGGGAGGACGATGCCAGTGATCTCGATACGGGTGTACTTTTGGCGATGACCCTGGCGACGGCTGTAGCCGGTCTTGTTCTTGTACTTGTAGATATCGATCTTGGGGCCCTGGCTCTCCCCCAGCACCTTGGCCGTCACGGTGGCGTCGGCCAGAACGGATCGGTCGGAGACCGCCGTGCCTTTGTCGTCTACGACGAGCAATGGGGCAAAGCTCAGCTCTTCGGAGTCGCCTTTGACCCGCTCGATGTCGATCACATCACCCGATTGCACCTTGGCCTGCTTGCCGCCGGCGCGAATGATGGCGTACATGGATAAACCTCTTGGAAGGGATTCGAGTGCTAGATGGTATTCGCTGGAACGTGCA
>DATDPT010000128.1:0-3971 GCA_035292605.1 Acidimicrobiia bacterium
GGAGCCGAGACGGATCTCACCGACGTTGTGGATGGCCAGGTAGCTCCAGGACGAGGGGAGGTTGGTGATTGCCGTCGCCGTTTGCGCCGGCGGCACCCGCAGCGACCAACGGAACGCCGCTTCGGGGTCGGTGGGCCACACGTGGCCGGAGTTGATCTGGCCCCCGATCCGGCTGGCGCTGGTCTCGACTTCCTCGCCGATCCCCCAGAGGAACACCTGGGTAACTCCGTCCTTTTCGAGCACGGCGAGGGGACGGGACAGCAACCCGAGACGATCGGGGTCCGGGTCGGTCACCGTTGCCTTGGCCCGGGGGACCGGCCACAGCTTGAGACAGACCGAGACCACCACCCCGAGGGCACCAAAGGCGCCCACCACGAACCGGGAGAGGTCGTACCCGGATACGTTCTTCACCACCCGGCCTCCCGCCCGCACCAGCCGGCCATCCCCGGTCACCACGGTCACCTCGAGCAGTCGCTCTCGGGTCCCGAGGAGACGGCCCCGCTTCAACGACGAGATCCCCGCCGAGACAACTCCGCCGATGGTGGCTTCCCCGGGGTGCTCGGGCATGACTGCGGTCTGGTTCCGCTCGGCGAGCATCTCCTCGAATCTCGCCACCGGAGTCCCCGACCCGAGGGTGAGAGTCATGTCATCGGGCTCCCAGGCCTCAACCGCGTTGAGACGTTCGGTGAGAAGCATCAGGCCCGGCGTCTCTGGCCGGCCGTAGCCCTGATGCGATCCCCCGCCCCAGACCTGGACTTTGAGACGTTGCTCGGTGGCGAAGCGAAGGATGGCGGCGACCTCTCCCGGAGAAGAGGGTGCGAGCCCGGTCTCCGCCTCGGCGCCGGAGGGAACCTCGACCTCCATGTTCCGAATCGCGCCCGGGATTGAGCCGGGGAGGACGGTCAAACCCAGGCCCCTTCGGGGATTTCCTTGCGCACCCCGCCGAAATCGAAACACAGGGAGCCCTGTGGCAACACCTTGGAGGGGTTGAAGGTCCCCTTGGGGTCGAAGGTCTGCTTGAGCCGGGCTTGGGCGTCGAGGTCGAGCTCGCTGAAGTTCATCCTCATCAGGTCTCGCTTCTCGACACCGATCCCGTGCTCCCCGGTGAGGGCACCGCCGTTACGAAGGCACAGGGCGACGATCTCATCACCGGCCGCTCGGACCTTCTCCGCCGCCACCGGGTCCGAGGAGTCGAAGGCGATCAACGGATGGAGGTTGCCGTCACCAGCGTGGAACACATTGACCAGGAGGAGCCCATGACGGTCGGCGATCTCGTAGACGTCACGCATAGTCTCCACCAGGCGGGTCCTGGGGACCACGGTGTCATGGAGGTAGTAGTCGGGGGCCAACTGGGCCACGGCCCCGAACGCCGACTTTCTGCCCTTCCACAGCAGTTGGCGCTCGGCTTCGGTCGCCGCCACCCGGATCGTCTGGGAATGGCGGCTCACTGCGATCTCCCGAACCAGCTCGGCCTCGGCCTCCACCCCGGCGGTCTCGCCCACCACCTCGACGAGCAAGATGGCGGCCCGATCGGTGGGGAGCCCGGCCTGAAGCCAGTTCTCGACTGCCTGCATCATGCGCTGGTCCATCATCTCCAAGGCCGCGGGCACACAGCCGGCGGCGATTATGTCCGAGACCGTGCCACAGGCGTCCTCGACCCGATCGAAGTCGATGAGCAGGGTCCTGACATCGGGGTCGACCGGGATCAGCCTCACCAGGGCCCGGGTCACCACACCGAGCGTGCCCTCCGAGCCGACGATGAGACCTTTCAGGTCGAGGCCGGGGGTGTCAGGCGCCAACCCACCGAGAGTCATCACCTCGCCGCCGGCCAACACGACCTCGAGCCCGAGGATGTGGCTGGTGGTGCTGCCTTCGGCCAGACAGTGGGGACCGCCGCTGTTGTTGGCCACATTGCCGCCGATGGTGCAGGCCGACTGCGACGAAGGATCGGGGGCGAATTGAAGACCGAAGGGAGCAGCGGCGAGGGTCAGGTCGAGATTGATCACCCCGGCACCCACCCAAGCCGATCGGTTCTCCGGATCGATGTCGACGCTGTTGAGCGAGGTGGTGGAGAGCACGATCCCGCCCTCGGTGGGGCTGGCCCCGGCGGTGAGACCGGTTCCCGCCCCCCGCGCCACCAGCGGCGCCTCATGGGCCTCGGCCAGTTTCACGATCTCGGCAACTTCCTCGGTCGACCGGGGAAACACCACACAGTGGGGATGGCCGCGGACCAAAGAAGAGGCGTCCTTGGAATAGAGATAGAGCTCCACCGGCTCGTGGAGCACCCGATCGGCACCGAGGAGCCGCTCGAGATCGGAGATCAGAGACATCGGGGCGGAGGCTAACGGCCCCGGTTCAGGGTTTTCCCCAGCCGCCCCCGCCGGGGGTTAGAACCACCAACCGGTCCCCCGGTTCCACCTCCACCGTGGTCTTGGCGGGAAGTTGGGCCCGGTCCCCGTTCCGAACCAGCCAATCCTCGCCGGGCTCCCCCGGCTGGCCCCCGGCCAGCCCCCACGGCCGGTTGCGTCTCCGCTCACCCATCAACGACAGCGTGGCCGCGGTCTCGAACACGATTTCACGTTGAATGCCTTCACCGCCGGGGAAACGGCCAACGCCCCCGCTTCCCTGGCGCAGGGTGTATTTCTCCACCCGGAACGGATAATGGGTGTCCAACGACTCGATTGGGGTGTTCTCGGTGTTGGTCATCCCGGTGTGAATCCCTGATTGCCCGGCCTTCCCCGGCCGCCCGCCCTGACCGCCCCCCACCGTCTCGTAGTAGGCGAAGTCGTCGTTCCCGATCAGGACGTTGTTCATGGTGCCTTGGGATGCCGCCGGCACCCGATCCGGTGCCGCCGGGGCCAGCGCCCCCAATAGGACGTCGGCGATGCGTTGCGACGTCTCGACGTTGCCGGCCGCCACCGCGGCGGGGAAACGGGCATTGACGATCGACCCCTCCGGTGCGATCAGCTCCAGCGGCCGATAACAACCCCCGTTGGCGGGGATGGTGGGGTCGGTGGCCACCCGCACCGCGTAATAGAGACAGGACCTGGTGACCGCCTCGACGGCGTTGAAGTTGGCCGCCACCTGGTCGTCGCTGCCGGTGAAGTCTGCGGTCAGCCTCTGCCCCTCGATGGTGATCCGAACCCTGATCGCCACATCGCGCTCACCGTGCTCCATGAAGTCCTCGAACTCGAAGACACCATTGGGAAGGGCGGAAAGCGCGGCCGTCATCCGGCGCTCGCCGTAGTCGAGGAGGGCAGAGGCAACCGCCGAGAACCGCTCTTTTCCCTCGAGCTCGACCAACTCCGAGAAGCGCTTCGCTCCCACCGCATTGGCTCCGATCTGGGCGGCCAGGTCACCCCACCGCTCCCAGGGGGTGCGCGAGGCCGCGACGAAGGGCTGGCTGAAGTCCTCCACCCATTGGTCGTCGGAAACTGCCAGCGTCGGCGGCACCCGATGCCCCTCCTGGTCCACCGTCACTGCATGAGCCGGCATCGATCCCGGCGCCTCCCCGCCGACGTCGGCGTGATGAGCGCGATTGGCCACCCAGCCCACGTGCTCCCTAGCGACGAAGACCGGGGCCACCAGGGTCAGGTCGTTGAGATGGGTTCCTCCGGCGAAGGGGTCGTTGACTGCGTACTGGGCCCCCGGCTCGGGGTCGAACCGCTGCAGACAGGCGGCCACCGACTCGGGCATCGAGCCGAGATGGACCGGGATGTGCTCGGCCTGGGCCAGCATCTCGCCTTCGGCGTTGAAGATCGCCGCCGAGCAGTCGGCTCGCTCTTTGATGTTCGGAGAGAGCGAGGTGTGACGCAGGACGATGCCCATCTCGTCGGCCACCGCCGCAAACCGGTTGCGGGCGACCTCGAGGGTGATGGCGTCGATGGTGGTCATCGGATCAGGTGCTGGATGTGTTTGGTCGCCTCGCGGAAGCTGAGCCCGGAGAGCCGGTCACGGTGCTCGATTGCGAA
>DATDPT010000129.1:0-22173 GCA_035292605.1 Acidimicrobiia bacterium
GTCACGGCGCAGCCCCCGCAACGGATCGGCCTCTCCGCCACCCAGAGGCCGCTGGAGACGATCGCACGGTTTCTCGGTGGGGGAACCGTCGACGGCGAGACCTGGATCCCCCGCCCCGTCACCGTCATCGACGTCCCCCACGAACGAGAGCTCGATATCGAGATCGTGGTGCCGGTGGCGGACATGACCGAGCCCGCGACACCGGACCCACTCGATCCCGAGCGGGCCCGCACCCGGTCGATATGGCCCGCCGTCTATCCAAAACTGCTCGAAGCGATCCAGGGCCACAACAGCACCATCGTCTTCGCCAATTCACGTCGACTGGCGGAGCGGATCTGTGCCGAGGTCAACAACCTCGCCGGCGAGGAGATAGCAAGGGCCCATCACGGATCGGTGGCGAGGGAGCACCGCCTCCAGATCGAAGATGCACTAAAACGCGGCGAGTTGAAGGCGGTGGTGGCGACTTCGTCCCTCGAGCTGGGCATCGACATGGGGGCGGTGGATTTGGTGATCCAGGTGGAAGCTCCGACCTCGGTGGCATCGGGTCTGCAACGTGTCGGCAGGTCCGGTCATCAGGTGGGAGGGGTCTCCAAGGCACGGGTGTTCCCCAAGTACCGGGGAGACCTCCTGGTGGCCACGGTCCTGACCGAGGAGATGACCAGGCGCAACGTGGAGACGACACGGATCCCGGCCAATCCCATCGATGTCCTCGCCCAGCAGATCGTGGCCGAGGTGGTCAGCGGTGACACCACGGCCGACCGGCTCTTCGATCTGACCCGGCGCGCCGCCCCTTACTCCGAGCTGAGCCGGTCGGTGTTCGACGCCACACTCGACATGCTGGCCGGCCGTTATCCCTCCGACCTCTTTGCCGAGCTCCGCCCCAGGATCAATTGGGACCGTGTCACCGGCGAGATCACGCCCCGGCCCGGATCGAGACAGCTGGCAGTCACCAACCCGGGGACTATTCCCGACCGCGGCCTGTACCGGGTCGTCCTCCCCGACGGGAGCCGGGTAGGTGAGCTCGACGAGGAGATGGTGTACGAGTCGAGGGAGGGTGACACCTTCCTCCTCGGGTCCAGCTCATGGCGAATCACCGAGATCACCCACGACCGGGTCCAGGTGGTGCCGGCGCCCGCCGACAATGCGGCCCGGATGCCTTTCTGGCACGGCGACATGCTGGGCAGGTCCCTGGAGACCGGCATGGCCGTGGGGCGGTTCATCCGTGAGACCGCTTTGCTCGCCCCCGAAGACGCGGAGACGATGTTGGCCACCACCCACCATCTCGATGGCCATGCCGCCGCCAATCTCGTCGCCTATATCAACGAGGAGAGGGAGGCCACCGGCCTCCTCCCCACCGATCAGACCATCGTCCTCGAGCGATTCCGCGACGAGATCGGCGATTGGCGCCTGGTGATGCTCTCCCCGCTGGGAGCCCGGGTGCATGCCCCGTGGGCCATGGCCCTGCGTCACCGCTTTCGGGCCCGGTATGGGACCGATGTCGACGTCATCTGGTCCGATGACGGCATCGCCTTCCGTTTCCCGGACTCCGACCAACCCCCCGAAGCTTCCGACCTCATCCTCGATCCCGATGAGGTCGAGCCGATACTCATCGAGCATCTCGGGGACACCGCTCTGTTCGCGGCGCGTTTCCGGGAGGCCGCCGGGCGGTCCCTGCTCCTCCCCCGGCGCCGGCCCAACCAGCGCACCCCTCTCTGGCTGCAACGGCGGCGCTCGGCCGACCTTCTCGGTGTCGCCCGCCAGTTCGGCTCTTTCCCCATGATCCTCGAGGTCTACCGGGAGATCCTCCAGGATGACTTCGACCTTCCTGCGCTCCACTCGGTCTTGACCGACATCCGGTCGAGGCGAATCCGTGTCGCTGCGGTGGAGACCGATGGGCCCAGCCCCTTTGCCTCTTCGCTTCTCTTCGCCTTTGTCGCCGCCTACCTCTACGAAGCCGATGCCCCGCTGGCCGAAAGGCGGGCGGCCGCCCTCACCCTCGACCGCGAGCTATTGCGAGAGCTGCTCGGTGAGGGCGAGTTGAGGGATCTGATCGATCCCGAGGTGGTAGCCGCCGTGGAGCTCGAGCTGCAGCACCTCACCGAGCGACGGCGGGCCACCCATCCCGATGCGGTCCATGACCTGCTGCGTGACCTCGGACCCCTGGGCACCGACGACATCGACATTCGGAGCAGCGGTCTCGACGTCGTCGCTGCCCTCGAGACCCTCGAGACCGCCGGGCGTGTAGTCAGGGCGGTCATCAAAGGTGAGCCGCGGTGGGCAGCAGCCGAAGACGTTGCCCGGCTTCGAGACGGGCTTGGGGTTCCTCCGCCACGGGGTGTCGCCCATATCTACCTCGAAGCGGTCGCCGACCCTCTTGGTGATCTCGTCGGACGCTACGGGCGGACCCACGGCCCGTTCACGACCGGTGAGGTCGCCTCCCATCTCAGCCTGCCCGAGGCGGTCGCCGAGGCGGTGCTCCGCCAGCTCCAGGAGGCGGGCCGGGTGGATGCAGGCGCCTTCCAGCCGGGAGGCGCCGGCCGGGAGTGGGTCGATCGGGACGTGCTCCGTCGCTTGAAGCGCCGCTCCCTAGCCGTTCTCCGCAGCGAGGTCGAGCCGGTGGAGCAGGCGGCTCTGGCGAGATTCGCAGTCGCCTGGCAGGGGGTCTCAATCGACCCACCGCGGGGGCACCATGCCTTGAACGAAGCGTTGAGCCGGCTCGCGGCCACCCCGATCCCGGCCTCGATCCTGGAGCGTGACGTGCTCGCGGCCAGGGTCGATGGTGCAGCGGCCGGTCTGGACCGTCTCCTGCTCGACGGCAGCCTGGTTTGGATCGGCAAGGGCGGTTCCGGACCGGGGGATGGCAAGCTGGCTCTGTTCCCCAGGGACACCCTCGGCGTCCTCTGGGGCGGGCCGGACCAACCTCCCGAGCGCCCCGAGCACACCGGCATCCTCGAGTTCCTCGAGTCGAGGGGGGCCAGTTTCTTCCGTGACATCTACGAGGGAATAGGCGGCGGTGACCCCGAGCTCGTGCTCGACCGACTGTGGGACCTGGTGTGGGCGGGGCATGTGACCAACGACACCCTGGAGCCGGTGAGGGCCTTCGTCCGCAAACGGCGGGGCCGATCCTCCGGGCGACCCTCGATCTCGTCACGCTTCCCGGCCCACGCCGGCGGGCGTTGGTCTTCGACCAGCCAGCTCCTGGCCGGAGCGCCGTCCGATACCGAACGGAGGACCGCCTGGGCCCAATTGATCCTCGACCGGCACGGGGTAGTCAGCCGGACCACCGTGCTCTCGGAGGGCTCTTCCGGTGGTTTCAGCGCCCTCTACCCGATCTACAACCATCTCGAGGAGACGGGCCGCATCCGCCGTGGCTACTTCGTCGAAGGTCTCGGCGGATCTCAGTTCGCCCTCCCCGGGGCGGTCGACCGCCTGCGCCAGGATCTCAGACCCGAGTTGGTGGTCCTGGCCGCCGCCGACCCGGCGAATCCATACGGAGCAACCCTCGGATGGCCGGAAACCGAGGGCATCCGCCTCGCCCGTGACGCAGGGGCCTACGTGCTTCTCTTCGGCGGCGAGCTGATCGGGTTCCTGGAGCGGGGCCGCAAGAGCCTCACCCTTCTCACATCCGAGCCCTCACACTATGCCGAGGTGGGTCAGGCGTTAGCCCGGGTCGCCGCGCGCCATCGGCGCACCACCCTGAGCACGGTCAACGGCAGCCCGGCGCAGACGTCTCCTCTCGCCGCGGCTCTCGCCGAATGGGGGTTCGCCACCGCGGTGAAAGGTCTCACCTACCGCGGCTAGACCCGGTCCAAGAGCTCGTATACGGTCGATCGCAGCGCCGGGGTGCGCCCGGCAGCTTCGATCACTTCACGGAACTGTTGAGGTGTCACCTCCTGGCCGTGTGCCGCTCCCGCCGACCTGGTGATGATCTCACCCATCAGAGTGCCGCCCAGGTCGTTGCAGCCGGCGTCGAGGAGACGCCTCCCTCCGTCCAATCCGAGTTTCACCCACGACGCCTGGATGTTGGGAACCAGGCCGTCGAGAGCGATCCTGGCAACGGCGTGGATCAGCACCACCTCGTCCCAGGTCGGCCCGGGCCGGGCCCGTCCCCGGAGGAAGATGGGTGAGCCCATGTGGACGAAGGGCAGTGGGACCATCTCGGTGAAACCGCCCGTGCGCTGCTGGATGCGCGCAATCACTTCGAGATGGTTGGCCCAGGATCGAGGGTGGTCGATGTGACCGAACATGATCGTTGAGGTCGCTCTCAGCCCCAGCTCGTGGGCGGTGATCATCACCTCGGCCCATTGCGAGGTCCGGATCTTGTCCGGGCAGAGATGGGCCCTCACTTCATCATCCAGGATCTCGGCCGCCGTGCCGGGAAGGGTGCCCAGCCCCGCCTCCTGCAACTCCTCGAGGAATCGGCGAACCGGGATGCCGAGGGTGTGGGCGCCCTGCCAAACCTCGAGGGGAGTGAACCCGTGGATGTGCATGTCGGGCAGTTCCGCCTTGATCGCTCGCACCACCTCGACATAGAAATTGCCCGTGAAATCCGGATGGATGCCGCCCTGAAGGGTGACCTCGGTGGCGCCGCGGGCCCAGGCCTCCCGGGCGTTGCCCACGATCTCCTCGATGCCCATCAGATACGGCTCCCCGCGGAGGTTGAGGCTCTTCGGCCCCTTGGAGAAGGCACAGAACCCACACTTGAAGTAACAGAGATTGGTGTAGTTGATGTTGCGATTGACGACGTAGGTGACGGTGTCTCCCACTGTCCGCTCCCGCAATTGGTCGGCCACGAAGGCGATCGCATCGACTTGGTCGCCCCGGGCTCGCAACAGCGACTCGACCTCGGGGGTGGTCGGCCGGTTTCCCTCGAGCGAACGTTCCAGGATTGGCGCCAGTACGCCGGCCCCCGAGATCCCTTCTGGGGGTGCGCCGGTGACCCAGGCGCGGTCCATCCACTCCGCGGAAAGACGTCGCTCGGGGACCGGAAGCTCGAGATCCTTGCCTGGGGCCCAGGCGTAGCGGGGTCGGGCTGCCCCGGAGCCGTCGACCTGGCTCAACCATGTGGTGAAGATCTCGGCGGGAAGCCGATCCCGTGCCTCGTCGACCTCAACCCCGGGCGGGAAGGCGGTCCGCTCGATCAGCATGCAACCGCCGAGCGCCTCACGCAGTTGCCCGATCCTCTCCAGGTCCCAGTCACGCAGCAGAAGGTCGCCAGCGCCCAGGTCGACCATTCTCACTGCCTGAACCACGTCGTCGACGAAAACCGACACCGAGGCCTCGATGCCGGGAAGCGCCGCCAATTGGGCCATCTCCTCGACCGATGACCGGCTCACCCTGAGATACGCCGCCCGCGACCGGGCCAGGCCGTTCAGGACCGCCTCCCGATCGGCGTCTGCGGTGACACTGATCCGCCAGCCGGGGACTCCTCTCTCGGCAAGACTCAATGCGTCGTCTGGTGAAACCACCCAGGCGGCGGGCTCGACCTCCCCGACCGTGGCGGCGGTGATCAGGATCCCTCCCGCGCCGGCACTGGCCAGATCCTCGGGACCGGGGTTCAGGAGCTCCACGGCCGTGGTCCCCTCGCGGCGGCGACTCTCCGCCGCAAGCTCGGACAATGTCTCGGATGGTCTCACTCTCAGGAAGGTGATGGTCATGTCGCTCCGACGTGCTCTGGGATATTGGCTAGGCCGTCGTCATCGGACGAGGCAACAACGTGGTCATACAAGCCGGGATCTATCCAATCCGGTGTAATGAACTCCGGATAGACAGGGAGTCTGGGGCGCAACGAGAACCCGGCGTCCTCGGTCCGGCCCCGCAAATGGTCGAGATGCGGCCAGGGGGCCTCGGGGTTCACCCAGTCGATGGTGAGCGGAGACACCCCGCCCCAGTCGTTGATCCCGGCGTCGAGATAGATCTCGAAGTGCTCGGTGAGATTCGGAGGGACCTGGATATTCGCCTCGGGCCCCATGATCCATCTCGCCAGTGCGACCACCCTGGCAAACCACCTGGGCACCGGCTCTGCCGACCGTCGCATCGGGGTGTCGGCCTTGGCCCTGAAATTCTGGATGATCACCTCCTGAATCGCTTTGGTCCGGTCGGACAGCTCCCTCAGTGCAAACAATGAGTCGACGATCTCCTGATGAGTCTCACCGATTCCGATCAGGATCCCGGTGGTGAACGGGACCTTGTTCCTCCCCGCCGCCACGATGGTCGCCACCCGGAGGGCCGGCTCTTTGTCGGGGCAGTTGTGATGCGGCATTCCGGGCTCCATCAGTCGTGGTGAGATGTTCTCCAACATGAGCCCCATCGAGGGGCTGGTGGGTCGCAGCAGCCGCATCTCAGAATCCCCCATCAGACCGGGATTGGCATGTGGGTACAACGAAGTCTCGGACCTAACCAATGCCGACATCTCGGCCACGTATTCGATGGTGGTCCCCAGGCCCTTGGCGGCAAGGAACTCCACCGCCTGTGGCCAGCGATCCTCGGGCCGATCACCAAGCGTGAACAGGGCCTCGGTGCACCCGGCCTCATCCCCGGCTCGGGCGACCGCGAGCACCTCCTCGGGCTGCAGATAGAGGCCGCCGGCACCTGGTGGCTTGGCAAAGGTGCAATAGGTGCATCGGTCGCGGCACAGCGTGGTCAAGGGGATGAAGACCTTGCGGCTGTAGGTGATGGTCCGGCCGTGTGCCTGGTCACGGAGCTGGCGAGCCTCGGCGAACAACGACGCGTCGGAGACCTCGCCGTTGAGAAAGCGGAGAGCGAGAGCTGGGTCGGGACTTGGGTGTTTCACGGTTCTCTGCTTCAGGCTATGCCGGACGACGAGGCTCCGGTCATACCTCCGTCAACCGGGAGAATGACCCCTGTCATCCAACTGGCCGCATCGGAGGCGAGAAACACGATGGCGCGGGCCACGTCCTCAGGGGTCCCCAGGCGCCCCAGCGGGTGCATACGGGCGGCGGTCGGCTCGTCGGCCCACAGCATCTCGGAGAGTCTGGTCTTCACCACCCCCGGGGCGACGGCGTTGACCCGGACCCCGGGGGCCAACTCGAAGGCGAGCTGGCGCGTCATATGGACCAGCCCCGCCTTGGAGATGTTGTAGGCGCCGGTGATCGGGCTCGGCCGAAGGCCGCCGATCGAGGCCACATTCACCACCGACCCACCGCTCTTCGCCATCGACGCACGATAAGCGGCTCGCACCCAGAGCAGGGGCGCCCGCAGATTCACCGCCCACGTCTTATCCAGAGCGCCGAGGTCGACCTCCATCAGCGGCCCCGCCGAAGGGTTGGTCCCCGCGTTGTTGACCAGGATGTCGCAGGAGCCAAAACGCTCGACCGTCTTCGCGACCGCGTCGTCGGCCGACTCCTCAGAGTCCGCCCGCGAAGGCAGGGCGAGCAGCCGATCGGACTCGACCCCCGCCGCGACCAGTTCCGCGGCTGCGGCTTCGATGTTCTCCGCTTTGCGCGAGGTGATGGTCACCCCCTCCGCCCCACTTCTGGCGAGCTCGAGGGCAGTGGCCAGGCCGATTCCCCGGCTCGCCCCGGTGACCAGGGCCACCTTGCCCTCAACCGAGATCTGCATGGTCAGTGACCGCCCCGCTTCACCCCGCCGTACTTCATCCTCGTGTCCGAAATCGAGGCTGCGGGTCCATCTTCGTCGGTGACACCGGCGTCGAGGATCTCGCCGACGAAGAAGGTGTGAGTACCAAAGTCGATGGCCTGTCGCACCTCGCACTCCATCCAGGCGACCGCCTCCTCGAAGATGGGCGCTCCGGCGCTCCCCAGGCGCACCCGGCGACCGTTGAGCGTCTCACCTTCTCGAACAGCCGGTTTGGAGAATTTCACGAAGACCCTGGTGTCCTCGGGCGACCAGAGGTTGACGCTGAACACCCCGGAGCCGGTGATCAAACGGTGGGTGACAGCCTTGTTGTCGACCGCGACGCCGATCAGCACCGGCTCCATGGAGACCTGGGTGATCCACGAGGCGGTCATGCCGTTCCATTCCCCATCGGAAGCCGAACCGATCAGCGCCAGGGCGTTGGGGATCTTCCATGTCACCTTGTTCAGCAGCTCTGGGTCCATGACTCTCGCAACGACACGACCGGACTCGACACCCTAATCTCCGCCCCGTGCGCATCCTGATTGCCACGACCGGGGTCCTTCCTGCAGCACCGGTGGCAGATCTGTGCGACCGTCTCCGGTCGGAGGACGGACAGGTGACGGTGATGACCGTCGTCAGAGTCCCCCGGTCCTTTCTCGAAGCGCTGGATGACGACGTGCGCCGATCGTTTCTGGACGACTCACCCCTCGAGTCGTCCGACGCCGAGGCCAAGGCCGCCCGCTATCTGGAGGAACGTGGCCTGCGAGCCGTGGAGCCGATTGTGGCCGCCCTGCAGGCTGCCGGCATGACTGCCGAAGTGCGCTTTGTGGAAGGCGACGATCCCGCCGAGGCAATCATCAACACAGCCGAGGATGTCGGAGCTGAGATAGTGATGATGGGAGCAACCCGCCGGCTGTTCACCGAGGAGGCCTGGCGAAGCGTGTCGGCGCGGGTCATAGAGAACTCCCATCTTCCGGTTCTGCTCGTCCCGGGGACCCGCATCGACGACACCCAGGAAGTGCCGATCATCGAGCTCTGACCCGGGGCCTCGGCCGGCAATCAAATCTGTCACACCCTCCTCGTAGCTTCGCTCACATGGAGATAGAGCGTTCCGAGCAGTGCGAGCACCAACCGACCTGGGTCGGTCGGGTTGCGGTCACGGCCTGCGCCGACTGCGGACGGGTCGACTGGTTCTCCGACGCCGGGCCCCTCGACCCGGCGGAAGGCATGGCCTACCTGTTCGGGAGCTACGACCTGGTGGACCATCTCGACGCCCTGGCCGCACCCGCCCCAACGGTCCTGGTCTATGCGCCACCGTCAGCGCGCAAACGACGCAATCTCGATGCGTTGCCCAAACATGTGTGGCTCCAGGTAGGGCCCAGTCTCTGGCTGTCCCACGACTCCCAGACGCTGCTGCTGGCCACCAATCAGCCGCTACTCATCGACAATCTCACCCGCGGCGCCTGATTTAGGCCGTGGCCGGCTCGGCGAACTGGGTCCGATAGAGCGAGGCATAGAGACCACCCAGGGCCACCAGGGTGGCGTGATCGCCGCGCTCGACGATCTCGCCCTCGTCGAGGACCAGGATTTGATGGGCGGCGCGGACTGTGGAGAGACGGTGGGCGATCACCAGCGAGGTTCGGCCCGCCATCGCCACTTCGAGAGCCTCCTGGATCAGAGCCTCGGACCGGGAGTCGAGATGCGATGTCGCCTCGTCGAGGATCAGGATCCGCGGATCCTCGAGCAAGACCCTGGCGATCGCGATCCGTTGCTTTTCTCCACCCGACAACCGGTATCCGCGCTCCCCGACCACGGTCTCGTAGCCAGCGGGGAGCTTGGAGATCATCTCATGGATGTTGGCGGCGCGACATGCCTGTATCAGCTCATCGAGGCTGGCGTCAGGCTTTGCGTAGCGGAGGTTGGAGGCGATCGTGTCGTGGAATAGATAGGTCTCCTGGGTGACCACTCCGACCGACGAGGCCAGCTCGCGCAGGGCGACATTGCGAACGTCGTGGCCGTCGATTAGCACCGCTCCCTCGGTCACGTCATAGAGCCGGGGCACCAGATAGGAGATGGTGGTCTTGCCCGCCCCCGAGGGCCCGACCAGAGCGGTCAGGGTCCCGGGCTCGGCGACGAAGCTGACATGCTTGAGGGCCCATTCCCTGGTGGAAGCCGAGGTCGGAATCGGTTCGCTCTCCTCACCGTGATCCCAGTATCTCCTGACCGCGTCGAGCCCCTCCGGGCCATCGCTCTGATACCGGAACGACACATCCCGCACTTCCACCCGACCCGTCGCCGGAAGCAGGGGCTCGGGCTCTGCCGGGTCGGGGATGTCGGTCTTCAGATCGAGGACCTCGAATACCCTCTCGAATGAGACCAGAGAGGAGGCGAATTCGACCCGGGAGTTGGTGATAGCGGAAAGCGGCCCATAGAGCTGAACGAGCAGCGTGGCAAACATCACGAGCACGCCGTCTTTGATCTCCCCGTTGATCACCATCAGTCCACCGACCCAGAACACGGCCGCGGTCCCCACCGCCGCGACCAACCCGAGAGCAGCAAAGAACCCCCGGCCCACCATTGCTCGCCTCACCCCGATGTCCCGGACCTTGGCCGCCTCCCCTGCGAACCTCTCGGCCTCTTCGTCCCACCGCCCAAACAGCCGAACCAGAAGAGCGCCGCTGACGTTGAAGCTCTCCTGGAGGATCCCCGACATCTTGGCCTCGTGTTCCATCTGCTGTTGGGTGATCCGACGGAGGACCTTGGCCACCCGACGCGCCGGGATCACAAAGAGCGGGAGGGCCGCCACCGCGAGCAAAGTCAATCGCCACTCGGCCAGGAGCATCACCGCAAGGATGAAGGCCACAGAGACCACGTTGGACAGGATCGTCACCAGGGTCCCGGTGATCGCCTGTTGGGAACCGACCACATCACTGTTGAGCCGGTTCATCAACTCACCGGTGCGAGTGGCGGTGAAGAACCGGAGCGACATCCGCTGCAGATGGGCGAACAGCTCCCTTCGCAGATCGAAGATGATCCCTTCCCCCACCCGTGACGACCACCAGCGCTGCGCCACCCCCACCAAGGCGCTGACCAGGGGAACCGAGATCATCCCCAAACCGAGAAGGGTCAATTGGGGAACGTCCTTTTTGGGTAAGGCCTCGTCCAGCAGAAGCCTGATCAAGTTGGCCGGGACGACCCCAAGGCCGGAGATGATGAAGATGGTGACCAGGATCCCGATCAGCCCGCGCAGGTAGGGACGCCCATAGGTCCAGACCCGACGGAGCAGCTCCCGATCGATGTTGGGACGGCCCTGTTCCTCGTCATACTGCAGATAGCTCCACCAGCCACCGGAATGGAAGATGCTGCGCCCTCCTGGGTCAGGAGTTTCGAGGTTATCCCGAGAGTGGCCTTAGCTCGGCGAGAGGGATGGACGCGACCGCCATCTGCTGCAGCGTCGACATCGGGACAAACGTCCGGCCGAACAGCTCGTAGCGATAGGTCCCCTCGAACCAGACCAGGGTCGTGCCGTTGTCGGCGGTGAGAGACCAAGCCGGCATCCCCTCGATGGAAAGGCTCTCACAGGCCTCGGTCGTGCGGTCCGCAAAACGGGCGCAGGAGAGGTCGGCATCGGGTTCTTGAACCGCGGTCGAGGCTTCGGGGTCGGAGGCCACTTCGAGCACCGCCATCTGCGCCACCGAGCGGGACCGGGTGTAAGGCTCAGAAGACCAGATACCGAAGGTGGCGACGGGATCGCTCGAGAGCTCCCCGTTGTTGTCGAAGACCACCTGTGAGGTCACGTATTCGGCGAGAAATGGCGCGGTGGCAGGGAATCTGAGCTCTGGCAACAGGGAGATGACCTCAGCTCGGCTCGCCTGTATGAACAGGTCACCGGCCCTGCGATCGAATATCTCGTCTTCGACTGCAACTGGATCATCGAGTGGCGCCGTGGTGACGATGGTGTCGTTGAACCATTTCAGGATGTCCGAGCCGATCACCGAGGGAACCGTGATCGGCACCGTGGTGGTGGTGATGATCGTGGGCTCGGAGATCCATTCGGAGCTGCGCCGGCCGAGGGACGCAAAGGGTGCTTCGCCACAAGCGACCAGCATCGTGACCACGGCCAACAGCGCAGTCGCACGAGACGCCTTTCGCACGCACCCTCCTTTCGATTGCCCCCTCACCCGCAGAATCAACGGATGAACCGGCCCTCGACGTTCCCGATACGGCGCGGTTACTCAAACGGTAACAGTCGACTCCTTATCCTCTTGGGTGTGCAAAGACTCATGCTCGTCGAGGACTCCTACCTGGATCATCCGGCGATGGACGTGGCGGTGAGCCATGCGACCTTGTCGGCGGCGGCCCGCGGCGAGATCGGCGGGGTCTTCCGCCTCCATGTCCCAGAAGCGGTCGTAGCCTTCGGTCGGGCAGATCGGGTGCAACCGGGCTATCCCCAGGCGATCAAAGCGGCTCGAGCTCACGGGTTTGCCGCGGTCGAGCGTCTCGCCGGTGGACGGGCCGCCGTCTTTCACCCTTTCACGCTCTCCTTCTCCATGGCGGTGCCCGACCACGACCCCCGGGTTGGCATTCGAGACCGTTTCGAGACGATCGCCGGGGTGATGGCGAGAGCCTTTCAGACCCTGGGCATCGACGCCCGGATCGGGGAGATCCCCGGCGAGTACTGCCCAGGCTCCTGGTCGGTCAATGTCGGAGGACGGGTCAAGGTGATGGGCGTGGGCCAGCGCCTGGTGCGAGGCGCCGCCCATGTCGGGGGTGTCGTGGTGGTCGACGATGGGGAGAGCATCCGCGATGTGCTGATACCGGTTTATCGGGCGCTTCATCTCGATTGGGATCCGAGGACCTCGGGAGCATTAGCCGACCGCTCACCGGGTCTCGACAACTCCAAGGTGATCAAAGCGATCGTGACAGCCCTTTCCGGGGCCTACGACCTGGATAGCGGTCGACTGCCCGCGACCTTGGTGGAGGAAGCCCGCAGACTGATCCCTGACCACCTGCCCTTGGTGGCCTGATGAAGGTCGTCGTCCTCAACGGGCCGAATCTGAACCTGCTCGGCACCCGCGAGCCCGAGGTCTACGGGTCGGTCACGCTCCCCGACCTGGAACGCCAGATCTCCGACTGGGCAGGTTTCCTCGGGGTGGAAGCCGCCTTCTTCCAGTCGAACCACGAGGGCGAGCTGGTGGAGGCGATTCACAATGCGGCGGAGAGTGACGGGATAGTCATCAATCCGGGCGCTCTCACCCACACCTCGCGAGCCCTGGGCGACGCCCTTCACTCCGTTGCGACCCCGGCGGTCGAGGTGCACATCTCCAATGTCAAGGAGAGGGAATCCTGGCGGGCCATCTCGCTGGTGTCGCCGGCGTGTGTGCGGACCATCTACGGCCGCGGCATCGGTGGGTACCGAGATGCAATCCGTCATCTGGTCAACCGGGCGGCGGTGCCTTCCGAGACGCTGCGTTATGGACCCCACCCCGACAACGTCGGCGACCTTCGCCTCCCGGCGGCGGGGGCAGCCGGGCTGGTGGCCCTGGTCCACGGCGGGTTCTGGCGCCACCAATACGAGAGGGATTCCACGGAAACCCTGGCTGTGGACCTGGTCAGACGAGGCTGGGCTACCTGGAACATCGAGTACCGGCGTTTGGGACGGGGCGGGGGCTGGCCCGGATCGGGGCACGACGTCAAGCTTGCCCTGGACTTCATCCGCCAGCTGCCTGAGATGGGCCAACTGACCGTGGCGGTGATCGGGCACTCGGCAGGCGGCCACCTGGCCCTGTGGGCCACAAACAAGCCGTCGGCTGGACCGGTCGGTCTCACTGTGGGCCTGGCCGCGGTCACCGACCTCACGTCACTGGCGGGGTCGGGCGGTGCGGGCAGCGGCGAGGCGAAGCGCCTCCTCGCCTCGGGAGCGCCCCCCGTTCTCGAGGCTCCGCCGCACACCCTGCTCGTGCACGGCGAGGAGGACGAGCTGGTGCCGGTTTTGCACAGCACCCGTCTCGCCGACACGGCGCAAGTCGAGATCTTCCCCGGGCTGAGTCACTTCGATTTGCTCGATCCTGCCCGTGAGCATTGGTCGACGGTTTTCGCGGCTTTGGAAAATGCAGAAAACTGACCAAATCCGAGTTGTCGCACTTATCCACAACTGGGTAGGGTTGACCTCCCTTGGGCAGCGGTCTGAGCCGCTGGTGGAGTCGCTTGATATGCGTTTGAGACGCCTGTCTTTCTTGGCGGGGTGGTCGGCGGTGGCCCTTTTGGCGATGGCCGGCTTTGCTGTGTTCGACAATCCCGAGCCGACCGTCGACGAGCTCGAAACGGAGGCCGCTGCGGCCAGCTTGGGTCACAACACCGGCGCCTACGCCGGGCTCACCTTCGCCCTCCTTGCCGGAAATCAGACCGAGGTCGAAGTGGCGGCAAGCCCGGATGAGACGGAGGCCCTCGGCCAGAGCGAGGACACCTCCACGGATGAGGAGCCATCCGCTGCTTCCATGATCTCCGAAACCTCAGGATGGCTGTCCCAGGTCCAGGTCAGGGCCCTGGTCTCCCTCTATTTCTCCGCCGCGGACGTCAACAAGGCGGTGCGGGTGGCCTGGTGTGAGTCGAGATTCGACCCCAACTCGACCAATCTGCGAACAGGGGCCGTGGGCCTGTTCCAACATCTGCCCCAATACTGGGCGGAGCGAGCCGACGCCGCCGGTTTCCCCGGGGCAGAGCCCACCGATCCCGTAGCGTCCACTGCGGCCGCGGCCTGGGCCGTGTACGACGGCGGGGGCTGGGACACGTTCGCCTGTAGGGGCTGAGCGCCGTCGCCATGGCCGATCGCAATGTGCTCGGCGGTGAGCTCGAGCCCTGTGGCGTCGATCCGCTAACCGGTTTCTACCGGGACGGCTCGTGTATCACCGGGCCCGAGGACATCGGCAGTCACACCGTATGCGCGGTGGTGACCTCGGAGTTCCTCGAGCATCAGCGCAGCATCGGTAACGACCTGAGCACCCCCATGCCCCAGTATCTGTTCCCCGGATTGGTGCCCGGTGACCGCTGGTGTGTGACCGCGGTGAACTGGCTGCGGGCGCACCATGATGGGATGGCGGCACCGGTGGTCCTGGCCGCGACGCACGAACGGGCCCTCGACCTCATCCCGTTGCAGGTCCTCCAGCAGCACTCCGTGGACGTCCCCGCCGATCCCGGGATCCTCGAGGCTTGACATGGTTACATGGCCAGGGGGCATCTGGAGACATCGGAGTAGCCGGCCGGGGTGGCGGGGAAGGGCCCACCCCTAGCTAGGTCGTTTCAGCCTGACCCGGGACTGGCCGATTCGTTGGAGCTCGAGGCCTTCCCGATGCACTGCGACGTGATGATGGAACCAGCACAGCGTCACCAGGCTGTCGGCATCGGTGGCGCCACCGTGAGACCAGGGCTTGCAGTGGTGAACCTCGAGCCGGTATCGAGATGAACAGCCCTCGGCAGTGCAACCCATGTCCCGGGATAGGACAAAGCGTCGCAGTCTCCCCGGCACATTGCGCGATCTACGTCCCAGGCTGAGCGGGGTTCCGTCCTCGGCGATCCCCACGACCTGGACGATCCCATTGCAGAAGATCTCATGAAGGGCTCGCGGGCCGATGCGGGGCCCGGCGAGGACCGCGACTCCGGTCTCGCCACCATCGCCGGCGGCCGTACGGGCATCGACTGTCACCATCACCTCGACCGGAGGTGAGTTCCCAGGGGATTCGGTGCTGTAGAGCGAGTCCTGACAGATCGCCACCAGGGCCAGGGCACGTCTCTCGGCGACGCTCAACGGAATCTCGGAGCCGAGCACCTCGTCGGCTCGTTGGTCAACTGCCTTCTCCACGACCCTGGCGTCGAGACCGGCCAGCTCACCCCAGATGCTGGTCGTGGTCTCGTCGAGGGACGGTTGGAAGTTGAGGAAACTGCCGGTCTTCGTCTCCCGCCGTGGCGTCAACCGGCGGTAGTGGGCAACCAGGCGACGAAGCTGGGCAATGTCGTAGCCCTCGTGGCCGTCTCTCTTGTCTCTGGGAAGCCGGGCCAGTTGTTCAGCCCGATCGAAGGTGATGTCACCCGACTCGAGCTGAGCGACGATTTCGGGCGCCTCCTCCAACCGGGTTGCAGTCCAGCAGAGACTGCGAGAAGTCTGGTGCGAGACGTCGGCCCGAGCGGCGACCCAATCCACGATCGACCGATACCCGTCGGCGTGATGCGATTGCCGGGCTCTCTTCTCCCGGATCGCCGCCATTTCCACGACCCGCCAGCCGGCGATCTCCTGCTCGCTCTGAGCAATGATCCGATCCAACTGATCCTCGGTCAGACTCCCCCAGTCCATGATCCGAAACGTACAGATGGGGTGTGACAAATTTGTGGCAGTTGCGCCTGGGACGGCGTGAATCTCTCAAATCCACACCTTGCAGTTGTGCTCCTGAAAGCAGGCTGACTTCAGAAGGAGGGGGCCAACGCCGATCTTCCGATAATGGTCCGACCCATTGGTCTCCTCATTGGTCTGTCCCTCGTCGCCTGCGGAACCGGGTCGACCGAGGTCGATCCGGATGGCTCGACAGGTGGTGTTGATCAATCGGTGATTTCATCGATGGCCACGCCATCGTCGACGACATCGACTGAGATGCCAACGACCTCAACCGTGCCCGCGACCTCCACGACGGACGCGGCCGACCATGGTTCCGGGACAGGCGCTTCCTCTCCAACCGACTTGGAGGCCATAGATCTTGCGGCCGGCGTGTCCATCGATTCTCCAGAGGACTTCCCCTCGATCGCTGGCCTGGAGCCTGGAGCGTTCTTCTTTTCGCCGCCACATCCCAGGGCTCGCATCTCGAGTCGAGTGGTTGTTGCGGACGAGCTTGCTGAATCGATCCGGCAGGGCTCCGATCCAACCTTCTCGGGGAGTTATGAGATGACGATCACCTACTTCGACAACTTCACCATCTATGACTTTCCCTATGGTTTACGCGAAGTCCAAGTCCCCGGCCGCGGATACCTCTACCTTGCGGACGACGGGACATGGAAAGAGAGTGACCGCTTCGAATGGCCGCCGTTCGGACCCCTCGTTGATTGGTCGGAGGCCCAGGGAATCGCGGACGGAATAGTCCAGGCGGATCCGGTGGTAATCGGCTACGAGATCCTCGCGGACACCCCTACGGTGCACCTGCGGTGGGAGGAGGCCACAGACGATGTGTGGGCAGATGTATGGCTGGATGCAACCGGGGCGAACATCCGGACGGTAATTGACATGGGTCTCTCTGAGCCGGGACAAGAGAACCAAATGTTGCTGGTGTGGGATGTGCAGAGCCTCGCCCCCCTGGACATCGGCCCTCTTCCGACGAACCCTTAGCCCTCCCTGGGCTACCGAAAGTCACGGGACTGCACCGTTTGCACTCCGATCGGCTCGAAGGAGCGAGCCACGATGTTGGTCACTCCGTCGTGGAACTCGAGCCGACCTTCGATCACCAGTGCCGGGCTCTTCCGGACCACCTCCCGGTGCCTGGCCCACACGTCGGGTAGCACCACGATGTTCAACAACCCGGTCTCGTCCTCCAGATTGAGAAAGTAGACACCCTTGGCGGTGCCCGGCCGCTGACGGTGGGTGACGACCCCGGCCACCCTGACCCGGGCCCGATGCCGCTCCACCTCCAGGGCCTGGGCTGCGGTGAGACATCCCTCCAGCTGGTCCCTGACAAAGCTCATCGGGTGCCGGCCCGAGACTCCCGTCGCCCACAGGTCCGCCCGATGGGTTTCCTCGTCGCTCATCCCCGGCAACTCGGGCGCCTCCACCCCCGGGGAGAGGGCCAGCCGCTCGGGGTCGATCTCGGCTAGGGCCCCGACGGCCCACATCCCCTCACGACGACCGAGACCGATCGACTCCATCGCCCCCGACACCGCCAGACCTTCCAGGGCATTCACTCCCAAACCGGTGCGAAACGCCAGATCCTCGGCTGATTCGAACAACCCGCCCAGAATCCGGGCGGCTTCGATCCGGGTCACCTCCCGCTCCCCCAGATTCCTGACATAACGCAGCCCCATCCGCACCCCGACCGGGGGTCGCATCGGATCGTCTGCCGTTCCCCGGCCTCGCCGCCACTTCTCCCCGAGATAGGTCACTACGTCGTCGGGGTCGGCCTCGACCGGCTCGATGGTGCAGTCGTGCCATGAGACGTTCACATCCGGCCCCAGGACCACCACCCCGTGTCGTTGCGAGTCCTGGACCAGGGAGTTCGGGCTGTAGAACCCCATCGGCTGGGCGTTGAGCAACCCGGCCAGGTACTCGGCCGGGTAGTGGAATCGGAGCCAGGCCGACATGTAGACGATGTAGGCGAAGCTCACCGAGTGGCTCTCGGGGAACCCGAAGGCGGCAAACCCCTGCAGCTTCTCCCAGATCTCGTCGGCGGCGGCATCGACGATCCCGTTGGCCGCCATCCCGGCATAGAGATCGTCCTGGAGCTTTCCCATCGCCTTCTCCGAGCGTTTGTGGGTCATCGCCTGACGGAGCCGATCGGCCTGGCCTCCGTCGAACCCGGCGCAGATCCGGGCCAGCTCCATCAGCTGCTCCTGGAAGATGGGAACCCCCAAGGTCTTGGCCAGGATCGGCTCGGTCGAGGGGTGGGGGTAACGCACCGGCTCCTCACCACTGCGCCGGCGCAGATAAGGGTGGACCGACTGGCCCTGGATCGGGCCGGGACGGATCAGCGCCACCTCAACCGCCAGGTCGTAGAAGGTCTTTGGCTTCATCTTGGGCAGGGTCGCCATCTGGGCCCGGGACTCGATCTGGAACAACCCGACGGTGTCAGCCCGGGTGATCGAGCGGTATATCGCCGGCTCCTGGGGGATGACGGCGAGATCGATGTCGATCCCGTGGGTGTCCTCGATCAGATCATGGGCGAGGTGGAGGGCGTTGAGCATCCCCAGGCCGAGCAGGTCGAACTTGACGATCCCCACCGCCGCCGAGTCGTCCTTGTCCCACTGCAGGACGGTCCGCCCCTCCATCCGCCCCCACTCCAAGGGCACCACCTGCCACAGAGGGCGGTCGGCGATCACCATCCCCCCGGAATGGATGCCCAAGTGCCGGGGATAGCCGTCGAGACGCCAGCAGATGTCGAAGATCATCTCGCTGGTCATGCCCTCGGGAAGCGGGGTGTCGAGACGGAGTTGGGCCGGGTCGCGGGTGTCCACGTACTTGGAGAGCCCGTCCACCTGGGCCTGGGTGAACCCGAAGGTCTTGGCCACGTCCCGCAGCACCGATTTGGCCCGATAAGTGATGACGTTGGCCACCATCGCCGCCCGCTCCCGCCCGTACTTTCGGTAGCAGTACTGGATGACCTCCTCACGCCGGTCGGCCTCGAAGTCGATGTCGATGTCCGGTGGCCGCCCCCGTTCCTCGGAGAGGAAGCGCTCAAAGGGGAGATGGAGCCGGATCGGGTCGACCCGGGTCAGGCCGAGACAGCGACAGACCGCCGAGTCGGCGCCCGAGCCCCGAATCTGGCAGTAGATGTCCTGGGAGCGGGCAAAGTCGATGATGTCCTTGACCACCAGGAAGTAACCGGGGAACCCGAGCTTCTCGATGATGTCCAACTCGTGCTCCAACCGCCGTCTCGCCCCGGGGTCGATGCCGTCGTCGCTCCCCGCATAGACATCACGCCCTCCCTCCCAGGTCAGATGACGCAAGTAGTCCATCTCGTCCTGGAAATGGCCGGGCATCGGGAAATCGGGGAGGTTGGGGGCGACCAGGCCCAGGTCGAAGGCGAGCCGCCGGCCCAGCTCCCCGGCCCGGGCCATCGCCCCCGGGTAGCGGGCAAAGCGCAGCGCCATCTCGCCCGGGGACTTCAGGTATCGCTCGTCACTGGCCGGGCGAAATCCGTCGGCGAGGGCCAGGGTCCGTCTCCCCCCGATGGCGGCTAGGACCTCGGAGAGATAGGCGTCCTGGCGCTGGTGGTAATGGACCTGGTTGGTTGCGACCACGGGAAGGGCAAGTTTCTGGGACACCTCCCACATCAGGTCGTTGCGAGGATCGTCTTCGGGCATGCCGTGATGCCACAACTCGAGATGGAGCCGGGCCCCGAACAGCTCCCTCAGTCTCGAGCTCTCCCGGATCGTTGCCCCCAGATCACCCCCGGAGGCAGCCTTGGGCACCGCCCCGAAATGACACCCGGTCAGGGCATGGACATCGGGATCTCGGGCAGTCTCCGCCAGATCGCCCCAGACATAGACCGGGTGGTCCTTCTCCCCCCGAAGCTGGGCTTTGGTGACCAGGTTGGAGAGGGCTCGATACCCCTGAGGTGAGCCGGCGAGCAGCACCAGGTGATCGGTCTCGGGAAGATCGGTCGGTTTCGAGCCATGGGCCCGGACACTGCGGCCCCTCCGCAACCGGCCCTGAGCGCCCTTGGTCCGGGCGTGACGCAGTTGATCCCAATCCTGGGCCCGGCTCACCGGGTCATTGACCCCCCTGGGGTCGGCCTCCAACCCGATCTCCACCCCGTAGATGGCGGGCAAACCGGTCGCCTTGGCCGTCTGCCAGAACCGGGACACGCCGTAGAACCCGTCGTGATCGGTGACCGCCAGCGCCTCGTAACCCAGCTCGATGGCCCGCTCCACCAGATCCTCGGGATGGGAGGCCCCGTCGAGAAACGAGAAGTTGGTGTGACAGTGCAGTTCGGCGTACCCGCTCACCCACCGCATCATATCGAACATATGTTCGACGTGCTTCCTAGGTGCGAGGCAATCCGCGCTGAATCATGAACTCGACCTCCGGCGATGCATTCACAACTCGAAACTCAGTGCCGGGATGCTGCGAGGTCCACACTCGAAACAACTCATCCACGAACCCTTGGCCAATCCGATTCACTCCCTGAAAATCGAGCTCAACGACGCCGTACAACTCAAGTCCCATCGCGAGCCGCTTGGCTTCGGATCGACTGATGAAATCTTGCCCATGGGCAGTGAGAGCAACCTTGACAATGGTCCGGTCCAGCTCGTAGCTCTCGATATCGGTGAATCGATCAAACACGTCTTTTGGGCTTCGCTTTCCTTGTCGGCTGGTTACCAACAACACGGATGTCCCTTGCCGCCCTGTGCCTGGAGCCACCGTCTCGTCATCCCGAAGGTTGTCGACGGCCCAGATGTATGTGCCGGAGTCGAGCTCGAAATGGTCGAACAGTTTGGAGGTAAAGAAGAGGCCCTGACCTGAGTGGCGCTCGGGATCAGTGGTCTGTTGACCTTTCGCGATATGCGCTATCGCGTCCAGCTCACTCGAAAGGTCGAAGTGTTCCCGCACGTGACGGAACGCTCCGATTCCGTCGTCATTGATGACAAACTCGACGGTCGCATCGCCGACCCGGCCACGGAGCTCGATCTCGGTGCCTCCTGAGTGGTCGATCGCGTTGTTCAACATCTCAGTTACGCCGTAATCGAGACAAGCGCGGGCTTCGTCACTGACATCCAATAGACCGTATTCCGCTAAGAACCGACGCCACATGACGTCTTCCTCGAGCGTTTCGCCACCCATGCGCCAGGTGAGAACCAGGTCGTAGAGAGGTTCCCAGTACGCAGCACGAGCCTTCTCAACCTGTCTGACGAGGCCCTGCTGCTGCAACCTCTTCAAGTGGTAGTGCACTGCCTGTCTCGATAGGTTGAATCTCTCGGCCAGAGCCTTGGAAGTCTGGGCCCCGTGAGCCAGCATCGAAAGAACGTCTTCCGTCCGGGTGTTAGTCAGTTTGATCCCTTTGACGATTTGACGATACTCTAGGCTAACCGGAGACAATCGTCAAATCGTCAGAACACGACCAGACGAATATGCAGCAAAATCGTCAAAACGTCAAAGGACGCACCAATCGTGGGGTCCGATTATCTACCCGTCAACGAGAAGTGCATCCAGTCCTTGAGGGTGTTCCAGTTGCCACCCCAGCCCCAGCCCATTTCAGCGAAGGCCTCGGTCACCACGTCATCCTCGAAGATCATCCCGGGGCGAACATTTTCCCGGTCGGTGTAGGCCGAGGCCAGCTCGGGCAGCACCAGGTCGCCCTTCAGATACGGGTTGTGGAACGGATTGACGTCGATCGCCAGGCCGAAGGCGTGCTGGGACCACGAAGTCGATCCCACCGCGGGACGGCAGACGAACGAGGTGGTGTCGTTCCAGTCCCCGGTGGGAGGAGCATCGATCTCCTCCTTGGTGATCACCCGCATCTGCTCGATCGGGAACCGGGCCTGGTGCAGGAGGCGAAACACCTCGACCACCTCTTCGGCGAAGTCCTGATTGACGATGATCTCCCCGGTGTGGAAGCGACCGTCGAACCCAAAGTGACTGACAGTCAGATAGGCCAGCTCATCGATGGTGACCGGGCATTCGGGCACCCAGCTGGAGCGGGCCAAAACGTCGGGTGGGATGGGGCCGATGGTGGAATGAAACTCGTCGTCGGTGGGGGACGGGAGAACATCCGGAGTCTCCAGCCTGCGATTCTGGAATTCGGGTGGTGTCGGCTGGGCCTCGCCGTACCCGTCGGGTCGGAGCGGCAACACCCGGGTGCCCATCCACTCGGGACGGGCGAACAG
>DATDPT010000130.1:0-6975 GCA_035292605.1 Acidimicrobiia bacterium
CACCAGCCATGCGGCCCAGACAAACCAGGAAAGGCGCAGTTCCTTTCCGAGCAGGACCGTCACCGCAATCATCACCGCCGAGGAGACGATCGCGGGCCAGGAGTCGGGGAGGCTGATGACGATGCCGACTAGGGAAGCGACCACGGCAGCGGTGGCCAGTATCCGGCTCAGAGGCCTTCGGGAGACCACCAAGGGTGCCACCCCGGCATAGACAATGGAGACTCCCGCAATCGCAAACCCTGCCCACGAACGGTGGGCTGCGAACTCGTCCCACAAATCGGCGAGGGTTATGACGGCGACGGGGATGCTGGCGACCATCAGGATGGGGGCGATCCACCTGGAGGCGCGTGCAAAGTCCGTTTGGTTCTGACCATCGAGCTTGGAGCCCAATCTTTCGAGCAGGGCGCTCAGGGAATCGCCTTCCAGCTCACCTCCGACTGTCGAGGCGACCCAGCCCAGGGCCCAGGCACCGACCACCATGCTGCGTGCCGAGCCGGAGGGCAGAGTCAGGAGGGATCCGGCTGAGATGAGATGACCGATCGCGGCGAGGTGACTCGCCGGGAATCGTCTGAATGCATTCGCGGCCGCGACCAGGGCGAGACCGAGACCGGCCCAAGCCATGGACCGCTGTTCCGATGAGACACCCGCAGTTTCGAGAGCCATGGCGAACGCGCCAATGAGCAGGGCGGCGGCGACCCAGAGGCGAGCGATCGGCCAGCGAGGGAGCAAGGAAATGGCAAGGGCGCTGACGGCGAGGGTCGGTGCTCCCAAGACCTCGTTGCTGACACCTTGGGCCCAGACGTCCAACGCGCCAAATGCAACAGCCAGAGAAGCTGCTCCCATCCATATCGGCCAGAAACTGTCTTCGGTCTTGAGGGCGCGGATCACGGCGCTGCTCAAGGCAAGGTCGCCCGCCATCACCAGCCAGGCGACCGCCGGGTCGATGAGTTGCAGGAGAGCCGCGCCAATGCCGATCGGCAACAGCGCCGCCGCCGCGGTGAACAGCATTGCGATCTCCGGCGGCTCCCAATCCTCGAGTCTTCGAAGATGCGCCCATGCGGTCAGCAGCGTGAAGACGATGAGGGCCGGCCACGGGTCAGCGACGGCCATCACTGCCCCCGTCACCGCACCGACCCCGGCAAGGAGCTGACCAACTCCGGCGGTTGGGGTCAGGCGACGGTCGAGCTCGAACAGCCCTGCGTAGGCGAAGGCGACGATGAGTCCGGCCCAACCGAGTTCGAGTGACGGAGTCAGTGGCGCCAGCACTCCGGCCAGCAACAGCGGGCGCATCAGAGGCACCCAGGACTCCTTGTGGTACCACCTGGCGAGAATCTCGGCTGACACCAAGGTCCCGGCCCCGAGCACGACGATGGGCCAGGTCAGGGCCCAACCTTCTCCGAACGCGAGGGCCACAGTGATTAGGTAGGCAACCGGCAGTCCGATGAGCGCCGATATCACCGTGGGTTGAGCGAGACGGTTCTCGGGCCGACGCCGGCAGGCGAGCAGGCTGAGGGCGATGGCCACCGAGGCCAGCGCAGGCTGAGGCGAAACCAATCGGGTGATCGCATCGCCCAAGAGAGGCTCGTCGGTTTTGAAGGCGAAGCCGATGGTCAGGGCAGCCAGCCAGAGCAGGGGAGCGACCAGGTAGCGAAGGACCGATTCGGGGCGCCGCGCCGTGTACAGGCTGTAGAGGACGGCGAGGACGACGGCGGACAAGGTGAGGGCGACGACGAGGCCTCCGCCGTCGAAGTCAGGTGGGAACGGTGCGTTGTCGACCAGGCTGGCGAACACGATGAGGGGAAGCACCATCCCCCCGATCAACTCCATCCCATTGGCGACGCGCTCGGCGTCTTGTCGACGCAGCACCCAGGCCCAGCCGAAGAAGATCAGGGCGATGATCAGTTCGACGAACGGTTGGGCAGAGTCAGGTATGTCTGCAAAAGCGAAGAGCAAGAAACCGAGGACGGCAACGAAAGTGAGGAGAACGCCGAGGTAGGAGAAACCGTGGAGGGCGACATCGGAAACCAGCGCCTGCCAGAGGCGGGACCTGGTTTGCGCCGCCTTCGAGGGCAGGCCGGGAGCTGGTGGGGTGGGGACGGGTGGCGTGACCGGGGTCACCGGCGGGGCATAGACGGGTGGCTTCCAGGTGGGTATCACCGGTGGGGTGAGCACCGGCGGAGCCGAAACTGGCACGGCGACCGGTGAGGGCGGTTGGGCCACGGGTGCGGTGATCATCGGGGTGGTGCTCGCGGCTGGCGTGGCAGCGACCTCCGGCTGGAGCATCGCCACCAGCCGTCGATAGGTCTCTTCGTCGATTACGCCTCGGTCCCTGGCGTCGGCGAGAAACTCGGAGACGTTGATTTGGGATGCGGGTTCCTGGAAGAGCTGGGGTGCCTGGGCGGGGGTCGATGGCGGGCCACCGGTTCGGGCGCGGGCCCATGCCGAATCCAGTGCTGCCGGGCCAAATGATCCAGCGAGCGGGATCCAGACCAGGAGTGGGGCGAGCCCGAAGAGACCAACCACACCCACCCACGCCAGCCCTGTCTTGCCTTTCCGAAAGCAGACGTACGTGCAGACCGCGTCGACCAGGATCGACGCGATCAGAAACTCCACGATCCGGTCCTCTCTCTTCGCCTCCCACACGGTGAGAGCACGTCGACACCAGTGTCCTTGCTCACGCCCGAGCTGGCGATAGGGGATTCCCCCTACTGACTCGCGCCGGGGCGGTGGCGTTACCCGTGAAGCCCTAGGGAAGCGTGCCTGGCGTGCGCTCAGCCAGAAGCTGTCGGTCAAGTTGACCACCCCGATGCCGATCAATTCATGGCGAACTCCGATCGTCCTCATCACAGGACGTGGTCAGGAGGTTTACTGCCGTGAGTCGGTTTCACAGGACCCTCGTCCCGCTACTCGCTGCCTGTTTGGCGATGATCGCGTGTGCCCCGGACGCCATACCTGGCCCGGGTGTTTCTTCAACCGTCGCGGCTACGACTCTCGAATCACCCCCGACCACCCAGGGGCTTTCCACGGCCGAGGTGGTCTATCCCGAGGAAGGTTCGTTGATCGAGACCGAGAAGTGGGGGGTGGTCCCGTCGAACCTGGTGGATGTCATGCTGGTGGAGGGCTCAGGCACGGCCGAGGCGGAACAGGTTGCGGAAGCCATCGGGGGAGAGGTGGTCGGGGCGATCGAGGTGATTGCGTTCTATCAGATCAGGATTGGGGGCACTACAGAGGCCGACCTGACCGCGGCTCTCGGCCTTGCCGACGGACAGGACAGCGTGGAGTCGGCATCTCCCGAGTTCTCCTTGGTGGCCGCCGAGGAAGCCTCCTGTATCGCCCAAGGGCCACTCCAGGATGCGTGGTTCGCCGACGCTGGCCAGCCGGCCAATGCCAAGCCTTACCAGGTGGTGGGGCTCGAGCAGGCGTGGGCTGCAGTACAGGCCTCGGGGGTGACGCTCACCCCGACCAAGGTCGGAGTGATCGATACCGCTCTCTTCACTGGCTCCAGCGAGCTGGCAGGCACGGTGCGCATCACCGGCGCCGGCGCCTCGGACACCACCACCACGCCGACCACCAACGCCGCCGGGGAGCTGACCTTTGGTGGGCTCAACCACGGCACGGGTGTGGCCCACGTCATCGGAGCCGATCCTTCGAATGGGGGAATGGTGGGGGTGGCCTCGGTGCTCGGGCAGAACCTCGACATCACCGTCAGCGACGTTTTCAGCGGCCCTCAGCTCGTGGCGTCCGTTCCCAATCCCCAGGACCTGACCCAGCTCGACTACGGCGCGGGCGGGGCCTGGTCCAGTTCGATTCTGGCGGCCATCATCAACCAGGTGAATCAGGGGAGCACGGTGATAAACCTCTCCCTGGGTGCTCAGACTCCGGGTCCTGACGTCGGCCCCCAGGCCGCAGCTGTCCGCCGGTTGCTCGAGACCGTCCACAGGATTCGTCCCAATGTGGTTTTCGTTGCGGCAGCAGGTAACGACGCCGTTGGGCTCGATGGCGTCAACCAGTTTCCCGGGGGAGCGCCCTTGCCCAATCTGATCACCGTTGGGGCAGTGGATTCCGATGGGACTGCTGCGACCTTCACCAATTTCGCTCTCGCCGGTGGTGAGGTCACCATCGCTGCCCCGGGTGTCAACGTTCCAATGGGCATCGGGGCGGATGGCAAGCCCTACCACTCCAACGGCACCTCTTTCGCAGCGCCGATGGTGGCCGGTGCGGTGGCTCTGCTCCAATCGCTCAACTCGGGGCTGACCGCGGTCCAGATCAAGGAGATCCTCAGGGCGACGGCAGCCGCAGAGGTAAAGGACGGTGACAAAACGACCCCGATCGCCGCCAATCTCGGCGGAGGGATCCTGCGGGTGGACCAGGCCACGCTTCAGGTGATCAACGAGGTGCGAGCCAGGGGCGACCACCCGAAGCCACCCTTGGACTGGGACACCATCGAGGCGCTGGCCGGCCTCACCGCCTTCGCCGCCGGTTCCGGGGAAGAGAGCCAAACCGTCACTGCCCTGGTGGGAGACGTCAGTGAGGGTGGGACCAGTCTGGTGGTGACCCTCCTCTCCGACGGGTCGATCTCGGGGAATGCCACCCAGACCCTGACCGCTCCCGGGTCGGTCAACTGGACGGTGGCGCTCAACGGGGGGTTCGGCGAGCTCTCGGTACAGCGAACCGACAGCGGCGTTGGGTGCGTCTTGAAGGTAGAGCCACCGCAGGTCGATGGCCTGTGGGTTGGAGAGATGGTGGTCGGCACCGTCGAGATCACCGGTGACCAAGTCGTGTTCGAGGGCCCCGACGGGACGACGACCACGATGACCAAGGAAGAATGTGAAGCCCTGCTCGCCTCGAATCAGGAGCCTTCTCCGATCTCGGTCACCTTCGCTACCACCTCCCCAGGGGTGGGGACCGTGACCGGGACGCCCGACGAGGCAGGTCAGGCGCCTTCGGGCTCGTGGATTCTCACTGGCAGCACCATCAGCTTCGAGATGGTGGCCCCAGGTCAGCCGCTTCCGATCTCCTTCGAGGGCACAGTAGGCGAAGGCGTCATCGAGGGGACCTGGGAGGCCTCCGATGATCAGATGGTGGTGAGGGGCACCTTCAACCTGGTCCCGGGCGGGGGCTGATGAGATGAACCCGATCATCGAGGTCTCGGTTGGCGGATGGGACCTGGAAATCGGCGCCTATCGGCTGATGCTGTTGGCAGCCATCGCAGTCACCATCGTGGTGGGCCTGCATATGGCCGCCAGGGTGGGTATCTCGAGACGGGCTATGGCCTGGGTCATGGCCGGATCGGCGTTGGGGGCCCTTGCCGGAGCACGGATCATGGCGGTAGTGGGCACTCAATCGCCCGAAGGCGATTTGGGGTCACGTCTCCTTCGTCTTTCGGCAGGGGACTTCGCACTGTATGGGGGTCTGATCGGGGGCGGTCTGGTGGGGTGGGCCGTGTGCCGGCTGGCCCGGATGAAGCCCTTGCAAGCGGCCGACGCCCTGGCCCCGGCGCTGGGCGCCGGCATCGTGTTGATGAGGGTCGGGTGTCTCCTCTCCGGGTGCTGCTTCGGCAATCCGACCCAGCTTCCGTGGGGCATCACCTACCCGTCGGGAAGCACCCCACACCTCCATCAGATCCTCTCCGGAAACTCGATCTTCACCACCATCTCGGGCCCGGTGCCGGTGCACCCATTCCCCGTCTACGACCTGGCATCGGCTCTCACCGGCGCGCTCTTGGCTGCTCACGTCACCCGGCGGGGATGGCGTGCAGGGTCCGGCATGGCGGTGTTCGTCCTTTGGTACAGCACCTGGCGCCTGGTCCTGTCTCCATTTCGAGCGGATATCGGAACCTCGGTTCTACCTGGTTGGTTTTGGCCGGCGCTGTTCCTGGCGGCAGCGGTTGCTGCCGGGTCCTGGCTAGCTTCAAGCTGGAAAGTCATGAGTCACCGCGGTCACCGCCGTTTCGCGATCATCGGCCTGGTCCTTTCAGTGCTCCTGGCTGCCTGCGGTGGCAGTGCCGGCTCCGACACCACCGTGCCGGTCGAAACCACCATTACGACTACCTCGACCACTCTCGCCGAGACCACCACCAGCACCCAGCCGTCAACCACGGTGGCGACGGTCGCGACCTCGACCACGGTGACCACTGCCCCGGATATCGAAGACCTCGCCGACGGCTCGGGATGCAGGCCCGGAAGCGGGCCATTGCCCGACGGGTTCTGGTTCGGTCTCGTGGCGTCGCGGAGCAACGAGTCGTTGGAGTTCGATCTCGCCTGCTGGTTCACCGACGACGCCGCCACCCAGGCCGCGGCCGAGGACGGCGAGGAGTCGCCTCCGCCCAACGACTACTACGTCCGCAACTCCAACCCTGACACCCGGGAGGTGCCGCTGGGCGACGCGGTTGATGTGAGCTTCTTCCCGGACGGGGATCCCGCCAACGGGACCGAGATCGACTATGACGATTGGGCCGCCATGGTCGCGGCCCGCGGCTACGAGTTGGGGGTCTGGCTCGAGATCGAGGGCGGGGTCATCACCGACATCCTCGAGCAGTGGGTGCCGTGAGGATTGGGACCTAGCCCTCCGATTCTTCCAGGGTCCGCCGCAACAGGGGGAGGGTGGCCCGGTCCTTCTCCCGTCCTGCAGCTTCCTTGCTTCGGATCACGTCCGCCAAAGAGGCGACACTGACCGTGAGCTCAGGTTCGATTGCGACTCTCAGCTCATCTGCATCCCGTATCAGATCCCGATAGCCACCGGTCCCGGCCGGCGCCATCACCACGTCGAGATCCCCGTACTTGGTTGTGAGCGTCCACACCGTGGCCGAGGCGAGCAAGCCTGAGTCGAATGGGAGGGGGACACCGTCGGGCTCGGTGGCGGTGCGAAGCCGGGCGTCGAGTTCCTTCAATGCAGCAGCCAGTCGCTCGAGATTGTCCCGATCGGTGGAGGGGGTGATGTCCACGTCCTGAGTCAGCATGGGTGCCCCACGCAATC
>DATDPT010000131.1:0-20820 GCA_035292605.1 Acidimicrobiia bacterium
TTGGTGAGATCCGCGACACCGGCCTGAATCAAAAAGATCCGCACCGGTGCCGGGCGGATCTTGTTGTCGTGTCCTGGAGGGTGCTGATCACACGACCGAGCCGCACGGCTGGCGAGCCGTCGTCGTGGTCGTGGTGATGAAAACAGCACTCATGTCGGGGTCAAAGGTATCCGAAGCCGGGCCTCACGTCAATGTCGCCACCAGAATCGGGTCATGCTCCCCCGTAATTGGGACGAGGAGGGGTCATATCCGACCCTGTGTGTCCCAATTTGGGAAAGTGTCAGTCCTCGGCTTCGGCCACCACTGCGATGTCGTCGAGATCCTTGACCAGCGCTTTTCGGGTGCCTCCCTCGAACAGCTTGCCGATGGTCCCTGCGAGCACCTTGGAGACGGTGCCGGTGGACTCGGCGCCGAAGGTGATGGTGATCACACTGCCGCCCGCGGCCGGTTCCACACTGATCACCGATCGATAGTGGGCGCCGAGACTGTCCGCCTCGACCGTATAACTGCGACCGGGGTCGATGTCGGTGACCTCGAGGATCTCCTTGGCTTCCTTTCCGAAGATCAACCTGGTCTCCTGCCATCTGGTGCCCACCCCGAAGCCGGTCCCTTCGTCGAGACGTTCCACCGCAGTAACCGCTGATATCACGTTTGGGGAGCGATCGAGGTTCGTTATCAGTTCCCACAACGTCTCGGGGCTGACCATAACCTCGCGACTCACCGAAAGCTCCGACATGGTGTCTCCTGGTCCGTGCCGTTTCCAACCCTAGATGGATGCCCGAGCCCGACAGAGGATCGAGGGGCCTCGTTACGCCGACTTCTCCCAATTCAGTCCTGGTGTGAGCTATTATCTGCGACGCGAAGCGCTCATCTAGAGCGGTTGAGGGACTAGGCCCGGTGATACCGCGGCAACCGGCGCAAGCACGGTGCCAATGCCTGGAACGATGAGTTGCCGTAGGGCTCCGGCTCTTGGCGCTCACGAGGCGTTTCGAGAGACAAATTAGGAGCAGCCGTTGAGCCCCACAGACGACCCCTGTTGTAGCCGCATCGAGGCACACCGATGACGTCGTATCGCGACGCCATCGCCGCCGGGGTTGTGGTGTTCGACGGCGCCACCGGGACCAACCTCCAGACGATTGGCCTCACCGCCGACGATTTCGGCAGCGCCTTTCTCGAGGGCTGCAACGAGCTGCTGAATGTGACCCGGCCCGACGTGATTCGTGAGCTTCACCGCTCCTTCCTCCGGGTCGGCGTGGATGTGGTCGAGACCAACACCTTCGGTGCTTTTGGCATCCCCCTTGGCGAGTACGGGTTGCAGGACCGGGCCTACGAGATCGCAGCCGCCGGGGCGACGCTGGCCAGGGAGACCGTCGACGAGTTCGTGGCCCAGGACGGCCGGGCCCGTTTCGTGGCCGGATCCATCGGTCCGGGAACCAAGTTCCCCACCCTGGGACAGGTGACCTATTCCGAACTGGTGGATGCCTATCAGGTGGAGGTCGCCGGTTTGATCGACGGGGGTGTCGATCTTCTCATCATCGAGACCCAGTTCGACCTTCTCGGGGCCAAGGCTGCCATCGAGGGGGTGCGCACCGCGTCGTGGGCGGCCGGGGTGGAGCTTCCGATTCAGGTCCAAGTCACCATCGAGCTGACAGGACGCATGCTGCCCGGCACCGAGATCGGAGCCGCTCTCACGTCACTCGGCGCATTGCGCCCCGACGTGATCGGGCTCAATTGCGCCACCGGGCCCGCCGAGATGTACGAGCCGCTTCGGCATCTGACCCGTCACTCACCTTTCGTCGTGTCGGCCATCCCCAACGCCGGTCTTCCCTACGTGGAGAACGGACAGATGAAGTACGACCTCAGCCCTGGGGAGCTGGCCGAGCATCTGGCGACGTTCATGACCGAGTTCGGCGTGGGGGTGATTGGCGGGTGTTGTGGGACCACCCCGGAGCACCTCGCAGCGGTGGTGGCCCGGGTTCGCCCGGGCACCGTGAAGGAACGCCAGCCGGTAATCGTCCCCTCCGCTGCGTCGATCTATACCCAGGTCCCATTCGATCAGGACACTTCGTTCATGATCATCGGGGAGCGGGCCAACGCCAACGGCTCGAGGGCGTTTCGTGACGCCTTGCTTGCCGATGACCTGGAGGGGTGTGTCAACATCGGTCAGGAGCAGGTGAAGGAGGGCGCCCACCTCGTAGACCTGTGTGTCGACTATGTGGGTAGGGACGGGGTGGCCGACATGATCCGGCTCGCCTCCGCCTTCGCCACCGACATCACCGCACCAGTAGTCCTCGACTCGACCGAGTCGGACGTGATGGAGGCTGGCCTCGAGCACCTGGGCGGCCGATCGGTCCTCAACAGTGCCAATCTCGAGGATGGTGAGGCCGAAGGCTCCCGGATCGATCGGGTGTTCCGGTTGGCGCGGAAGCACGGCGCCGCCGTCATCTGCCTGCTCATAGACGAGGAAGGCCAGGCCCGGACCCTGGACTGGAAGATGCGGGTCGCGCACCGAATCCACGACCTGGCGGTCAATCGCTATGGGCTGGAGTCGAGTGACCTCATCTTCGACGCTCTCACCTTCCCATTGAGCACCGGTGACGACGATCTGCGTCGTGACGGGGTCGCCACTCTCGAGGCGATCAGAAGGATCAAGTCTGAGCTCCCCGGGGTTAGGACGGTGCTTGGCGTATCCAACATCTCCTTTGGTCTCAACCCGGCGGCGAGGCGAATCCTCAACTCGGTATTCCTTCACGAGGCCGTGGACGCCGGCCTGGACGCGGCGATCGTGCATGCCGGGAAGATCGAGCCGCTGTCGAAGATCGATCCCGAGCAACGCAAGGTCTGCCTCGACTTGGTCCACGACCGCAGGGATGAGGGCTACGACCCCTTGGAGAAGCTCCTCGAGCTGTTCGCCGATGTTCGGACCGAGCAAATGACCGTCGAGGATTACGCCGACATGCCGGTCGGCGAGCGGTTGGCGAGGCGGATCGTCGATGGTGACCAACGTTCGGTCATCGAGGATCTCGAGGTCGCCCTCTCCGAAGGGCACGCCCCCCTCGACATCATCAACGACTTCCTGCTCGACGGCATGAAGACTGTTGGCGATCTCTTCGCCAGTGGCGAGATGCAGCTGCCGTTCGTCCTGAAGTCGGCTGAGACCATGAAGAAGGCCGTCGCCCATCTCGAACCGAGAATGGAGAAGGCGGATACCGGGGGGAGGGGCAGGATCGTGATCGCCACGGTGTCAGGCGATGTCCATGACATCGGCAAGAACCTGGTCGACATCATCCTCAGCAACAACGGGTACGAGGTGCACAACCTCGGAATCAAGGTCGGGATCGGCGAGATGATCAGGGTCTTCGAGGAGACGGGAGCCGATGCGATCGGGATGAGCGGGCTCCTGGTCAAGTCGACACTCATCATGCGGGACAACCTCGAGGAGCTGGAGCGGCGCGGCCTGGGCAAGGTGCCGGTCCTGCTCGGTGGTGCGGCACTCACCAGGAACTACGTCGAGGCCGACCTCCGCTCTCGATACGCCGGCCCCCTCTATTACGGGAAAAACGCCTTCGCCGGTCTCGACGCCATGCAACGGATCGTCGCAGGTGAGCCGGCACCGGCGCCGGAGGCCGGGCGTCAGCGACATGCTGCAGGGGACGAGATCGTGGCCGTGCCGGCCCGCTCGCCGCACGTCGAAACCGACAACCAGATCTTCAAGCCACCCTTTGTCGGCTCCAGGGTGGTCCGCGGTGTTCCCTTCGACGAGATCACTCCCTATATCAACCTGACAGCCCTGTTCCGCAACCAATGGCAGTATCGACCGGAGTCGGGCGAGAACGACCGCGAGTTCAAGCAGCGGCTGCAGCCGCTGCTCCGCGACCAACTGGCCCGCGCCCGCTCCGCTGACCTGCTCCGCCCCCAGCTGGTCTACGGGTATTTTGCCGCAAACTCCGATGGGAACGACCTGGTGATCTGGGACGACGAGAGTCGGAGCGTCGAGCTCACTCGGTTTGCCTTCCCCCGTCAGCACGAGGAGCCTTTCTACTGCATCTCCGACTTCTTCCGTCCGATGGGCGCCGAGGTCGACTATGCCGCGTTTCACATCGTGACCATGGGTCACGATGTGTCACGCCGCACTGCGGAGTTGTTCGCCGACAACAAGTATCACGACTATCTGTTGCTGCACGGTCTCGGGGTGGAGTTGGCCGAGTCGCTCGCCGAGTACTGGCACTACCGCATTCGCCAGGAGTGGGGCTTCGTCGACGAGGACGGGCCGAACCTGATCGGGCTGTTCCGACAGCAGTACCGGGGTGGCCGTTACTCGTGGGGCTATCCGGCATGTCCCGACCTGGAAGACAACGAAAAGGTGGCTTGGCTGCTAGGCGCCGATCGACTCGGCATCGAGGTGGGTGAGGAGACAGCCTTCCAGTACCAACCCGAGCAGACCACTTCGGCGTTGATCTGCCACCACCCACAGGCGAAGTACTTCATCGCCAAGAAACCAAGGGAGACCAGAGATGTTGACTGACGCCGGCCGCTGGCTGCGTATCGCAGAGGTGAATCCGCCCGAGTTCCCCGACCTTCGCCATCGCAGCCTGTCGCCCGCATGGAGTCATGTCATGGTCACCGACAACGTCTTCGGCCGGATCAGGGTCTCGCCTTACGCCTTCTCGGCCCGAATCACCCACGACACGCCCGACGTCAAGCCGACCGTCGTCGTCTCGACCCGTGACCGCAACATCCTGGCGATCGAGTCGGAGGTGCGCGGGGCTCTTGGCAACGGGGTGGATTCGTTCCTGGTGGTCATCGGTGACACCGTCCCCCACATCGACCATCTCGCGCACCATTACGAGATCGTCGAGCATCTCAGGCAACTCCAACAGGAGCTCCCCGATTTCGAGGTGGGGATGCCCACCAGGTTCCGGGAGTGGCAATTCAGGCGCAGGATCGATCTCGGAACTCAGTTCTTCGTCGCGGGCCCGGTTCTCGATCCCGAGGTGATTGGTGAGCAGATGGGCCGGCTCAACCTCAAGGACGGCGACCCACCGGTGTATCTCATGATCATCCCGCCGTTCAACATCGAGTGGGTGGAGCAGATGGAGTCGATCGGCGCGGTTCCTGCTACCACCGAGCTCAAGCGCCGTCTTGATGATGTGGCACCGGATGTCCGGCGCAAGCTGGGTTGGGAGATCACCGCCGAGATGGAGGCGCGGGCACGGGAAGCCGGCGCAGGGGGTGTGATCCTGATGGGTCTCAAATTCGAGTCGGTGATCGACGAGGCAGCCAAGGCCTGGCTCGAGATCCCCAATCCGTAATCCGTTCCTGTCGTCTGTTGTCCAAGCAGGGCGGGTGCTTTCCGTCAAGAGCACAATCGGCCTATGTAGAAACACACTCGTTTCTGCCGATATATGCCCCTATGGGGACGGTGCGAATTACTCGCCCAACCGGACACGGTCGGTCCGCCGGGATTGCGATCGGCGTGACCTTGCTCCTCGTCGTCTTCGTTGTCGGCCTCGCCTTTGCCAATTCAATCAGTGCCAGCCGTGTCACCGACAACGCGCGAGCCTTGCATTGGACCAACTCCTCGCTCGGCACTGCGGCGCTGACACGCGCTGCTCTCGTTCAGGCGGCCACCTTCGCCGAGCTCTCGGCCTCGGGTCTGGTCACAGCCGACGACCTCGCCGCCGCCATGACCGAGGCCAGGGGGGCCCGAGACCGTCTCGATGTCCTTCAAGACATCGGCGGCGACAGTGTCTCGACGGCCTCGCTCACCCACTATCTGGGGTCGGTCGAAGCCACTCTCCTCGCCCTCGACTCCGGTAGCTATGCCATTGCCAAAGATCTCATCGTCTCGGACGTCGAGACCGCCTACATCGACCTGCGCGACTCGTTGCAGGCCGAACAGGACGACATCCAGACCCAGATCGACGCCAACAACGCGGGCGCCAACCGGGCGACCGGCTTCATCACCTTCTTCCTCACCTTCGCCATCCCCGCTTCCGCAGTCCTCATCTACCGGGTGATCGCCAAGAGGTCCGTCCGGGAGCACCAGATAGCGGCCGATCTCGAGATCGAGGCAGAGCGAGCCGTGGGACGGGCCAAGGACGAGTTCATCGCCGGGCTCTCCCACGAGTTGCGAACCCCACTCACTTCGATATACGGGTTTGCCGAGATTCTGACCGACGTTGACGGCTCGGATGTAGAGGGCAACCGGGATCTGGCCCAGATCATCGCCAACGAGGCGGCAGAGATGACCCGTATGGTCGACGACCTGTTGGCTGCCGCCCGGATCGACAGCACCGGTGTCCAGGTCGAGTTTGCACCGATCCGAATCTCCGATGTGGTCGAATCAGCGGTCACGCCGTTCTCGAGAGCCGGTCTCGACGTCAAGCGAAGCGGCGGCGAGGCCTGGGTGTCCTCCGATGCCGCACGCCTCCGGCACGTGATCGTCAATCTCATCTCCAACGCGGCCCGACACGGCGGAGACAACATCGGGATCGAGGTCTCTGGCGGTGAGGGCGTCGTCGACATCGAAGTCTGGGACGATGGTCCGGGCGTTCCCGAGGATCAGGTGGAGAAGCTCTTCGAGCGCTTCATCCACAATGGCGCCGCCCCACTGCTGACCGGAAGCGTCGGCCTCGGTCTGGCAGTGGCCTCGAGGCTGACCTCACTTTTGGGCGGAAAGCTGTCCTATCAGCGTTTCGTGGGCAAGACCTATTTCATCGTGAGCCTTCCGGGCCTGGAAGAGGTCGCCGAACAGCAGGACGTCCAACGGGAGTCTGTCGCCGACATGATCAGAGCGATGTCGGCGTGAGACGAGTACTAGGCCCGGTCCTTGTCGTTGTTGCCTTTGCCCTGACCGTCCCCGCCGCCGCCACCACCGACACCGCCAACTACAAAGACAAATTCGACGCCATCGGATGGAGTGGGTCCGACGGTTCGCTGCCATGGTCCGGGTCGTGGCAGGAGATCGGCGACGACGGCGATGAGAAGCAAGGCAAGGTCAGGGTGGTCTCCTCTTGCCCCTCCGGGGGCATATGCATGCGCATCAGTGCCACGTTGCTTCTCACCGACATCGGGGCCATGCGAGGTGCCGACCTCAGTGTCCTCGAGGGACCGGAGCTCTGCTTCGACGTGGTGAATGTCCCCAACGCCCTCAGTCTGCCCGGGACCAAACTCCGGGTCGAGGTGAACACCGGCACCGGTTGGTCGATCCTAGATGGAGGCGAGTTCGACCTCGGGGACGAGTTCGAGGGCCACCTCACGTTCGATCTCTCTGACTTCAGGACCGAGAATTTCCAGGTCCGTTTCCTGGTGGTCGGTCTCCTCAGCACGAGTGAAGTGTTCATCGACAATGTCGAGATCTCCGGGGAACTGATCGAAACCACCACCACGACCGCTCCGACCACAACCTCGAGCACCGGAGCCGACGAGCCCCCGACTACTACCACCACCACCAAGCCGGATTCCTCGACGAGCACCACCATCCGGGCGACCACCACCACCACACGCCCGACCATCACCACGAGCGGCTCCGACGATGACACGACCACCACGACTCTGGCCGGCAACACCTCAACCACCACGCTGGACGACGGCACCGCCTCCACCCTCGTTGGCGGTGGGGGGGATGATGATGGGGTCCCACCGGGCTCGGATGGCTCTCCGGAGGGAAGTGGGATTCGGCAGACGGCTCGCGGCCTGCAGGCCAACTTCGATCCGAGTCTTTTCGGTGAGCTGACCCCGATCTCCCCGATCACCGGTGTCGATTTTCAGGCTCGGTTCGGCATGGCTGTGGAGATCATCGAGGCCAGCTGGGCCTGGATGGTGTTGCTCGCCCTGGTGATCGCCTGGTCGATCGTGTCGGGAATGGAGCGCCGGGGCACCCAGGCTCTCGGCTGACGCTCACCGCGAGATTTCGAGCCGGAAGCAGTCGGCGGAGACACCATCTTCCCCGAGCACCCTCACGCCGCAGTCGGTGTCTCCTCTTTGGAGGTGAACACGGCCAGCAGACCTACCAGCCCGTGGATGGCCACTACGACCGCCACCATCAGTGGCGCGTACTCGGGGTCGGAGTCGTCGATAGCGCTCACCACGCCGAATGTGGCCAACGCGCCAACCAGAAGTGCGGCCGTTTCGCCAGCCGCAAACAAGCCGCTCGCCCACTGCTGCCATCGTTGCAGGCGCCCACTCAGCCATACAAGGGTATATCCGCCCTGAAGGACCAGAGCGAGGGCTATGAGGCCCAGCCAGCCGGGAACGTCATCGAACTCATCGACGATGAACCACAGCAGCATCGCTGCGAGCAGGAGCGGCGCGAGGGAGATGATTGCCAGCGAGATGCGAGCCGAATGATTCACCATGGCCTCCTTGTATTGACCGAATACTGCGAATACGTCGAGCACGGCCTGTAACCAGAGCCGGACCGGGCCCACTCCGGACTCCAAGAGGTCTCCGAAGAGGGTCACTTGATCGTCCCCGAACCGACTCCGATGTCGGGGAGGGGTGAGAGCCACCAAACGGCGGTACCAGGCGAGATGGCGCCGCAGGGAACGTTCGGTCATGTCGGGCTCCAACCCAGGTCCGTGCTGCGTGCGTACGTGATCACCTGGTGCAGCCTTTGCAGCTCCACCCCGAGCGCCGAGCGGCCGGCGTCGGTGATCCGGTAATAGCGACGTCTGGCGTCGTCGAGCTCGGGAGCGGGTCGCTCCTCCGTTTCCACGACGAGACCGCCATCGACCAGCTTGCCTAACGCCGCGTAGAGAGCGCCCGGCCCCAGCTTGACCTGTCCGTCGGTGAGCTCTTCGGTCTCTCGCATGATCGAGTAGCCGTGACGGTCCTCCCTCGCCAGTGCGAGGAGGATGTGAAGGTGAGAGGTGGGTAGAGCCATCGGTTGAACTATATCGAATTACGATATATCGTGTCAATACAGAGATTAGGTCGGTTGGACCCTGAAGACAACGGTGGAGGTTGGCGTATGTCGCGAAGCATCATTGCTGTTCTGGGCTTGGTCGTCGTTGCCTGTGGCACATCGTCTTCCCCGGTGATCGACCCCGGTGACGGTGGCAACTACTCGGTTGATCTCGACCCGGGCGGGGTGGAAGCCGTGATCGACAATCCGCTGCTCCCGTTTGCCGTCGGCAGCCGCTGGGTCTACGAGTCGGTGGCGGCCTCCGAGGTCGAGAGGATCGAGGTAGTCGTCTTGGGCGAAACCAGGATGGTGATGGGCATCGCGGCGACCGTGGTGCGGGACACGGTGACGATCGACGGTGAGCTCGTCGAAGACACCTACGACTGGTATGCCCAGGACGACGCCGGCAATGTCTGGTATCTCGGAGAAGAGACCAAGGAGTACGAAGCGGGCGAGGTGGTGTCCACTGCAGGATCGTGGGAGGCGGGCGTCGACGGCGCGTTGCCGGGAATTCTCATGAAGGCCGATCCCGAGGTCGGCGATGCCTATCGACAGGAGTTCTACCGGGGTGAGGCCGAGGATTTGGCGGAGGTGGCGCGGGTAGGAGTTTCCGAGGCGGTTCCTTTCGGGTCCTACGACGACTTGACGGTGATCAAGGAGTGGAGCCCGCTGCTCGCCAACGTGGTCGAAGAGAAGTACTACGCCGCTGGAGTCGGTTTGATCCTGGAAGTGGCAGTCGAGGGTGGCGACGAGCGCATCGAGCTGATTTCCTACCAACCCGGAGGGTGATTCCCCCCTCGGCCGCGCCCCGCGAGATCCCTGGGCCGTCACCGGGCGGCCTCTACCGTTCTCAAAGCCCATGGAGCTGTTTCTCGACCTCCTGATCATTTTCGTGCTCAGGGTGCTCGACGTGGGGATGGCGACGGTTCGCATCGTGCTGCTGAGCCGGGGTCGGAAGGGGTCGGCATCGTTGCTTGGCTTCTTCGAGTCGTTGGTTTGGGTGCTCGCTATTGCCCGGGTTCTCAGCGGTCTCGACGATCCGGCGCGCGTCTTTGCCTTCGCCGCCGGGTTTGCCGCCGGCACCTACGGGGGAGCTCTTGTCGAAGAATGGCTGGCGATTGGCCAGTCATTGCTTCGAATCGTCGCCCCGGTGGAATCCCCGAGCGTGGCTGAGTTGCTGCGCGCACGCGGTCACGGAGCGACCGTGGTCAATGGCGATGGGCGGGACGGTGAGGTGCGAATCACCTTCTGTGTGGTGCCTCGCCGAAGGGTGGCGGAGGTAGTCGACATGATCGAGGTCACCAATCCGGACGCCTTCATGACCGTCGAACAGACCACCACGGTTCGCTTGTTGCAACGTCACCTCTAGGACGACGAATCTCAGCCTTCGACGATCAGCGTTCCCGTCATCTGGGAATGGAACCCGCAGAAGTAGGCCCAGGTCCCGGGCTCGAGGGTGATCTCGACGGTGGCTCCGCCGTTGAGGGTCAGAGGATCGATTCCCGCCGGCTGGCCGTCATGGGTATCGAAGACGATCTGGTGGTTGACCAGCATCTCGTTCTTCCACGCCACCGGCATGCCGGCCGGGATGGTCGTCTCGGCGGGGAAGGAAAGACTGTCCACCGTGATCAGCACGTGGTCGGCGGGAACGGTTGTCCCGGTGCCCCCGGTCGTGGTGGTTTGGCCAGAGCCGTCACCGCCACAGGCGGCGACCAAGACCGCCAGAGCAAGTAATACGGGTGTCAGTTTGCGCAATTGGTTCCTTCCTTGTTCGGCGGGACATTACGACCTAAAACGCCTCTGAGCCGGCCAACAGCCGGTCGAGTGGTGCCCGAAAACGGGCAGTCACCGTCGTCCCTCCCAACCATCGCTGGAGAGCTTCCATCTCCTGCTCCACAGCAGCCGTTGCCTCCGAGCCAATGTCCTCGAGGAGCCGGTAGACGACCTCCCCTCCGAGCCCTTGCGACCAACCGCCGACGATCCGGCCTGCCCACCAAATCGTAGGGCCGGCATTGCCGTTTCGATCGAAAACTCGTGAGCCATGATCCCCCAGATACCAACCCCGCTCCTTCCAGCCCATGGTGGTCGGGTCGAGAGAGGGGAGGAGAGCGACCCAGGGAGCCGGGGGGGAGACGGGGTCGAGATCATCGGCGAGGAGGTAGGCCGGCCCGATGTCGGTGCCCACCTCGATTGCCCCGGACTTGGCCAACGCGGCCCGGACATCGGTCCTGGTCCACCCGGTCCACCAAGCGATGTCGGTCTCGGTTGCCGGTCCGAAGGCAAGCAGCCATCGACCCAACAACTCGGCCTGGGCGAGATCACGGGGGAGCTCGGGGATTGGGTGACCCAGCCAGGCCTCGACAGTTGCCCATCGATACTGACCGGAGACCCAACTGCCGCGGGGTCGCCCCCTGATCACCCGCCCTTCGCTGGCAAGAGCGAATAGGACCCTGGTCGAGGCCCCGGCGCGGCCGGCGTTCGACCCGTCGGCCTTGTGAAAGATGAACTGCTTCCGAAGCTCGGGGACGACCTTGGTCAGCTCCACGGCGGCGACGCCTTCTCCCCGGGCTCGGATCGCTTCGAGCGTCTTCTCCGATACCCGGCGGTACCAGTCGGCGCCGTTATCGGCGACTCCGGCGGTCTCGACCATCTGCTCCAGCCGTTTCAGCTCGGGACCGGCGATCTTGACCGTCGACGAGTTGTGGATCTGGGCGGTGGTTTCGGTAGGCACCACCCACAGGGTTCGCCTCATTCCGAGCACCCGGACCAGGCTTCGGTCCTCGTAGAGGCTGGTTTCGAGATCCGGCACCTGAAACGAGGTCACTCTCGCCCGTGCCGAGAGAAACACGGTTGCTGGGTCCGATGAGTGGAGGCCGACCATGTCCGAGGCCACGGTCACTGTGCTGTCTGTGGGTAGGGCGAGGTGGTGCCGGGTGCCGAGTCTGGCCCGACGCTCCTCGACTGTGATCTTCCTCATCAATGGCGCGACGTTAGGTGCCAGTCAGGGTTGGGTTCAGACGGGAACGATCCCGACCCGCCTCTCGAAACGCTCGGCCTTCTCCATGATCTGAGCGGGGATGGCCATGATCTTGTCCTGGACCTCGGCGGCGGCGGCGGTGAGCCCGGTCAGGTCGCCGATGGACCAGTCCTTCAACAACGGCACCACAACTCGGTCGTGGTGGATTCGGAGGTTGTAGACCCCGGCCCGAGCCACATCGATCGACCGGCGCAGGAAGCTGGGCATCGCGGCACCGGGCATCTGGAAGTTGTCGAAGACGCGGAAGATCCCATTCAGGACCAAAGATGGTGAGGTGTCGAGCATCGCCTGCATCACCGACTTGTAGAAGATGAAATGGTGGTTCTCGTCGGAGGCGATGAGGCGCATCAACTCGAATGCGGCCGGGTCGTCAGTGATCTTGCCGGCGTTGCGGTGGCTTACGCGAGTAGCCAGTTCCTGGGCCGCGGTGTATGCGAAGATCTCCGTGGGATCGTCGTACGACGGCTGGTAGCCGTTGATCATCGTGGCTTTGCGGTCATCCTCGAGCTCAAAGGGGTCGCAATTACGTGAGGTGAGCAGGTAACTGCGGATGGCAATGGCGTGCTGAGCTTCCTCGGCGGTCCAGAGGTGGTTCCAGGCACTGAAGGCCGAGGTGTGGGGCATGTACTTCTCGATGAGGGCGTGGTAGTAGGGGAGGTTGTCCTCGGTGAGCAGGTTGAGGACGAGAGCGGTGCGTGCCTCCTCGGAGATCGTGCATTGCGAGACGTCCCATGGTTTGTCGCGGAAGCTCTCGCCACGCTCCCAGGGGACATACTCGTGGAAATACCAGTCGCTGCGGCGCTCCCGGTGTTCTGTTATCAGCCTGTCGACGACTGAGTCGATTGCCTCGACCAATTCGAATTGCTCGCTATGCGCCATTCAGTGCCTCGCTGGGGGTAATGGTCACGGTAACGGTCCGGCGATGCTTCCCATAGATTGGACCGTCATAGTGGCTAGACCCTGTTCCGTGCGGCGTGGTTACGCCCACCGGTAGAGTCCCGCCCCGATGGCCACCAGAGGTATGAGTCGTGCTACCCGGAGTGGCCTCTCGATTCTCGGGATCATCTTGATCTTCGTGGTCCTCTGGGAGGGCTACAAGCTCCTATGGACCGCCTTCGAGTGGAGTCGGCCGGTGCGACCAGATGATCGCACCATGCCACATACCTGGGACATCGTCGGTGCCCTCTTCCAACCTGCGCAGCGAAACGGCCCGCCCCTGCTCTGGGTAGAGCTCAAGGCTGCCTTCCTCACCCTCCGTGAGGCCCTGGTTGGCTTCGTGATCGGAGGCATGGTCGGCTTCGGGTTGGGCGTTCTCTTCGTCAGATCCGCCACTGCCGAAATGGCGTTCATGCCCTATGTCGTGGCCTCGCAGACGGTTCCGATCATCGCCATTGCCCCGATGGTCGTGGTGTGGGGAGGGCGGTTGGCCGTACCGCAATGGCTGACGGTCTCGATCATTGCCGCCTACCTCACCTTCTTCCCGGTCGTCATCAACACGGTGAGAGGTCTGCGCTCACCGGAGGCGACATCCATGGAATTGATGCGGTCGTACGCCAGCACCCCGAGAGAGATCCTGTGGAAGGTGCAAGTTCCCGCGGCGCTCCCGTACATCTTCACTGCGCTCAAGGTCTCGGCTGCTGCCAGTGTGATCGGTGCCATCGTGGGGGAGCTACCGGCCGGTTTCAGGGGCGGGTTGGGCCGCGATCTGCTCCAGTTCTCCCAGCAGTTCACGGCCGCACCACAAAAACTGTTCGCTGCCGTGGTCATCGCCGGTCTTGCCGGCATTGCCTTCGTTGGTGTCGTCACCTTTGCCGAGCACCGATTCGTTGCCGCGACTAGGAGGCAGAGGTGATGACACCTGCGGTAGAGGCGAAGGGTGTCGGAAAGGTCTTCGGCCGTGATGCCGAAGCCGTCGAGGCACTGACGGATATCGACCTCGTGCTTTCGCCCCGGGACTTCGTGTCCCTCATCGGGCCATCGGGCTGCGGAAAATCAACTCTCTTGAGGCTGATCGGCGACCTGGCAACACCTTCAGTCGGAGAGCTTGCTGTCAACGGCAAGACGCCCGGGCAGGCTCGTCTGGATCGTGACTACGGAATGGTGTTCCAGTCGGCAACACTCCTCGATTGGCGCACGGTCAAGAAGAATGTCGAGCTTCCGCTGGAAGTCATGGGCTTCGATCCTGAGACTCGTGCCGCGAAGGCACATGAGATGCTGGCCCTCGTGCAGCTCCAGAGATTTGCCGGCCACTACCCGTGGCAGCTGTCCGGCGGCATGCAGCAAAGGGTTGCCATCGCCCGGGCGCTCGCCTTCAACCCCTCCCTCCTGCTCATGGATGAGCCTTTCGGCGCTCTGGACGAGATGACCAGGGAGTTGATGCAACAGGAGGTGCTCAGGATCTGGGAGGAAACCGAGACCACGGTCATCTTTGTCACCCACTCCATCCCGGAGGCTGTCTTCCTGTCGACACGAGTTCTGGTGATGTCGCCGCGGCCTGGCTCGATCACTGACGAGATCATGATCGATCTGGCGACCAGGCGAAACGAGGACACAAGGGAAGCCCCCCGGTATTTCGAATTGATCACAGAGGTCAGAGAAGCACTGCGACGGGGTGAGCGGAGCGACACTTGACGGAACGCGACGACACGATCCACGAGAGCCACGAGACATCCGTCGTCACCGCCTTCGAAGGCGGCGTCCCGGTCAGAACCCGGGAACCGTCGGCAGTCCGGCGCCTCGGCGGTCGCTATACGCCGGCTGTGCTTGCATTCTTCACCGTAATCATCGGCTGGGAAGGCTTGACCCGCTTGTTCAGCGTCCAGAGCTTCATTCTTCCCAAGCCGAGCGAGATCATGGCCAGTTTCATTGAGACGTCCTCGACGATCTGGGGTGTCGGTCTCAATACTCTGATCGAGGCAGCAAGCGGCTTTCTGCTCGGAACGACTCTTGCTGTGACCACCTCGCTGGCGGCGGCAAGATGGGTCGGGTTCCGCGAGGGGATGCTTCCCATGGCGATCGCGCTCAATGCGACGCCCATCGCAGCGCTCGCTCCCATCTTCAACAACTGGTTCGGCCTGACCAATCCCTTCTCCAAGATCGGGGTGGTTGCCGTCGTGATCTACTTCCCGGTGATGATCAACACGACGCGTGGCCTGCTCGAGGTCGACCCGGCAGAACTGGAACTCATGCGTTCGGTCGCGGCCCCGCCAATCGAGGTGATGCGCCGGGTGCAGATTCCCAACGCGTTGCCCTACTTCTTCGCCTCAATGAAGGTGGCGACAGCGCTCTCGCTGATCGCGGCGATCATCGCCGAGTATTTCGGGGGCCCACAGGATGTCCTCGGGCAATACATCGTGAATCGGGCTCAGCTGTTCCAATTCCCCGATGCCTGGGCCGCGATATTGGTGGCTTCGCTGATCGGCATGACCTTTTATGCATTGATTCTCGTGGCTGAGCGAATCTTCATGCCATGGCATGTCTCGCTCCGGCACCGTGAATGAACACCCGGTTTCGATCCCGTGAAAGGTTGATTTCGACCCGGCAAGTCGTCGTCGTCACAGATAGGGTGAGCCCGCATCTTGGATAAGGAGGAGAAAAGTTGGCTATTGACAAATGGCGCCGGCATCTGGCGTGGATCGGCGTGCTGGCATTGGTTGCCGTCGCCTGCGGCGATGACGGCGGGACAGTCGCCCCGGAGGAATGCACCGAACCCGACCCGGTCCGGCTGCAACTCCAGTGGTTCGCTCAATCACAGTTTGCCGGGTATTACGTGGCCCTGGACAACGGTTTCTATGAGGAACAATGCCTGGAGGTGACGATCCTCGAGGGCGCAGTCGAGATCGTGCCCCAGCAGGTGCTCGCCACCGGTGGGGCCGAATTCGGTCTCGCCTGGGTGCCCAAGGCGTTGGTATCTCGCCAGGGTGGCGCCGACATCGTCAATATCGCCCAGGTCTTCGAGCGGTCGGGAACCCTCGAGGTCTCATTCGCCGACTCGGGAATCGAGTCTCCGGAGGACTGGGCAGGCAAGAAGGTCGGCAACTGGGGATTCGGCAACGAGTTCGAATTGACTGCGGCGATCAGCCAGGCCGGCGTGGAAGTTGGCGAGTTGGTTGGTCAGGACTTCACCATGACCGCCCTGCTCAACGGGGACATCGACGCCGCAGAGGCCATGATCTACAACGAGTACGCCCAGGTGTTGGAGGCGATCAACCTCGACACAGGTGAGCTCTATCAACCCGAGGACCTCAACGTCATCGACTTCAACGATGTTGGAACGGCGATGCTCCAGGACGCGGTGTGGGTCAATGCCGATTGGATTGCCGAGGAAGGTAATGAGGACATTGCGACTCGCTTCCTGACCGCTTCATTCAGGGGCTGGATCCATTGCCTCGACAACTTCGACGATTGTGTCCAAGTCGTCTTGGACAACGGGTCGACACTGGGGCAAAGCCATCAGGAATGGCAGCTCAACGAGATCCTCGGCCTGATCTTCCCGGCCACCAACGGAATCGGTGTGATGAACACCGACCTATGGGATCAGACGGTCGCGGTGGCCACCGAGCAGATCCCCGAGCTTCAGGGGGTCGACATCACGTCCGACGCCTATCGGACCGATCTCGCGGAAGCGGCAATCGCGAATCTGGGTGACGCTGACGTGAACGGATCTGGTTACGAGAGGCGCGAGATCGAGCTCGTAGAGGGTGGTGGCTGAGAGCGAACGAAGCGATGGTTGTCCCCCCGCAGCGAACGGAGTGAGCGGTATCTCCCCCCAGCGAACGAAGTGAGCAATTTCTCCCCCCAGCGAACGGAGTGAGCAGTTTCTCCCCCCAGCGAACGAAGTGAGCGTTGGGGGGAGTACCGCCGCAGGCGGGGAGGGGGGCACTCCCGCGCGCTAGCTTTGAGAACCAGTCGTCAGGAAGGACCCTCGATGCCGAACATCGTCAGAGCCGCCGTCGTGCAGACCGAATGGACCGGGGACAAGGACTCGATGATCAAGAAGAACGCCGACTATGCCCGTGAGGCGGCGCAGCAGGGAGCCAAGGTCTTGTGCTTCCAGGAGTTGTTCTACGGGCCCTACTTCTGTCAGGTTCAGGAGAATGAGCACTTCGAGTACGCCGAGCCGATCCCCGACGGACCCACCACCAAGCTGATGCAGGATCTGGCCAAGGAGACCGGGATGGTCCTAGTGGTGCCGATCTTCGAGAAGGAGCAGGAGGGGTTCTACTACAACACCGCCGCCGTCATCGACGCCGACGGGACCTACCTCGGCAAGTACCGCAAGAACCACATTCCGCATGTGAAGGGGTTCTGGGAGAAGTTCTACTTTCGCCCCGGCAACATGGGCTATCCGGTTTTCGACACCGCCGTGGGCAAGGTCGGCGTCTACATCTGTTACGACCGGCACTTCCCCGAGGGTTGGCGGGCCTTGGGCCTCAACGGCGCCAAGATCGTGTTCAACCCGTCGGCGACCAGCCGCGGGCTGTCGATGTACCTGTGGAACCTGGAGCAGCCGGCGTCGGCGGTGGCCAACGAGTACTTCATCGGGGCCATCAACCGGGTGGGCAAGGAGCCGCTCGGGGACAACGACTTCTACGGGTCGTCGTACTTTGTCAACCCGCGAGGCCAGATCATCGGTGAGTCGGCGTCCGACACCGAGGAGGAGCTGGTGATCAGGGATCTCGACCTGGACATGATCGACGAGGTCCGCCAACAGTGGGCTTTCTACCGGGACCGGCGTCCCGATGCCTACGGCGACCTGGTCGCACCCTGAAGGGAGGAGTGGTAATGGCAAGGACCGTTATCAAAGGCGGCACGGTCGTCACCGCCAATGTGACGACGGAATCTGATGTCCTGGTCGACGAGGAGAAGGTGGTCGCCCTTGCCGCGCCCGGCTCTCACGACTGGGAGGCCGGCGCCGACAAGGTGATCGACGCCTCCGGCAAATACGTCATTCCGGGAGGGATCGACGTCCACACCCACATGGAGCTGCCGTTTGGGGGCACCAGAGCGGCGGACACATTCGAGACGGGGACCCGCGCTGCCGCCTGGGGTGGGACCACCACGATCATCGACTTCGCGGTGCAGACCAAAGGGCAGAACCTGATGGACGGGTTCGAGGCCTGGATGGGCAAGGCCGACGGCAACTGTGCCATCGACTACGGCTTTCATCTCATCGTCGGCGACGTCACCGAGCAGTCGTTGAAGGAGATGGACATTGCTCTCGACGAAGGCGTCACTTCGTTCAAGATGTTCATGGCCTACCCGGGTGTCTTCTACTCCACCGACGGCGAGATCTTCCGGGCCATGCAAAAGGCGGCCGAGAACGGCTCGACCGTCATGATGCACGCCGAGAACGGGATCGCCATCGACGTCCTCGTAGAGCAGGCTCTGGCCAGAGGCCACACCGATCCGATCTATCACGGCCTGACCAGGCCAGCGATCCTCGAAGGCGAGGCCACCCATCGGGCCATCAAGCTCGCCGAGCTGGCGGGATGTCCCCTGTATGTGGTCCACATGTCGGCGGCCGAGGCCTTGCTGGAGCTCACCCTCGCCCGGGATGACGGTCAGAACGCCTTCGGCGAGACCTGTCCCCAGTACCTGTTTCTGTCCCTTGACGACCTCGGCAACGGATTCGAGGGTGCCAAGTACGTCTGCTCACCACCCTTGCGCGATCGAGCCGAGGAGCACCAGGAGATTCTCTGGAGGGGCCTGGCCACCAACGACCTCCAAATCGTCTCCACCGACCACTGCCCGTTCTGTTGGGGCGACCATCCTCAGTTCGGCACCCAGAAGCAGTTGGGGAGGGACAGCTTCGCTGCCATTCCCAACGGTCTCCCCGGTGTCGAGCACCGGATGGAGTTGATCTATCACGGTGGGGTCCACCAGGAGCGGCTCGGCCTCAATCGTTTCGTGGAGGTGACGGCCACCACCCCGGCCAAGATGTTCGGCCTCTACCCGCAGAAGGGCACGATTGCGGTGGGCTCCGACGCTGACATCGTGGTGTTCGATCCGACCGCGAGCCACACCCTCAGCGCAGAAACCCATCACATGTGGGTGGACTACTCCTGTTACGAGGGTCTGGAGATCACCGGCAAGGTGGACACGGTGCTGAGCCGGGGAAGGACCATTATCGAGGCCGGCGACTATCTCGGTTCGCCGGGTGACGGTCGCTACCTACGTCGGGGAACCAATCAATATTTGATTTAGGAATGTGATTGGCAGGCTGACATTTTGGGGCTGGCCACGCGGCGGTAGCCCCGGCCGACCGGCGTCTGTTTGCCCGAGACCGAGGAGTTAGGTGGCTTCCTGACCCACGACCACTTGAAGGTTGGTCGAGGGCAAAGTCGGCCGGAATCTCGATGCTGCGGTCCTGGCGAAGACCGCCATCGTCATGTTGAGACCGGCGTGCACCGCCAATGGTGCCCATATCGACCCGGTCTCCAGCCGAAGCCAGACCAGGCCGGCACCCACGATCGTGGTCACCATCACTGTGACCGTGACGTAGGCCACGCTGGCCAGACTGCGACGATCCACCGAACGGGCCTGGTCGAGGCCGGGCCCGACATGCCACATCCCGAACATCGCGGCGCCGGCCCAGAGGGCCACTGGTGCGGGGTAGAGGGCGATCAGTGCGGTGTGGAGCACCCCTCTGAAGACGGCTTCCTCGATCAGCGCGGTCATGATCGGGATCCGGATCAGGATCTGGGAGGCTGCCTCCCGAGGGCTCATCGCCGCCATCCGGGGGTCGGCGAGTTGGCCGCGGAGTCGGGGATGGGAAAGCATGACCATGGCGACCATGCCCATCACCAGGATGGTGCCTACTCCCCATGCGGCCACGGTGCCGCCGTCGGGTACCCCCAGGCCGACGGTGTCGAAACCGAACCAGGCCCCGGCCACTATGACCAGCGCCGCACCTACCAAGCCGGTGACTAGCGAAGCCCACCTCGCCCGGAACCTGCCGGGGAGAAGGACATAGACCAGGGTCTGAAAGCCGACTGCGTATGCAATCAGCGGTATCGCGGTGGTGTCGAGGGGCATACCGGTTGCCGGTGTGAGGGATGACACTGTCGCCGGCGCGAACAGCGTGCTGTTGTCCGAGAAGGTATCGGTATTCTGACGCTATCGGAACAGCCCAAACTCCTGGATTCCTCAGGCGACTACCTTTGGGCAACCCGGAGGCCTCATGAAGACCATCAGCCATTGGATCGACGGCTCACCGACCGCGGGTGCCTCCACCCGGGTCGGTCCCATCTACAACCCGGCGACCGGCTCACAAACGGCAGAAGTTCCGTTGGCCTCGACTGCCGATGTCGACAACGCGGTAGGTTCGGCCAAGAACGCATTCGAGACCTGGCGCTATTCCTCGCTGACCCACCGTCAGAACATCATGTTCGCCTTCCGTGAGCTGGTGGCTGCCCGCAAGCTCGACTTCGCCAAGCTCCTCACCGCCGAGCATGGGAAGACGATCGACGACGCGATGGGCGAGGTCCAACGAGGCTTGGAGGTCATCGAGTTCGCCTGCAACATCGCCCATCTGCTCAAGGGTGATTTCTCAGAGCAGGTTTCTTCGGGTGTCGACACCTACACCATCCGCCAGCCGCTGGGGGTGGTGGCAGGGATCACACCGTTCAACTTCCCGGCGATGGTCCCGATGTGGATGTACCCACTGGCCATTGCCTGTGGGAATACCTTCGTCCTCAAGCCTTCAGAGAAGGACCCCTCGGCGTCGATGCTGGGCGCCGAGTTGCTCGCCGAGGCCGGGTTGCCGGAGGGGGTCTTCAACGTGCTCCACGGTGACAAGGAGGCGGTTGACGCCATCCTCGCCCACCCCGACATCGCCGCCATCTCCTTCGTCGGCTCGACGCCGATCGCCCGT
>DATDPT010000132.1:0-13313 GCA_035292605.1 Acidimicrobiia bacterium
CGCCCCCGTAGGCGTCGAGCCAAAGCATGTCGAGTGAAGCCTGATTCCCTTTCACCTCGAAATGGAGGGTCCCCGTCTTCACAAATCGCGCCGTACCCTCGTCGGAAGTGCCGATGACGTCGGGCTCGTTGTCAACAGGAACAAATCGGGCGAGGGTTCTCCACTCCGGGTCGTAGGAGAAGTAGTGGAGTCCGTCGAATTCCCCCCGGTCCTCGATGGGAGACTGCGGATGCCCCCCGAACAAGAGGTCTCGTGCCGCACGCCACTCCGCCCAGGTCTCCTCGCCGTGGCGGCCCTCTCGCATCTTCCGGTAGATGTCGTCGACCCGGCGCCGGTAGTCCCAGAGATCGAGGGTGTGGCTCACATCCGGGTCAAAGGTAACCGTCACGAAATCCCGTTAATTGCCTTGACGGATCGGCCTCGTTTCGCCATTCTCTAGTTGTCGAATCGGAGGTACCGCGTTGGTGAACCAGCAGATGACCGGAATCGCAGGCAGGAAACTGCGTTTCGGCGCGCTCGCGCCCGACGCAGCCGGCGCCCAGCCTGGCGCCATCACCCGGCGGCCTCTTCTCACATGACGTGACAATCAAGACCTTTGGTTGTGGAGCCGCCGGAGATCCGGCGGTTTTTTGATTCTCCTGTGACCCAACCGAAGAACAAGGACTTGAAATGAACGACGATCTGAGACAAATCCACGAACATGGACGATGTAGCGAGGAAGGGGGCCACGAGCTCTTCTTCTCCGAACGCCCCTCGGAGCTGGCCGAGGCCCAGCGCATTTGCGCCGGCTGTTCGGTCCGGGTCCAGTGTCTCGAACTGGCCCTGCGCGAGCGCCACGAATGGGGAGTTTGGGGCGGGGTGATCTTCTGGGACGGCCAGCCCTTCTATCGAAGGCGGGGCCGGGGCCGTCCCTCACGAATCGACTCGACGCTACCAATCGAAGCCGACCTGAAGGAGCTCTGGGAGTTGGTGAAGACCGCCTGAGGTCAGGAAATCCTGAACCTTAGGAAACGGCCAGCTCCCGGAGCCCTCCGGGGGTGGACGGGTGACGCATCTTGGCCAGTGCCTTGGCTTCGATCTGGCGGATGCGCTCGCGGGTGACATTGAAATGACGACCTACCTCGTCGAGGGTGGCCGGCTCGCGGTCACCGAGGCCGTATCGCATCTCGATGATGGTGCGCTCCCGCTCGGTGAGACGGTCGAGCACGAACCGCAGGTTCTCGATGTTGAGCTTGGAGGCGATCAATTCGAATGGGGCGGCGGCTTCGAGGTCCTCGATGAAGTCGCCGAGCATGGCGTTGTCCTCACCGACCGGCTCGAAGATCGAAACCGGCTCGGGGGCGACTTTGCGGGCCTCGGTGAGCTTCCCGATTGTGAGCCCCGACTCTTCGGACAGCTCCTCGTCGGTGGGCTTGCGACCGAGACGCTTGATCAGGTTGGCTTCGGCGGTCTGCATCTGCGTGATGGTGTCCATCATGTGGACCGGGACCCGGATGGTGCGGCTCTTGTCGGCGATGGCACGGGTGATGGCTTGACGGATCCACCAGGTGGCGTAAGTGGAGAACTTGAAGCCCTTGCGGTACTCGAACTTCTCGACGGCGCGGATCAATCCGAGGTTGCCCTCCTGGACCAGGTCGAGGAAGGGGAGCTTGGCGTGCCCATATCGCTTGGCGATGGAGACGACGAGACGGAGGTTGCAACGGATGAAGGTCTGCCGGGCCTCTTCGCCGGCATGGACCATCTCGTGAAGCGTGCGCCGCTTGACGGGGTCCCGCTCCGATTCGAGGGCGATCTCTGCCTTGCGACCGTTCTCGATTGCCTTGGCGAGAGCTACCTCGTCCTCGGCAGTGAGAAGGTGATACGTGCCAATTCCGTCCAGATACTGGCGGATTGCCTCGTCGCTTACTTCTCGTTCGATGGCGTTGCCTCTACCCATGGTCCTTCGAGCCTCCAGCCAGCGTAGGTACACATCTGGTCAGTCCTGGGGATTGTCAACAGGGGTATCGGCCGATTATCCACAAGAGGTAAATAGGCCGAGCGACCTACTTGCCAAAGGTTTGCCCAGACGGTGATTGGGGGTTTCTCGGGCCTTGAGCCCTGGCCGGCAGGGGATCGGCGGTTCGAGTCGTCAGCCCTCATCACCAGCCTGGCGAAGGGCTAGTGCCCCACCTCATGGATGGGTGAGTGGCATCGGTTCAGCCGACCTTCTCGCGAAGCGGTCGGTCAGGGAGATCAAGACAGCGCAGAGCGCCAACAGCGAAAGCGGAATGAGTATCTGCCGGCCACCGGCCAGGCTGGTCCTGAGCAGGATCTCGAGGATGAGGAGAGGGGAGAGAACCAGGTCGACTATTGCGGGGGGAAGAACCGTTTCGAGCATTCCTGAGACTCGCGAGGTGATTCCAGCGTCGTCCTGATCGAGGGTGCGAGCATCATCCGAAACCTCGGCCTGCGCCGGGGTCTGCGCCGTAGCCATCAAATCGCTCGAAACCTCCGATTCGCTGGTGGGTTCGCCGGGCCCGGCCGTTGTGGAACCAGGCTCATTGGGCGACGATGTTCCTTCCCCGCCTTGCCCGTTGGTAGGGCCGCTGTTTCCGGTTGTGCCACCCGTTCGGGGTGGGACCACCGCGGTACCGCTGGTCGTTGTGGTGGTGCCAGCCGGGATTGTGGTGGGCGGATGAACCAGCGTCGTGGTGGTGGTCGGCACTGCCGGGACCCAGCTGCCCGTGATCTCCGAGAGCGCGGTCTGGGATTCGCTGCGCAGATCTTGGAGCTGCTGTTTCGCCTCGCCACCCACGCTCCCCAGCTCCCCGGGATACAGCTTGACCAGGTCCTCTATCGCCTTCTTGGCGTCGGCCCAGATGCCATCGACATCGTCGACCGCCTCGCCTTCGGCGGCGACCACATCGGCCTCGTTGTCCAGGCCTGCAGCCTCGGTTCGGAACGCAATCACCACATCGCCCATTTCCCCCTCCGCCTGAGTCACCACCGCCCAGATCTGATCGACAGCGTGTGGTGACGAGTGTGCGGCGTGGGCCGGAACCGCGACCAGCATCAACACAGAAGTCAGAAAGGCGAGGAACGTGAGACGCGTCGAAGCGGCAGGCATGTCCAATCATCGTCATATCGACGGGTTTTCCTGAGCAGGCACGTCAAGGCAAGAACACACGATGCCGACAACCAAGGGAGATGGTGCGAAAGCCGCAGTCCGACTACCTCCCGATCCTGATCATCGGTGCATCGCTCACGGCTCTGCTCGTTCTGGCCGTGTTCCTGGTGAACCGGGAGAACTCGGGTGCAGTCGCCGCTGACGCCCAGGCGGCGATTCTCTCCGAGTCCGTACTCAGCGCCGCAGCCGGAGTGCGAAACGCGACCAACTTTGCTGTCGTCCTCGCCGTAAGCAGCGCTGCTGACTCCCTGATCGACGATGCCCGCCGCGGCGCTCTGGCCGCCACCGACGAATTGGACAGCCGGCGCGGGCGACTTCTCGTCGAGTTGCCGGCCGACGAACGCAGCCTCGTGAATGATGCTCACGCAGCGTTCGAGGCGGCCACCGAGTCAGTCCTTGGCGAGCTCAGGAACGGGGATGCATCGGCAAGCTCGGAGGCGCTGGCCTCCCAGGGTGTGGCATACGAGAAGCTGACCGTGACCCTGGCTGAGCTTCGTGACGCCAGGACCGGGGAGATACTTCTCGCCGGAGAAGGTGTGGGCCGGGCCGCCGACGCGGTGCGGTTCCTGGTGGTGTTCCTTCTGCCGCTTGGAATCATGATCGGTGTCTGGCGGGCAGTGCGTCGCAGCTCGGAACGACGGATCCTCACCGAAGAGCTGCGTCACGAGCGCGAGGTCTCCCAATCCAAGGACTCGTTCATCGCCGATGTCTCCCACGAGCTGAGAACGCCCCTAACCGGGATCTACGGATTCGCTTCGGCCTTGGAGGACGGGGACGCGTCGCTGAGCCCGGCCTCGCGCGAGCTGGTTGGTCTGATCGTCAGCGAGGCCGCCGAGTTGGCGCGGATGGTCGACGACCTAGTGGCCGCCGGGCGGATCGATGCCGGTGCGATCACCTACAACATCGAAACGGTGGAGCTGAGTCCCGAGATCGAAGAAGTGATCCGTCCCTTCAAGCGACGGGGGGTGTCGGTGGAGGTAGACGAGATCGGGATCTCGGTTCGTGCCGACCGTCTCCGATTGCGACAACTGCTCAGAAACCTGGTCTCCAACGCGGTCAAATATGGTGGGAGCGAGATCGCCGTAACCGCCTACAGCCAGGATCCCACAGTTCTGATCGAGGTCATCGACAACGGGCCCGGGGTGTCGCCCGACGTCGAGGAACGACTGTTCAATCGCTATGTGCATGAGGACGGCTCGGCCCTGCTCCAGGGCAGTGTCGGCCTTGGCCTTTCCATTGCCAGGTCCTTCGCCGAAGGAATGGATGGCTCACTCGAATACAAACGAATCGAAGAGCTGACGATCTTCGCGGTTTCCCTGCCCCTCGCCGAGAGCGATCCGTCGAAAGAACCGGGCTCTTTCCTGTCAGTGGTTGGGACAGAGGCCTCGTAACCGTTCAGCCGCTTCGAGGCCTTCGGATCAGGTCTCTGCCGACACCGGCGAATAAGGTGACCCAGGTCACCAAACCGAGGAATTTGGCGAGGTCTTCGATCACCGCCGAGTAGGGCGGCGTCGGCAGGTCGGCTTCCCCGGCGGCGTCGAGGATCACCGAGATGGCGAAAAGCGCAACTGCCACCAAGAACACCGCCAGATCAGGCCTGGTCTTGAGATAGGGCCAGGCCCTCCAGAACAAGACGATGGCGATCACTCCATAGGCGCCGATCGTCATCGGTGAGGGGATGCCAATCCCGTTCTTGATCGCCTCGTGCAGCAGGAAGGCGTCATCGGCGCCGAGGACGATGCTGGTGACCGCCCCGGCGAGTAGCAGAGAGCGTTGCCCCGGGGTCGCCTCGGCGCCGAGACAGAGGACGCAGATCGCCGCCGCCGCGGCCCAAAGCGCCACCCCGGCGATCGAGACCAGCCCCACATACCAGGCGCCGTCGAGGGTGGCACTGGGGTCACGAAGGAGGTCGGTCACCGGCACATCGCTGGTGTAGGCGATGCCGAGGACCATGACCAGCACTGCGCTCACCGGGAGCAGGACACGGAACAGAAGACGGCTCAGGGCGGACATGCGGTCAGGTGTCGAGATGCTCTCCGCCATGAAAACCTCCCAGGTCCACAGAGAATGCTAAACCCGGAGGTCGAGGTGTCCAGGCCCCTTCCTGGGTTAACGCATGCGACAGCGGGTATGACAACATGTCCCCATCGCACATCGTTCGACATTCGGGGGTCTGTTGAGATCGACATCTCCCATCTTTGCCCTGGCCTTGCTCCTCGCCGCGTGCACCGCAGACTCGAGCCCCACGACCGTGGGCGGTCCAACCACGGTTACCGAACCAGTGACCACCACCTCGGGTTCGGGGACGATCGAGCGGACCCCGGTGATGGTGTCGGGCGACCAGGCGTTTCCCGAGGGGTTCACCATCCCCGCCGACGAATCCTGGGTGTTCGACCCCGACGTCGACACGACAGTGACCGTCACAGCCAAAGTGGTGGTTCTGGGGGAGTTGGTGATGCAGCCGGCATCCGAGGACGTCGAGCACGCGCTGGTGTTCGAAGGAGTCGACGAGTCGGCTTTCGTCGGGGGAGGGATGGATCCGGTGGCCTCCGATGTGGGGCTGTGGGTGATGGGCGACGGCCAGCTCCTCATCGAGGGTGCGGAGAAGACGGCCTGGAGTTACGAGTATGACCCGGCCTGGGCCGAAGACGAGGTGGTGGCGGCTCCGAACACGCCGGGGAACTACACCGACTTCGAGCCGGTCACTGCCACGCCACCGGTGAACGAGCTCGGATACCCGACCGAGCTGCTCAACCTCACCCGGAACGTCCGGATCGAGGGCACCCCGGAGGGTTACACCCATGTCTTCATCCGGTCGGCGCAGCCTCAAACCATCCGCTACGTCGCTCTGCGTTACATGGCACCGACGTTCGGGGAGATCGACCAGACCGGGCGGTATGGCCTGCATTTCCATATGGCGGGAGACGGGACCCGAGGTTCAGTTGTGGAAGGTGTCGTGATTCGGGATGCGGGAAACCACGCTTTCGTCCCCCACGCTTCGCATGGCATCACCTTCCGGGACACGATCGCCTACAACGTGCTCAACGAGGCCTACTGGTGGGATCCGGCACCCGAGGAAGAGGATATGTCAAACGACACCATCGACCTGGTCTGGGATCGAGCCGTGGCTGCCGGGGTCGATCTCGGCGTTGCCGGCAACAAGTTTCGTCTCGCCGGCTTTTACCTGGGCAACGGAAGGAACATGACAATCTCCAACTCGGTGGCCGTGGGAGTTCTAGGCGTGGAGGGGTCGCAACGCTCCGGCTTCATCTGGCCCGAAGACGCCGGGGCGGTATGGGTGTTCCAGGACAACATCGCACACAACAACGAGACCAACGGGATCTTCGTCTGGCAGAACAACACCGAGAACCATCCCGTCGACGGGTTCACCGCCTATTACAACGCGGCGGCCGGGGTCGAGCACGGCGCCTATGAGAACTCTTATCAGTACAACGGTCTGACGCTGCTCGAGAACGGGCTTGCTGTCGTCTCCCACGCCCTGGGAGATGACAGCGAAGGAGCCGACACCCAGATTTGGACCGATGTGGTGACCAACGGGGGCACGCTGCTCATCGACGAGCATGCAACGGCTCCCGAGGTTCCGGTGAGATTCCTCAACTGCGACTTCGAACAGGTGATCGTCGCCGACGGCGAGGGCTCCGAGCCCAGTGAGTATGACTTCGTGAACTGTGGGCTCGATCCTGCCGACTTTGATCTGAGCGTGGCCCTCGGGTCATCGGTGTTCCGGGTCCAGAACGAAGACGGCACTGCTTATCAGCTGGAGGGTGACGGGACGGTCAGCGAGATCGCTCCGTTCTACGACTGACCCGGCTCAGGATGCCGGCCTGTAGCCGCGCAGGAAGCTGTTGGTGTTCACCAGCGACATCGGGACATAGGTGATGTCGGTGAAACCTGCAGCCTCCATCCAACTCCTGGTTTCGGCCTCGGTGTGATTCCGCCCCTCCTCTGTGATGCACATCTGGATCAGGTCGAGGTAGACCGGCCATCGACCCCCCATTCGATGGTTGGCCAGGAACTGGGCCTGGATCACCAGGGAACCGCCGGGGGAGACGTTGTCGACCAGGCGCCGGATCAGGTCCCGGCTGGCCTGCTCACCGAGCATGTGCAGGGTGTTGGAGACTAGGACCAAGTCGTACTCGCCAGGGATGGGCTCGCGGGTCACGTCGACCGGGAGGTAGTTGACCGGGTTCTTCAGGTCGTATCTCGACTGCAACTCCCGGGCCACCTCGAGCACTCCAGGGAGGTCGAGCAGGTTGAGCTCCAGATCGGGGTTGGCCATCCCGAGCTGGAAGGCATAGGTACCGGGGCCACAGCCCAGGTCGAGCACCGACGACGCATCGCTGGTGTCGAGGAAGCGCCCCAGCTCGGCACCGCGAAGGGCGGCGTAGTCGTGCATGGCGAGGATGAAGTCCTGTGTCTCCTCGTCGCTGGAGCCGAGGTGGGCGGTGGGGTCCACGGTCGGCGACCCGCTGGTCACCGCGACATCGAGGTCAGCCAGGGCGCGGCGGAACATGTCCATGTTGCGGATCCAGTCGCCCACGTAACGCTCGTCCGAGCCGGGGAGGAGGACCGACCTCGATTGGGGGGAGAGCCGGTATCTGGTGCCGTCGTCCGATTCGAGCAACCCGATCACCACCCCGGCGTTGAGCAGACGTTGCAGATGCTCGGTGGGCGCTCCCACGGTGGAGGCGAGGTCCGAAACGGCTCTCTCGCCAATCCCGATCAGCGAGAAAAGGTCGAGCTGGAGCAATGCGAACAGGATGCTGGCGCCGAAGAAGCCCTCGGCGATCGCAAGGACGAAGACCTGATCCTTGATCGTGTCCAACCGTCTGGTCGATGCGGGCATCTCTCTCCTTCTGAAAAACTAGTTGGCAAGCACCTCGCGACGGCGGGCCAGTGCGGAGCGGGCGAACCATGCTGCGTCGCCGGGACGATTCGGGAATCGTTTGCGGGCCATTCCCACCGCTCGCCTCATCTCAAACAGGGCTATCAGCGCCTCGTCACCGACACTCAGGGACTCCTCAGGCCAGAGCGCGGAGTAACCGCCGATGAATGATGAGCGAAGCTCTTCGAAGCGTCCGGTCACCGGGCGGCTCCGGGTAAAGCCCCGCCCCGCCAGTTGGCGTCTCAGTTCGAATATGAAGTTGGCCAGGTCACGGTGGATGAGTGCGGTCGGGGAGGCATCGGGTGGGTCGAGCAGATAGAGACCACCCCCAGGGGTGCCGAGGAGATTGCCGGGTCCGAAGTCTCCGAAAGACCGTGCACATCGATGACGGCAATCCACCTGATTGAGGATGCGATCGACGACTGCGTCGTCGATGCGGTAGCGGGCGGCGAGAAAGCGCGCCTCCTCCCCGGCCATTGAGATGTCCTGTAGGGGTGGGGTCAGGTGTCTGGCGTGGAAGGCGGCGAGCATGCGCCCGGCATTCTCCATCCAGGTGGGGACGTGGTGGTACCAGGCCGGATGGTCCGGCTGGCGGAGGATCGAGACCAGGTCGGTGCCCTCCACGTATGGCATCACGACCACCGGGGGGTCATCGGCCCAGGCCAGGGGCCGGATTGCGCCTCCACCCTGGAGTTGTGCCGCATCGAGTGTCTCGGCGAGCTCGATCATCGCCTGGAAAGTGCGCTCGGCATCCCCGGGGTGCCAGCGGGTGACGATCTTGACGATCACCTCTTGTCCCGACGGCCGCCCGGTCATCCGATAGAAAACCGAACCGGAGCGCTCACGGTCCCAGACAGCGCTCAGGTCGTAATCCTCGGCCTGATGCTGCCATGCGAACGAATCCTGCAACCTGCAAAGCAGATCCGAGATGCGGGCCGGACGGGGCGGCTGAGGAGTCGATCCGCTAGCCATCACACGCTCCTTCTCGGACTGAGCGCATTCTCAGAGTCTGGCTCAGGGATACCAGGTCATCAGAAATTCCCTCCGGCGGGTTGCATTCCGCCTCCCACCACGACGGTGGTGTCGGCGACACCGGTGGTGTTGGTGTTGCGGAGGTAGACGGTGCCGTTGGAGGGTCGGTAGAGGCCGAGGGTGTCGTCTCCGTCCTGGTCCCAGTCCCCGGTGAACACCACGTCTCCGGAGTCTCCGTAGAAATACGCGATTTCACCAGGCCCCTGGCTGTTGGAGTGTCGGAGGTAGACAAACCCGTCAGAGTTGCGTCTCAGGCCCGGGGTGTCGATTCCGTCTCCGTTCCAGTCTCCCATGAAGGGGGCGTCGCCGGGGTTGCCGAAGTAGTAGGAGAAGTCGGCTGCTCCCAGTCCGGCGTCACCCAAGCCGAGATGGTTCATGATGAAGAACCTGCCTTCGGCGGGCCGGTAGATCGACACCGTGTCACAACCGTTGTTGTCGAAATCCCCGGCCAAGGGGAGGTCTCCTGGGTTTCCGAAGAAGAAGGCGATATCGGCCACTCCTTGGCTGTTCGAGTTGCGGAGGTAGACGTATCCGTCCGAGCGTCGGTACAACCCTGGGGTGTCGATTCCGTCACAGTCCCAGTCCCCCATGAACCCATAGTCGCCCGGATTCCCGAAATAGAACCCTGCCACCTCGGTCTGGCCCCGGTACAACCGCCAGAAACCATCATCGGCCTGGAGGACCGCACTCTCCGCGGTCTGCGGAACGGGAGGCGGCGGGAGCGGGGTGGTCGTGGTGGTCGTCCCCGGAATGGTGGTGGTGGTGCCGGGGAGGGTAGTTGTGGTTGTGGTTGTGCCCTGTCCGGTGGTGGTGGTCGTCGTAGCGCCAGTGCTGGTCGTGGTGGTGGCGGCTGTGGTAGTTGTCGTGGCGGGCGGCGGCGTGCCGTCGGTGGTAAGGCGCCACAACCTGCCATCGATGTTGGCGGGGTCATCGCAGTTACAGGTTTCCTGACGATCGGCGATCCAGATGTCGTACCCGTCGCCCCCGGCACCTGGCGTAGAGACCCCAAGACCGGAGATTCGTTCCAGACCTATGTTGGAGAGATTGATCACTTGGAGCGGGTTCCCCGATGTGTCGAGAACGTGGATCTCCTGCCCAAGGTTGTTTCCGGCTAGTAACTCGCCGGCAGGTGTCATCGCCAGCCCTTCCCAATCACTCCCGAGACCGGAGATGTCGATGGGATTGGGTAGCACTGTCTGCGAGGGCAGATCGATCCGATAGATCCTCCCACTGGAACCGCCGTTGAGCACGAAGAGATCACCGGAGAATGGATCGAACACCGGGTCCTCGACATCGCTGCTCCCAGGTATGCCGATGAAGTCCTCGACGTCGTCAGCGGTCCCGAAGAGTGTGTCGGTGCCGGCAGTAATTGCGTAGACGCCCCCGGCGCTGTCGGAGGAGACATAGAGGGTCCCACTGGCCGGGTGGTAATCGACACCGGTGGGCTCCCGGAACGACAGCACCCCGGTTCGAAGTACCGCACCGGTCAGCGAGATCTCCCATAAATTGATCCCGTCGTCCTCCCACGCTGGATAGTTGTTGCGATCGCCGTCGACGACGAACATGGTGTTGCTGTCTTTTTGGGCCACCCCGGTGGGTCCGGGTGCCCACACTGTCCACTGGTAGGTGGGGATCTCCAGGTACAGGCCCGCCATGATGTCAGCCCAGGCGATCGACATCCCGAGTGCCAGGCCGACCAGGACGAGGAGGGCCACCACCGAGGTGGCCCCCACTCTCCTCCCAATCTGATCTCTCATCAGCGCCTGTCCCCTCCCCAACCTGCGTAGGCGCGGTTTTGTGGCCTAGAAGTTGCCTCCAACCGCCTGCATCCCGCCTCCTACCACGACGGTGGTGTCGGCGACGCCGGTGGTGTTGGTGTTGCGGAGGTAGACGGTGCCGTTGGAGGGTCGGTAGAGGCCGAGGGTGTCGTCTCCGTCGTTGTCCCAGTCTCCGGTGAACACCACGTCACCGGAGTCTCCGTAGAAGTACACCTCTTCGCCGACCCCTTGGGTGTTGGAGTGTCGGAGGTAGACAAACCCGTCAGAGTTGCGTCTCAGGCCTGGGGTGTCGATTCCGTCTCCGTTCCAGTCTCCCATGAACGGGGCGTCGCCGGGGTTGCCGAAGTAGTAGGAGAAGTCGGCTGCTCCTAGTCCGGCGTCGCCGGCTCCGAGATGGTTCATGATGTAGAACTTGCCTTCGGCGGGCCGGTAGATCGACACCGTGTCACATCCGTTGTTGTCGAAGTCGCCGGCCAAGGGGAGGTCCCCCGGGTTTCCGAAGAAGAAGGCGACATCGGCCACTCCCTGAGTGTTCGAATTCCTCAGGTACACGTATCCGTCGGAACGTCGGTACAACCCCGGGGTGTCGATCCCGTCACAGTTCCAATCCCCCATGAACCCGAAGTCGCCCGGGTTCCCGTAGTAGAACCCTGCCACCTGGGCCGGACCGTGATACAACCGCCAGAAACCGGCATTGGTCTGGATCGAAGCGAAGGGATTGGTGCCGACGCCGCCTCCGCCGCCACCACCACCACCGACTTCCTGCACATTCACCTGCACCACCTGCGAGTCGGTGAGACCACCGGAATCGGTCACCACGACCGTGATGCTGTAGGTGCCTGGGCCCTGCTCTTCGGTGGGGAGCCAGGCGAAGTTGCCCGTGGGCGTGATCGAAGCACCACTGGGTGCGTTCTGGAGCGAGAAGGTGAGTGCGTCGCCGTCGAGATCGGTGGCGGAGGCCGCGAAGCTGAGCAACGACAACTCGTTCCACATCACAGGCGAGGCGATTGGGTTCAGCACCGGGGGAGTGTTCTGGGCATGCACGTTCACCGTCACCGTGGCTGTGTTCGAGTCAACAGTGCCGTCGTTCACCTTGAAGGTGAAAGTGTCAGGACCGGAGTAGCCGGCGGTCGGGGTATAGGTGCGAGCCGCGCCCCCAGGAGCGGACGGGTTGAGCGTGCCGTGTGTCGGCTGGCTGACGATCGTATAGGTGAGAGCGTCGTTGTTGGCGTCGGTGGCCACCAAGTTGGCAGGCACCGCGGTGTTGAACGGCACGCTGAGCGATCTGCTGTACGCGATCGGAGCGAGTTGCCCGAACGCAGTTGTCGAGACCTCGAAGATCCCGCTGGACTCGCGGTCGGCGATCCAGTAACTCATCTGGGCAGGGTTTCCCGTAGTAGGCGCCATGCCCAGACCAGAGATCTTGAGCAGGTTGGTGGAGATCCCGGCGGTGTTGATCAGGTTGTTGGCCTGTGTTGGGGTCCCGGCGGTGGGGGGAATCTCGTACATCACCCCAAAGAAGTTGTTCGGTGCCACCACCAAGGTTTGGCGCTCTTCGTTCCAGGCCATCGCCTCCCAGTCGCCGTCGGCTTCAGGACTCAGCTGTGACAGATCGATGACGAAGGCAGGATCGACGGTGTTGGTGGCCATGTTGACCTTGTGGATCTGCTCCGCCTGGCCATCGAGGAAGTAGAGGGTGTTGGTCGCCGGGTCGTATGCAGGATCTTCGGTGTCGCCGCTGACCGTATCTACCAGAGGGATCTGGGTGACGGTCGGAGTTCCCTGGTGGTTAGTCACGACGTAGATCCTGTTGGGTGTGTCACTGCTGACGAACAGCCGGTCGTTTGCCACGTCATAGGCGACACCGGTCGTCTCCTGGATACCCGCTGGGCCCAGGAGCCGTTGGGTGGGTGTCGCTGTGGCCGGGACGTACTCCCAGGCGTTGGCGGCGAGTGGGGCGTTGGTGTCGACCACGATGAGATGCGGTGTCGGAGTCGGGACGTAGGCGACGCCCGACGGCTCCCTGCCTTCGACAACTGGGGGCGGCCAAGGCGAGGTGTCGACCTCGTTGACCAGGTTGGCCTGTAGCGTCTCCGCAACAGCCGGCGCTACCCCCACCAGTTGTACCAACGATGCCACCAGTGCGAAGACCAGTGACGTGACGAAAAGACGCGTGCCCCTACCCGGAGCCATCCGGCTGCCCATTGAATAATCTCCCAGTCCGATGTTTGGAGAAGCCCCACAGCTTCTTGTCTCGAGAATACTAAGAGGGTTGTTCGACCACTCCAAGTGGTTATCCCGAGAACTTTCGCGGACCTTACCAGTGTGCCGAAGTTAGACCTTCAGAACCGCGAGGGGAGCCGGATCAGTCCTCGAGGAGGCCGACCAGGGTAGCGATGGTGGTGGTCGCCGACTCGGTTCCGTCAACCCG
>DATDPT010000133.1:0-2163 GCA_035292605.1 Acidimicrobiia bacterium
GGCCCCTCAACAGCTCGGCCACCACCTCGTCAGAGACGTGATAGCTCTCCTCCTCCCCGGGAAAGGCACCGGACTGGACGTCGGCGGCGAATCGCTTCAGGGCCTCGATCGACTCCTCGCCGATGCTGGCATAGGCCCGCACGAACTTGGCGTGGTGCCCGAGACCGATCCCGAGCACGTCGTGGTAGACGAGAACCTGGCCGTCGGTGCCAGGCCCGGCGCCGATGCCGATGGTGGGGACGTCGACCTCTTTAGTGATCAACTCCCCGAGGACGTCGGGCACACCTTCGAGCACGATCGAGAAACAACCGACGTCGGCGAGGGCCCGAGCGTCGTCGATCATCTCCCGCGCCGCCTCGACCACCTTCCCTTGGACCTTGAAGCCGCCCATTGCGTTGACCGACTGAGGGGTGAGGCCGAGATGGCCCATGACCGGGATCTCGGCATCGAGGATGCGCTCGATCACCGGGATCCTCTTCCGACCCCCCTCGAGTTTCACCGCCTCGGCACCACCCTCCTGGACGATGCGCCCCGCGTTGCGCACTGCATCCTCGGGGGAGATGTGGAAACTGAGCCATGGCATGTCGACCACGAACAGGGCCGAGGGCTGGGCGCGTCTGACCGACCGGGCGTGGACGATCATCTCCTCGAGACCGATCTCCAGGGTGGTGCTCATGCCGTGGACGACATTGGCGACCGAATCGCCGACGAGGATGATGTCCAGACCGGCGCGATCAGCGATCACGGCCGATGGGTAGTCGTAGGCGGTGACCATCGTGATCTTGGGCCCACCCTTGCGGGCCCGGATGTCAGGAACCGTCGTCTTCTTGGTCATGATCAGGAAATGGTACTTAGGGACCGGGGCTGGGCTGCTGCGCAGAGGCGAGACGGGCCCTGACCCATTCGATGTCGGCGCCCTGTTCGGCGGCACCTCCCGGGGTCTCCACCACCACGGGGGCGTCGGCCTCGGCGATGACCCGGGCCAGCTCCGCGGAGGGGATCTTCCCCTGTCCCAGGTTCTCGTGGCGATCACGTCGCGAGTCGAAGAGGTCCTTCGAGTCGTTGGCGTGGACCAAGTCGATCCGTCCCGTCGCCTCCATCACTCTGGGCACCAGCTCGTCGAACGGTTCCCCACCGGCCCAGACGTGACAGGTGTCGAGCACGAAGCCCACGTCGAACTCGGAGATCTCGGCGAAGAGGCGGGCGATCCATTCGACCCGACGGGCAAGGGCCTTGTCCCCACCGGCTGTGTTCTCGATGAGCAACGGGACCTGGGTGTCCAGCGGCTCCAGGGCCTTGCGCCAGCGGAGAATCCCCTCCACCTGAGGCCCGTCCCCGGTGACATGGCCGCCATGGACCACCACTGCGGTGGCGGCGATCTCGGCTGCAGCGTCACATGTCTCCTGGAGGATGCGCCGGGACGGAACCCGGATCTTGTTGTTGTCGGCGCAGACGTTGATCAGATAGGGAGAGTGGACATAGATCGGGATCGGTGAGGCCCGCAGCTCGGCGGCGTCAGGTCGGGGCAGCGGTTTCTTCCAGCCCTGGGGGTCGGAGAGGAAGATCTGCACCAGGTCGGCCCGGCGTTCACGGGCCTCCTCGATCGGCTGCCGGGACGGCACGTGGGCGCCAACCGCCCTCAAGAGGATCCCCAAAGCCGTGCCACCCTGGCCCGATCGGCCCGACGGGCAGCGTCGACCGCGTAGTCCCCGATCAGCTTGGCGGCCTCCTTGGGGGTCACCGCCCAATCCTGGGCGAGGACACCCAGCACACGCGTCTCCAGCCAGCGAGCGCCCCAGGGATGAGCGGGAAGGTCGCCGCGTTCGAGGACCTTGATCCGGAGTAGGGGCAGGATCTCTCCTTCGTCCTCGATCTCACCCGCATCGACACCCACCACCTTGGCCCAGGGGATGACGTCATGACTGCGAAACGGGCCGCGCAATTTCAGGGCCAGACCCTGGTCGCGACACTCGACGACCCGGGTGGGGACGAACAGCTCCTTCAGCCCCCAGAACACGAGAAATGCGGCGAACAACAGGATGGCCCAGGCGTAGATCACGTCCCGAGGCTCATAGATCTGGGTGTCAGCGGGGGTGAAGAGGATCTCTCGAAGCCAGTTGGTGATCCGGCGATTGGTGAGGACATCGACCGCGATGATGAGCA
>DATDPT010000134.1:0-6694 GCA_035292605.1 Acidimicrobiia bacterium
GAAGTCCTCACCGAGGTCGTAGTCCTCGAAGACGACACCCTTCGAGAGCAGCTCGGCCCGGGCCGCATCGAAGTCGTCGACGATGAGCCTCGCCGCGGTGGCCTTGTTGGTGCCGGCGTTGGCCGAGGGGTAGATGCCGAATTGGGTGCCGCCGGCGTAATAGACGAGCTCGAGCGCTTCTGGGTCGATGGGCTCCAGGCCGAGTTTCTCCGAGTACCAGGCCCGGGCTCGGTCCACGTCCGACGCGGCCAGTTCGAGCTTGAGTGTGAATTCCGTGACTCTTCCTTTCGCCTCGAAACGTACATCAAGGTCTGGTGCTTGCGCCCTTGAATTTTCCGAACCCGATCCGGGGCGTTGCTCTGGCACGGATTCGCAAGAGCGGCTTGTACCCTCGGGGCTGTCGGGCCCGTAGCTCAATCCGGTCAGAGCAGCGGACTCATAATCCGTTGGTTGCAGGTTCAAGTCCTGCCGGGCCCACTGACGATTTCTTGAACCACATTTCGCCTTGTTCCAGTTCGGTGATCGGGCGATTCGCGGACAGAGTCCTGTTGGGTACCTAGCACGACATGTCTGAACTAGATGACATGTTTGGCCGTAGAATTTTCATCGTGCTGTTGCGCCGTTGGCTTTACATCGTTACCGGGCTCGTCGTAGTTGTCGTTGTCGTGGGTGCCTGGATCGACCAGTCGGCCGGACTTTTCCTCCCGGACGGAACGTGAGGGATGTACTTGAAGCGTTGGTTCCTTGCCGTCTTGGTCTTTGTCTTTGCTGCGGCCTGCTGGATCGAGAAGCCCGGGCCCCCCACAGCAATCAACGTAACGTCGACGAAAGACGACTTGACTTTGTATGAGGTGACTGAGGATGGGGAAGAAGAGCTCCTCGCGACCATCTCCTTTGGACGATCGGTGGAATTGTCGGGACCGGGCGGTTGCAGTGATTCGACCCTCGTTGCCAGGCTGCCTGATGGCACTGAAGTAGAACGGAGGCCCCCCGGGTTCTGCGAGGGAGACGTGTGGCGGATCAACGGAGACGACACTGACTAGGACGTGTCGAGGGGCGGTTGGACAGTCCGTTGACACGGCAGACTCATCGTTACGGCTGGCCGTGCCAACCCAGCGAGCCCGCGGCTCGCAGGAAGCTCATAGTGACATTCGTTTGGGCGTCGGTTCACCGACGGAGGTGCGCGTCGGCATCTGGAGGCGGGTGAGTTCGGGGTGGGGGTCGCCAGGCGTCGTAGCGGTGGCGAAGAACACTGATGTGGTCCGGGATCTGGTGGCCAGGCGGGTAGAGGCGACGAAGGCGAAGATCACGGCTAAGCGCTTGTTGCCTGAGGCGGGGGCGGCCGGATATATGAGGGCTCGGCTCGGAACTTTCGGCGACTGGTATCAGCTGAGAAGAAGGCATGGCGAAGCCTGAATGGCCGTCAGCGGCGTCCGGCGGTGTGGGTGCCTGGTCAGACGCTGGTGATCGACAAGGGGGACTATCCCGGGGACGGGGGGCAGCGGCGAGATGACGACTCAACCCTTTCGTTACAAGCAGATCGGGGATACGGTGTGCCGGCTCCGGGCGCGTTTCCCTCACGATCGATGTGCGGGAGATTGTGTGTGCAACAGGTGTGCAACAAGCTGTCGTGGAGTCGGCATAACTCCTGGTAGAGAGGGTGCAATCAGCGGACTCATAATCCGTTGGTTGCAGGTTCAAGTCCTGCCGGGCCCACAAGAGAAGGGATCAGAGAATCCCTCAAATCCCTGCTAAGACGGTTCTTAGTTGGGGGGTCGGTGGTTCCGTTCACCTGAGCCAAATCTAAGCCCATTTCAGCCCATTTTGGCCGCTGCCACGACCCGGACGCGACCCAGACACCCACAGACATCGGACTCCCAGAGCACTAGGTGGCTTCCGTGACCTAGATGAGTCCGAGGTTCTCGGGTACCCCAACTCATCGCCTAGCCACGCGGCAGGCTTCCCGTCTCGCAAGCCGAATGTCAGTGTCGCCTCCTCCCGCTCCTGGTCGCAGACGATCTCAATACGCAAGCTGAGGATGTCGCCATTCGGTCTCAGAGAAGACCGTCCCGTATGGCAGGGTCGGGCATTGGGGAGTCCAGCCGCGGCAAACCCACCTGGAGGACGGGACCACCCATCACCTGGTCGGCCAAGTCGGGGGCGTTGGCCACCACGAAGGCGGTGAGGGAGAGGTAGGACGGGTAGTGCCGGTTAGAGGCCGGTCTTGTCCACACCGTAGGTGGCTTGCTCCGTGGTGAAGCCCTCATACTCCAACTGATCTATGAGTCCTGACCGGGAGAAGGCCGAGTATTCCAGATAAGACTCGGCTGACTTCCACGCTTGCTCGTTCCAATCCACATTGAGATAATCGACCGCCAAGGTCGCCTCTGCGGTAGTGAACCCCTCGTACTCCAACTGATCAATCAGACCCGAGCGAGAAAAGGCCGTGTATTCCAGATACGACTCGGCTGACCGAATGGCATTCTCTTCGGAGAGAGTGAACTGAGGCTCAGGCTGTGTCGTGGTGGTCGTGGTCGGAGCCTTCGTTGTCGTCGTGACCGGAGCCTTCGTGGTGGTCGGAGCTTCCGTACTTGTCGGAGCCTCCGTGGTCGAAGTCTCCGTCTGAGCCGGAGCCTCAGTTGTCGGTGTGGTTGTTGGTGCTCCGCAGGCCACAAGCCCGAGCACCAATGCAATTGACAAAATGAACATCTTCTTCATTTACCCATAATCGGTAGGATTATCGAGTTTGTGGAGCGATTCCACAACCGCACCTCGGGATGAGCATGCGGGGGCAGTTCGGGAAGGATGACGCCCAACGATCAGAAGCGTGGTTGAACCGCGAGGGCCACACCACCCGATTCTCGATCTGACCACTACAAGTCCCTACCAGGTAAGAGATCTATTCGAGTACCGGTGGCAGGTTCGCGTTCTGTCCTGTCAGGCCCACTAGCGAAAACCGCCTTTGACCAGGCGGTTAAGGTGGGCCGCCTAGTTCGAGGGGCGGGTCGTGGAGAGGAAGAGAGGAACGACCAGAGCCGCGGTCAGAAGACCAGCCACCACAGCCGGGAACCCGTCGATCTGAGTCACCCGCAGGTCGAGTGCGAGATAGACGATCTCCCCGGCGAGCGCTCCCGCAAGAACACACCACGCAATCCGAACCGGGCGGGCCGAGATGCGGGCGAGAATCCACTCGATCGCGAGGACAAATGGCCCGAAGACGATCTGAGCACCGAACGAAAAGAGAACAAGGACTCCGAGCGGCAGGAGGAGTCCCGAGACGACGGTGGCGACTACAGGGCCTCGGGATTGCTGTACAGACTCCACGGCGCGCGCTCCGTCCGATCGGGTTCGACAAGTCTACGTCCGAGGGCGTCAAGCACCGGAAGTGCGACGGGTGCTAATGCGTGGCTGCCGACAGGAAAACGAGTTTTGCCGCGAGGGTATGTACGGGCGAGTTTTGCTCGACCTTCGACGTCTGCGGGGTTTGGGGGTTCCCTTGGGTCGTCAGGCGGCTTGCGCCCGTCGAGCAGATCGACCTCGGATCGTCCTTGGCCTTTAGGCGTGATTATCACGCTGGCCCTCGTTCTCGGATTCTGGGTTCGGACGAGACGGAGGCCATCGGCCGATCAGAATCTAACGGCTGAGCCGCCGGTGTTATCGGCGGGTACCGGGTTGGCTTCATCGTAGAGAACAGTCCCCGTCGAAACGTCCAATGTGATAAGAAACCTCATTTCCGTGGTTCATGATGTGTTCTGTTAGGCCCACCATCTAGGCGAGGGGGACGGTGTAAATTCGGGCCCGCCCCCTCGGGCATCTCCCGGAGCCGCGGTCTGCTGGCGGTTGACCTACCGGCGAGGCGGACCGGTCAACCCAGCCCGAAGACTCCGGATACAGGGAGCCACCCCGACTGTCCGAAGGCGAAGCTGCTGTCGGCGTTGCCTTGGGTGTTGGTGTGCCGGAAATAGAAGGTGGCGTTCCCGGGTCGGAACAACCCGGGGGTTGCGATCCGGTCGACCACTCCCCAGTCACCGGCGACGAACCGGTCTCCGGGGTCTCCGAAGAAGAACTGGTTGTCGGCGATCCCGGCGGTCAACGTGTTGCGGTAGTAGACGAACCCGGTCGACCCACGATGCAAACCGACCTCGTCGATCCCGTCCCCGTCGAAGTCCCCGACGAAGGGTTGGTCTCCAGGGTTGCCGAAGACGAAGGAGAACTCGGCCGGGCCCAGTCCTCCGTTGTTGGCGCCCAGGGCGTTGACGATATAGAAGCGTTGTTCGGAAGGTCGGTAGATGGAGAGGGTGTCGTAGCAGTCCCCGTCGAAGTCCCCTGCCAGGGGGATGTCGGAGGGGTTGCCGAAGAAGAACCGGATGTCGGCGACCCCCTGCGTGTTCGAGTTTCTCAGGTAGGCGAAGGCGTCGGACTGGCGGAACAACCCGGGCGTGTCGATCCCATCACAGTTCCAGTCTCCCATGAAGGGCACGTCCCCCGGGTTCCCATAGAAGAAGCTGGCCACCAGACCCGCCTGGTTGCGCAGATGCCACTCCCCGGTGGCCGGATCTACCAGACCCACCGTGCTTGGTGCCGGGTCGGGTGTTTGCTCCACCACCTCGTAGTCACCGCCCGCCTGAGCGAATTGGTCATCGAAGACAACCAGGAAATAGGGCGTGCCTCGGAGGAAGTCGTAGGTGATCTCTACGGGGTCGGCCCCGTTGTCAGCGGCGACACAGTTCTCCAGCGGGTTCGTCGGATCGAAGCTGCCCTCGTACAGGTACGCGGACGCGAAGCCGTCGGTGCTGGTCATCGAGAAGGAATGGGTGCCGGGGAGGGGATGGAGAAACTCGATCACCTGATAGTGGACGGGAAAGACCAATTGGGTGGTGCACACCGGTGTGCTGATCGCCACCACGGGCATGGTGGGATCGGCGACGGTGATCGTGCCCGTATAGGTGGCGGTGAGCGCGAGGGATGTGCCAGTGCCCAAGATAAGGGCGGTGCCCACCACTGCCAGAGCGAAACCGAGCTTACGTAGTCTTCTCACGCCAATCCCCCTAAGCCAGGCAATGAAGTGTTACGACAGGCTAACAAACGAGACGTATTCATGCCGGTGCCTACGTGGGGGTTTTCAGATGGGCTTCGAAGAAGGCGAGGATGCGCTGGCGAGCGTCGCTAGCCGAGGGTTCGTGGTAGCCGGACACTGAGAGCTTGCCGGCGACAAGTGCCCAACGCGGGACCTCCGCCGGGTCGTGTTCGTTGAGAAAAGCGTGGCCGGCATCGGGGTAGACCTTGATGTCGTGGGCCACATCGTTGGCTGTCAGGGCCTGTTCCAGGAGATCAGGGGCCTTGCGCAGCGTCGAGTCTTTGGCGCCGTAGCTGCCGACAATGGGACAGGCATTGGCGAGCAGGGTCATCGCGTCCTTGGGCACAGCTCCGTAGTTCACGCTTGAAGCGTCGTAATCGCCCGTCGCCGCAAGGAGGAGGGCGAACCCACCACCCAGACAGAATCCGATGACACCGATGTTGCCCGAGCAATCGTCGTGATCGGCCACCCATCGGCGAACGGCGTCGAAGTCCTCGAAGACGTCTCCGTGACGTGCAACGGCCTGACGCATGGCAGAGAACATGCATCGGATCCTGCCTCCCCAGTAGAACAGATCAGGCGCCGCCGCCAGATACCCCTCCTGGGCCAACCAATCGGCCTGACTCCTCAAATCGCTGGTCATTCCAAGAGCGTCGGAGATGACCACCACGCCGGGCCATGGGCCCGGTCGTGGTGGCGTCGCCACATAGACCCCCATGTTGCCCCCGTGCACACCAGGGATTGTGACTGATCGGCTAATGATTCTCAGCCGTCGACGATGGTGAGCGTGCCCTCCATCCCGCCGTCGAAATGGCCTTCGATGGCGCAGATGACTTGATATGTGCCGGCGGCCGGAGCGGTGAAGGTCAGCGTCCTGTTGTCACCAGCTTCTACCTCGTCTTCCACGAAGACGAAATCGGCGAGCAATTCCTCCTCGGTCTCGGGTAGGTCGGCTTCGCTCTCGATGCTCACACCGGGCTGCATCAGCACCCACTCGTGAAGGACTGTCCCCTCATTGGTTATGACGATGGAGATCTCCTCACCAGAGGGGACCGTCCACTCATTCGGCGAGAATTGGAACTCCGACACGCTCACCTCGAGGTCGGTGCTCGGTTCGCTGTCACCACCGCATGCGCCCATCACCATCGCGAGGGCGGCGAGCGCCGCCAACCCGATGCTCCGTTGATGTCTCGTGATCTCGCCCCTTTCTTGTTGCCCGTCTCCACTTCCACACACCTTGCGGCATGCCCGCGCAACACTAGGTGACTGGACCGATGCGCTGCAGGATGGGCAAAGGGAATCGATGGTCCGTTGGCGGCGAGTCGAGGTCTTCTGATGGCGTCGGCGAATGTCTGGTTCGATTGCTCTCCACGAGGTCGCGAAATCGTTTCCTGAGTCGCGAAAAATGGAACACGTCCTGGCTTGCATCTTGGGGACGGCATGCCTACCTTCTCATTTGTCGGCACGAGGGCAACCTCGAACCGGACCCGAAGCGATCGAGAGGTCACTCCGGGACCCTCTGGGAGACCAGCCTTTCGGGGTTGGAGTCCGAGTAGGGTCGAGAACCCCGAGAGGGTAGAGGTTTCGGCCAACACTCCCTCGGGGTTTTTCGCGTCC
>DATDPT010000135.1:0-3523 GCA_035292605.1 Acidimicrobiia bacterium
GAGGAGGAACACGACCTTGTGGTCACCCTCCTTGACGATCGTGGCACCGGATGGGTCGAGAGCCACCTCGGTGATGGTGCCGGTGTCGTCACGGGTCAGCGAGACGGTGAGACCGGAACCAAGCACCGGAAGCACCGACGTAACCTGGGTAACCGGTGGTACCTGGGCCTCAGGTGCGGTCGTGGTGGCGGTGGTCTCTTCCTCTGGTGATTCGGTCTCGGCCTGGGCGATACCCGGCAATGCCGCGACCACGGCCATTGCCAGGACCGTGAGCAGCACCTTTCTCCGGTAGCGAAATCCCATAGGCGATACCTCCTTGTATCGGGGATTCCGCGCTCTACCCCGCGGCGGGAGGCCTCATACCTCGGTGACGAGCCCTGGAGCGAGGTGCCTCACAACCCCTTCGGGTGCCAGACCGTCTTGGTCTCGGTGAAGGCGGCGATGCGATAAGGGCTCTGCCCGGGGCCGTTGGGGGAGGGAAGCACCACCCGTTTCACGTTGTGGACAGCACCCTGTTGGACCCGAACCGCCTGCTCCGGAGTGGCTCCCCCGGCGTCGACTGCGTTGACGTCCATGTGGTCAGCCAGCCATGGGATCAACTCGTCCTTGAACCCGGTAAGGACATTGACCACCCCGCCGGGGAGGTCGGAGCTGTTCAGAACCTCGGTGAGGGTGATCGCAGGCATCGGGTACCGCTCCGACGCCAGGACCACCGTGGTGTTCCCCGGCACCAGCACCGGCGCCAGACGTGACACCAGGCCCAACAACGCCGGCTCCTCAGGGGCGATCACCCCGACTACCCCGGTCGGCTCAGGTGTGGAGATGTTGAAGAAGGGCCCTGCCACCGGGTTGAGATTGCCGTAGATCTGGGCGAATTTGTCGGCCCAACCCGCGTACCAGACCATGCGGTCGATGGATGCCGCAACTTCGGCCTCGGCGGCACGTTTGGCAACCCCACCGGCATGAAGTTGCTCGACGAAGGTCCCCCGCCGATCCTCGAGAGTCTCGGCGATCCGGTACATGACCTGACCCCGGTTGTAACCACTGGCGCCGGCCCAGCCTGAAACCGCCTCCCTGGCCACCCGCACTGCATCTCGAAGGTCCTTGCGACTCCCCTGGGCCACCCGCGCCAGGACCTCGCCGTCAGAGCCGAGCGCCGGGTAGGAACGGCCCGACTCGGAACGAGGGAACTTGCCTCCGATGTACAGCTTGTAGGTCTTGCGGACGTCGAGACGGCTCATGTCTCGTCCCAATCCATGTAGGCAAGCAAGCCGTGGCGGCCGCCCTCACGCCCGAACCCCGACTCCTTGTAGCCTCCGAACGGGGAGGCCGGATCGAACTTGTTGTAGGTGTTGGCCCACACCACCCCGGCCTGGAGACGATCCGCCATCCACAGGATCCTGGAGCCCTTGGAGGTCCACACCCCGGCCGAGAGCCCGTAAGGGGTGTTGTTCGCCTTCTCCACCGCCTCCTCCGGGGTGCGGAAGGAGAGGATGGAGAGCACCGGCCCGAAGATCTCCTCCTGGGCGATACGGTGTGATTGGGCGACGTTGGTGAACAGCGTCGGCTTGAAGAAGAACCCACGCTCGGGCAGGACACAGTCGGGTTGGAACATCTCCGCGCCCTCGTCGAGACCGGAGTCGACCAACTCGGTGATCTTGTCCAACTGGGCCCGACTGTTGATGGCGCCGACGTCGGTGTTCTTGTCCATCGGGTCACCCACCCGAAGCGTGGACAACCTCCGCTTCAACTTGTCGACGAACCGATCGTGGATGTTCTCTTGTACCAAGAGCCGGCTCCCGGCACAACACACATGGCCCTGGTTGAAGAAGATCCCGTTGATCACCCCTTCTATCGCCTGGTCGAGCGGGGCGTCCTCGAAGATGACATGGGCCGCCTTGCCCCCCAACTCCAGGGTCAGTTTCTTGTGACTCCCGGCGAGTTGGCTGGCGATCAGCTTGCCGACCGCGGTCGACCCGGTGAACGCCACCTTGTCCACGTCGGGGTGCCCGACGACCGCGGCGCCAGTGGCTCCAGCCCCCGTGACCACGTTGAACACCCCGGGAGGAAGCCCGGCCTCGGCCGCGATCTGGGCCACGATCAAGGCAGTGAGGGGCGTGGTCTCCGCCGGCTTCAGCACCACCGTGTTGCCCGCGGCCAGCGCCGGCGCCACCTTCCAGGCCAGCATCAACAAGGGGAAGTTCCAGGGGACCACCTGGCCGGCAACGCCCAACGGCCTGGGACGAACCCCGGGGAAGGCATACTCAAGCTTGTCGGCCCACCCGGCGTAGTAGAAGAAATGGCCTGCCACCAGTGGCAGGTCGACATCACGGGCTTCCTTGATCGGCTTGCCCCCGTCGAGGGTCTCCAGGACCGCCAGTTCGCGGGACCGCTCCTGGATCATTCGGGCGATGCGGAAGACATACTTGGCACGTTCCGCGCCGTCCATCGGCTCCCATACCTCGGTGTAAGCGCGCCGGGCGGCGGCCACCGCGTCGTCGACATCTGCCTCCCCGGCCTCAGCCACCTCGGCCAGCGGCTCCTCGGTGGCAGGGTTGATGGTCGGGAACCACTTCTTCGACTTGGGGCTGACGAACTTGCCGTTGATGAAGAGCCCGTATCGGTCCTCGATGGTGACAATGTCGGTCGACTCCCGGGAGCCGGCATACTCCCATTTCAAGGGTGGGGTGGCTGGGGTAGCGATCTCGATGGCCACGGTCAGTCCTTGGTGAAGTAGTCCGGGGATGAATAGCGGCCGGTCTGCAGCCAGCGGATCTGCATCAGGACGTCATTGAGCAGGGTCGAGGCCCCGAATCGGAACCAGTCGGGGGTCATCCAGGCCTCGCCCAGGGTCTCGTTGAGGACCACCAGGTAGCGAATGGCGTCCTTGGCGGTGCGGATCCCACCGGCCGGCTTCATGCCCACCATGACCCCGGTGGCATCCATGAAATCCCGTATCGCCTCCAACATCACCAGAGTCACCGGCAGCGTCGCCGCCGGCTGGACCTTCCCGGTCGAGGTCTTGATGAAGTCGGCGCCGGCGGCCATGGCCAGCAGGGAGGCCTGGCGCACGTTGTCGAGAGTGACCAGTTCCCCGGTCTCCAGGATCACCTTGAGATGGGCATCGCCGCAGGCGTCCTTGACCCGACGGATCTCGTCGAAGACCTTGAAATACTCACCGCCGAGGAAGGCACCCCGGTCGATCACCATGTCCACCTCGTCAGCGCCCAGCCGCACCACGCGAGACACCTCCTCGACCTTGAGATCGGTCTCCACCAGGCCTGATGGGAAATAGGTGGCGACGCTGGCCACCTTGACATTGCTGCCCTCGGTGGCCTCCACCGCATACTTGACCATGTTGGGATAGACACACACCGCGGCGACGGAGGGGACGCTGGGGTCCAGGGGATCGGGGCGAATCGCCTTCGCCGACATCTGGGCGACCTTGCCCGGGGTGTCCTTCCCCTCCAGAGTGGTCAGGTCGATCATTCGCGTGATCAGATCGAGCGCGGCCCGCTTCGAC
>DATDPT010000136.1:0-7527 GCA_035292605.1 Acidimicrobiia bacterium
GGTTCCAGACGTACGCTCTCGACGAGATCTCGGCGGAGATGTCGTTTCTCGAGATGCTCGACATCCTCAACGAGCGCCTGCTCACCCAAGGGGAGGAACCGGTGGCGTTTGACCACGACTGCCGGGAGGGCATCTGTGGCAGCTGCGGGGTGATGATCGACGGCCAGGCCCACGGGCCCCAACCGGGCACGGCCACCTGCCAGCTGCACATGCGAAAGTTCAGGGATGGGGCGACGATCACGGTCGAGCCGTGGCGGGCGAGAGCGTTCCCCATCATCCGCGACCTGATCGTGGACCGGTCCCCCTTCGACCGGATCGTCGAGGCCGGTGGCTTCATCACGGTTGATGCCGGGTCGGCACCCGAGGCCAATCTGATCCCGATCCCCAAGCAGGTGGCGGACACAGCTTTCGACGCCGCCGCATGCATCGGATGCGGGGCCTGTGTCGCCGCCTGTCCCAACGGCGCTGCCAACCTGTTCACGGCGGCCAAGGTGAATCATCTCGGTCTCCTTCCCCAGGGCCAGGCCGAACGTTGGACCCGTGTCGAGCGAATGGTCGAGGTCATGGAGGACTATTTCGGCTCCTGCACCAATCATGGCGAATGCGAGAAGGCCTGCCCCAAATCGATCTCGATCGACTTCATCGCGATGATGAATGCCGACTATGTGAGGGCCAAGGTCAAGAACCGCCGTCTCGCCTCGCAAAAAGGCTGATCTCACCCCGGTTGGATCAAGACTTAATAGGCTGCTCGCCCCCTTGTCCTCTCGGTTCTTTCACGTAGCCTGACAGGGGTAGATTGAACGCGTTTACCCCAAGGCCACCACTGACTGTAGTTTTGGCTCACGCAGAGTGTTGAAGGCGAGGGAAACAGGGGCGAGATGAGAAAAGATGTCGATGGCGAGCGGGGCGCCACCCTGGTTGAGGCCGCCCTCGTCTACGGCCTTCTCTTCCTCGCCCTGTTCGCCATCGTCGAGTTCGGGCTCGCCTTCAAGGACTGGCTCTCGATCAGCCACGCCGCCCGCGAAGGCGCCCGTGCCGGCGCCACCTACGGAGACGACCCCCGGGCCGACATTCAGATCCTGCGAGACATCGAGCGAACCCTGGCCCCTGCGGGCATCGCCAACGGGATGGAGGTCAGGATCTTCAAGGCAGCTCCCGGAGGCGCCTCCCAGAGTTACTCCTACAGCCCGGGCTCGGACTGCAGCGACAACTCACCAGGCAACATCCTGGTCGGATGCTGTGACTGGACCCCGTGCCCTGAGCCGTTCCGAGATACCTACAACGTTCCGAATTGGGACCCGGCGGATCGTGATGTCGAGGCTCCCACCCTCGACCGGGTCGGGGTGGAGGTCCAATTCACCCACGAATGGCTGACCGGCTACTTCGTCGACTCGTCCGACTTCACGACCTCGACCGACTTCCAGATCGAGCCCCAGGTGTTCGAGTCATGAGGCGACTCCGCGAACGAGGTTCCTCACTGGTCGAGGTGGGCCTGATCCTCCCAGTGCTCATCCTCATCGCTGTGGGTCTCTCCGAGATCGGATTCCTCGTGGTCGATTACCTGACCGTCACCAATGCCGCCCGAGAAGGGGCGCGCACCGGCGCCGCCGCCGCCGACTTTCCCACCGCCGACGACCTGATCCTCCAGGCTGTCGAGGAAGCCTCCTGCAACCTGCGGTTCGGGGACTTGGAGCTGGTCAGAGTCTTCAAGGCCGACGCCGTAGGCGACCCGATAGTCGGATCGATCAACGAGTACACCCCGAGCGGCAGCGGCCTGGCTTGTGATTCACCACTCATCGACCTTTCCTGCGCCAATTTCTGCCCGTGGGTGGCCGCGAACCGGGACCGAATCCCCCCCACCCTCGATGTTCTCGGCGTCGAATTGACCTTTTCCCACACCAGTGTGACCGGGATCTTCCCGTTTCCCACCGTCGACTGGACCGAGACCGCCGTGATGCAAGTTGAGCCAGACACCAGGGGCACCCAGTGAGAAAGCTGATTCGAAGGGCGAAAGACAACGACCGGGGTGCGGCACTGGCCCTGGTGGCGGCATCGATGGTTGTCCTGATGGGGATGGCTGCGTTCGGCACCGACCTGGCCTGGTTCTATCTCAATGCCAGCCGGGTTCAGCGGGCAGCCGACGCCGCGGCCCTGGGGGGCGTCATCTGGCTCCCGGGCCAACCCGGGACCGCAGATTCGACCGCGATCGACATTGCGCTGAGAAACGGGTACGACGATTCGCTGGTCGATGTCACCGTGAACCCTGGGGTCGTCCCAGGTGAGCCCAACAAGCTCGCGGTCACCGTTCGCGACGTCGTTCCTACCTTCTTCGCCAAGATCCTCGGCTTCAACACGATGGCCATCTCACGAACCGCCACCGCCGAGTTCATCCCGCCGCTGAAGCTGGGCAGCCCGGACAACCAATTCGGAAACTCCTGCGACCCCGACCAGCCGGGCTGCACCGGACAGGACAACTTCTGGGCCAACATCCACGGCAAATGGACCGACACCATCATGGGTGACGCCCATTCCTCGTGGTGTCGGGGGTCGAGCGACAACCCGGCCTGCACCCAGAACCCCTCCCCGCCCGCTCGAACAGGCGGTTACCTCTATGGCATCGAATCCGGGTCCACCTTCACCGTGCAGGGCAACGACCTGGCCTTCTACAACACCTCCGGTGGGAACCCCACCAGCGACTTCATCCGCACCGGGGACCGGGGCTGTGAGGACTGGTTCCCCAGCAACGCGGCAAGCTGCGGGCCAACCATGTACGTCGCCCTCTACGCCCCTGATCCGACGCCCCTCGACATCTCCGACAACACCAGGCTGTGCGAAGCCACGATCCCGCCTCGGCCTCAGGTTCCCGACCCGGCTCCGTACAGTTTCACGGCCCCGGACTCGCAGGGCTGCTGGACACAAACCGGCTCCGGTATCTACATCCTCCAGATCCGCCATGTCGACCCCGGTGCGACCGTGAACCGGGCCGGCCTCAACCGCTACTCGGTCCGGTCCACTACGGGCAACCTGTTCGCCCTCGGCGACTTCTCGATCTACAACAACTTCAGCGGGTCGACCACGGCCTTCTACCTGGCCGAGGTCCCCACCTATTACCACGGCAAGACCTTCGTGATCGAGCTCTACGACCCGGGTGAGTCTGATGCACCGGGGACCCTCCAGGTGGTGGGGCCCGATCTCACGGTGTTCAACGACGGCGAATGCCGCATCTACGACCGCGACGATCCCTCCCAGTCGTGGGATCTGCAACAGACGATCTCTGCCGGCAACAGCTGTCAAGAGAACGTGAGCATTAGGGAGTACAACGGGCGCTGGCTCAAATTCGAGATGGACCTCCCACCGGAGTACGCCTGCTCGACATGTTGGTGGAAGATGAACTACGTCTACACCGACACCGTCAACGACACCACCACGTGGCGCGCCTACATGATCGGCAACCCGATCCATCTCGTGCCCAGCTCCTAGCCCAATCGGGTCTCCAGACCCAGCTTTCCCCTTCAAGAAATCGGGCAAATCTGCCGACATTGACATGAAGTCAAGTGAGCAGACGACCGACACGCCCTCGTATTGGGAGGGGAGCGAGACACATCGATCATTCGATGCGACGTTTCCCCCGTTGGGTCGCGTCGAATGAGCCTCACGGCCCCTTTCCGGTCTCCGGGGCCCGCTTAGCCTTCGCAGGGTTGGATGTCATCCATCCCTCCCCTGAGGTCGACCAGGTGTTCAGCTCGCTCCGGGCGGCCGACCCGGCCCACCGAGGCACCAAATGAAACTCTCCAGAAACCAATCCCCAGCAACCCCCAAGTCCGGGACCCGTCGTCAACGGGGAGCCACCATCGTCGAGGCCGCCCTCGTCTTTCCTTTGCTGATCCTCATCATCATGGGCATCATGGAGATAGGCCTCGCCTTCAAGGACTATCTCACCGTTTCCTATATCTCTCGTGAGGCCGCCCGGGTGGGCGCCCTTGCCGGGAACGATGCAGACGCCGATTGCGCCATCCTCCGCGGGATCAGCACCGTCGCCACCCAAGGTGACCTGAACCGGATCACATCGATCCAGATTTTCAAGGCCGACGTCAACGGGGCGCAGGGCGTCACCAACTACGCCGTGTTCGACGGCGGAGACCCGAGTCTGTGCAATGTCCCTGCCCAACCATCCGACACCTGGACCATCAATCCGATCGGATGGCCGGCGACATCTCGGAAGACCACGGTGGGCAGTCAGCCACTCGACATCATCGGGGTCAGGATCATCATGACCCACGACTGGGTCACCAACTTCGCCCCGTTCCGGGGTTCGATCACGATCGACGAATCGACCATCACCCGTCTAGAGCCAAAGGTTTTCGAATGAGAAAGATGATCGTGCAGCGTCTCACCCGACGTCCTGATGGCGACGAACGGGGCATGGCCCTGCCACTGGTCGCCGTAATGATCGTTGTCCTGCTCGGGATCTCGGCATTCGCCGTCGACCTGGGTTGGCTCTATCTCAATGGGGCTCGCCTCCAGCGCGGCGCCGACTCCTCGGCTCTCGCCGGTGTGGTCTTTCTTCCCGGGGATATCGACGGCGTGGATGACAACACACTTGGGGCGGCCACGGCCAACGGCTTCGACATCGGGAGCATCAACGGCACCCCGGTGGTGGGTGGAGGGCCCGACGATCTCGACTGGCGTCAACTCGCCGACAACAAGCTCGAAGTGACCTTGGCTACCCAAGTCCCGACCTTCTTCGTGAAGCTGTTCGGATTCGACTCATTCAGCATCACCAGGGTGGCCACCGCCGAGTATGTGAAACCGGTTCCGATCGGTAGCCCCGACCCTTGTTTCGGAGTCGGGATCACCAGTATTCAGAGCGGCGACTGCAACCCGGCCACCGCACAGCGATTCTGGGCCGCCGTCTCCGGGCCCTACACCAACAAGTGGAACGGCGATGCCCATTCCACGTTGTATTGGAACGACGGGACCCAGCACGACAACCTGGAGCACCGCTTCGATGGCTACTACCTGGCGGTCGATGTCCCCGACCCCGGTGTGTCCGACCTCACGGTTCGCGTCTACGACGCCGGGTTCTACGAGCGGGGCAGTTTCGACGTCGAGACCGGCGACCGGGCACAGGACACCGGTGGCGGAGCCGATACCCATTTCCAGATGTACCGGTTTGACGACACCCCACTCGACCCCACCAACAACGTGGCGATCACCGGCTGCTCTGTTGGGACCGGCGCCTTCAACATCACTTCCGGGGCCTCCTCGGGCACCTACAAGAACAACTGGGTCACCCTCTGTCGGTTGTCCGGTCCGGTTGCACCCGGGATCTATGTGATCCGGGTCTGGACCGACGGCAATGACGGTGGCACCAATCAATTCGCGGTTCGGGCAAACACCGGCAGTGCGTTGAACGCCCGGGTGTACGGGATCAACGACATCTCGATCTTCACCAACCAATCGGGCATTTCGACCTTGCACGTCGCCGAAGTGGCCCAGGTCCACGCGGGCAAGACCCTCGAGCTCCAGTTCTATGACCCGGGCGAGGACGACCAAGAAGCCTGGATGACGGTCAAGAACCCCGCCGGCAGCACCGCCACCTGTGAATGGGTGGCCAAAAACGAAGCTGGAACGGTGGTGGCCTCCAGTTCAGGAGCCTGCAGAATCAAGACCTCGACCCCTCCCTCGCTGTTCAACGGGCTCTGGGTCACCGCCCAGGTGGAGATTCCCGATAGCTACACCTGCACCACCAACTGCTGGTGGAAGATGGAGATCGAAAACTCCGAGCCCCATGACCGCACCACCTGGGCGGCGCGGATCATCGGCAACCCGGTCCGACTGGTTCCCAACGAATGAGCCCGCTCCATCCCTGGCGCGGAAAGGAGGGCGAGAAGGGCACGACCCTGATCGAGTTCTCGCTGGTCTTCGCATTCCTGATGATGATCGCTTTGGGCGCCTACGAGTACGGCATGGCGTTCCGTGACTGGCTCTCGGTCACCGTTGCCACCCGCGAAGGCGGCCGGGTGGCGGCATCCGCTGCCAACCACGGGGACGCCGACTGTGTGATCCTCGAAGCAGCGACTGGCGCCCTCCAAGGATTCGACACCGGTGAGGTGGAATTCGTTCACATCTACAAGTCCGACATCAACGGCTCCTATCCAGGGTCCAATAGTTACACCCGCATCTACCGGCCCTCGACACCGGCCGACCTCGATCTGGTCGTTTGCCAGGGCTCGACCTGGTTTGCAACCAATCTCGGCAGCAACTGGGACCCAGAAGACAGGGTGAACGACACCGGGACGGCCGACTGGATCGGGGTCCGGGTGGAGTTCGAACACCAGTGGCAGACCAACTTCCTGTGGTGGAACGGCGTAGTGAATTGGGATGACGACGCTGTGTTTCGCATGGAGCCTCCGGCCCCCTGATTCGGGGTCGAGAATCCTCTCACACGCTCCCTAGCCTGTCGTGAATGCTGCCTCCCCCTGAATACCTGCCCGCATTGATCACCCCGTTCACCAGGAGCGGGGAGATCGACACCAAGGCCCACACCCACAATCTCCGCGTCCTCGGCGACGTCGGCATGACCGGTTTCGTGATCGGAGGCTCCAACGGTGAGGGCCCCTATCTCGAACCGGGCGAGCGCGGCCGCTTGGTCAAGACCGGCCGGCGCCGCAAGGCCCATTTCATGGTCGGGATCGCCGCCGAGTCGACCCGAGTCGCCGTCCGCCAGGTTCAGGAGGCGGCCGACGCCGAAGCCGACAGCGTGCTGGTGATGACCCCCACCACCCTCTCCCGCGGGCGTGACGAGGCCATCCTCCGCTTCTATCGGACCATCGCCGACATGTCGCCGCTGCCGGTGTTCATCTACTCGGTGCCCGGGGTCACCAGCTACAACCTCCCCATCGAGTTGGTCTGGCGCATCTCCCGCCACGACAAGGTGGTGGGGATGAAGGACTCCAGCGGCGACGTGGTACGACTCCAATCCATAATCGATGCCACCCCACCCGGGTTCATCGTCTATTCCGGATCCTCGCAGGCCCTGACCGCAGCCATGGCCGTGGGCTGTGACGGGGCGATCACCGGATCGGGCAACTATCTGCCCGCTCTGGTGCTCCAGATCCTGGCTGCGACCAAGGAGAGTCCGGAAACGGCGAGACGGCTGCAGAAGCGCCTCAGCTCGGTGAGCGCAGACGTGGAGGCCCACGGGATCCCCGGGGTGAAGGCGGCGGCCAAGGCGGCCGGTCTCGATCCCGGTTATCCGCGCGAGCCGCTGACCCGTCTCTCCCGCGGTGCGGAAACCTCGATTGCCAAGCTGATCTGAAGACGGCAATTCTTGAGTTTTCACTCAAAGTCGCCCGGCTAGTACGATCCGGGTTTCCAGCATCATCAAGGAGAGAGCGCTTTGTCCAAGTTTCTCAGTGAAGAGTGGGCCTCGGAGGTGACCGCCGCCCTCGGCCAACACCCGGGGTTCAAGAACGCCATCGGATCCGCCGAGCTCGGTATCCAGTTCGTCGTGAGCGACGGCCC
>DATDPT010000137.1:0-2081 GCA_035292605.1 Acidimicrobiia bacterium
GCCGTCGTCGACGGCCCCACCGGGCGGCTGGTGGTAGTGGTGTTGGGAGGCTGAGGTTCACACCGTGGTCGGTGTGGGCTCGGGGGCAACCCGAGCCCTGGCGATGGCGACGAACCCGACACCGGCCAGAACCAGGGCGGCCCCCGTCAACTGAATGGGCGATGGGCGCTCGTCGAAGATGATCGAAGCCCAGATCATGGTCAACACCGGTTGGACCAGGATGATGGTGGCGGTTTCAACAGCGGGCAGTCGGGGCAGGGCGAATCCGATCAGCAGCCAACCGCCTACTTGGGCCCCGAATGCCAGGGCGATCAACCATCCGTGTGCGGGCCAGGTCGGGGTGAAGTCGATTCCTCCCGTGACCGCGCCAAAGAACAACATTGTCACCACTCCGCCCGCCGTCGCCTCCATGAGCGGTCCCGCCGGTGGAGCCTGGATGTTGTTGGATGCACGAAACACAAGGATGAAGCCGGCGTAGAACATCGCCGATACCAAGGCGAGCAGAGTGCCGAGCAGCGGGTTGGAGCCGAAGGCGTCCCCACGCCCCAGGCCGCTGACCATGGCCACCCCGATCAGTACCACCGGGATGGCGATGACGATCCGCCGGCTTGGCCGCTCACCCAGGATCAGCCAGGCCGCGATCGCCACGAAGACCACCTGGGAGTTGGCGATGAGGGTGGCCAGACCGGCGCCGATGTGCCCGATGGCGTTGTGCCACGCCACCATGTCGACGGCGAGCAGAAAACCCGAACCGAAGGCGAGCAGGCGCTTCTGCCAGGTCCGCTGATCCCTTTGGCGGACGGTCAGCCAGATCACCACCAGCACGGGGAGGGCATAGGCCACCCGGAAGAAGGCCCCGGTGAGCGGATCAACCCCGGACAGGCCGAAGAAGATCGCCGAGAAAGAGATGGCCAGGGCGCCGGCCAGCGCAGCGAGCAAGGTCACGGGAGAGGGAGCAGATCCGGTTCGACCCAGGTGGTCCTGGCCTCAGGGCTGTCCAGGTCGGACCAGTGCCTGCCCGGCAGACCGGGGTCACCGGCGGCCGGGTAGCGCTCCAACAGCTGCTCGACGTTCTCCAGGTCCGGATAGGTCTCCCTGAGATGGGCCATCAAGCGGATCCAGAAGACGGTCACGGTCTCGTGGTATTTGCCCGGGTTTCCCCCCAACTCGGACACGTGGCGGATGGTCAGCGAGACCACCCTGACTGCGTCATCCACGCCGTCGGCCTCGTCCAGCACCGCCCAGGCGAAACGGAGATGAGCCTTGTGGTCCAGGTAGTCACTTCTGGTCGCATCGAGGATGCGCAACCCGTCCGCCAGGTCGAGATGGCTCACGCCGCGGGCACTTCCAGATCGCGGAGCTCGGCAAACGAGTCGTGGATGAACCGAAGGAACAGGTCGGAGTCGGGGAGAGTGTCGTAGTCGGCATGGATGCCCCAGAGCAGTCTTCCGTTGTAGGAGAAGAGGGCGATTCCAAGCCCGTGCTGGGCCCACAGAGGGACCATGGGGTAGTTGGCCAGCATCTCGGACTCCAACAGGTACATGGGGAACTGAGGCCCCGGGATGTTGGTGATGGTCATGTTGAAAGGCCGCATCCTGGAGCCGACCACCCGATTGGCCAAAGAGAGCAAGGTGATCGGTGTTCCCGAGCTGATCTCAACCAAGGTCGCCGCCCCCAGGGCCTGGTTGCTCTTCTTGAGATTCAGGGTTCGCTCCTTGATCAACTGGTAGCGGGCGAAGGGGTCGGCCTCCTCGATGGGGAGATCGATCAGCCACATCGCCACCTGGTTGCCGAGAGCCCCTTTTTGGTCGGCGCGCCGGGTGGAGACCGGGTTCATCACCCGGAAAGCGGCCTCGGAGACGTCGTACCCGCGTGCCTCGATGAGGAACTTGCGGATCGCGCCGGCGGCGATGCTCAGGACCACGTCGTTGAGCGACCCGCCCAGCTTGTTCTTGACCGATTTCAGGTCGGCGAGCGCCAGGTCGGTCCAGTCGAATCTGCGATTGGGCCCGATGTCGGGATTCAGCGGAGTCCGGTCCGAGGTGGTGAGCCACCCCGATCGAAGCGAGGAAAGGGCCGCT
>DATDPT010000138.1:0-2230 GCA_035292605.1 Acidimicrobiia bacterium
TGTCGGTGCCGGTCGGTGTAGCCCGTTTCCACCCGCGTTTCCAACCCATCCCGCCCTCGTAGCTCAGGGGATAGAGCACCGGTTTCCTAAACCGGGTGTCGCAAGTTCGAGTCTTGCCGAGGGCGCTGACATCTGAAACCCATTGCAGAATGGGTGATCTGGGGGTTCGCTCAGGTCACGACCCGGTCTCGGGTCGGGTCATGATCTCCCACAGATGTGGATCGGGACCACCCGAGAAGTAGAGACCCCGGCCGCCTCGCCGGGTGTTGATGGTCCCGTCGTCAGCCGAACCCGGCCCGCTGCCGAAGCTGACCCCCTCGGCCTGGATTCGACCGAAGATGGCGTCAAACTCGTCCTCGCTCACGACGAAGGCGTAGTGAAGCTCGTCGACGTTGCTAGCCGAGGCGAAGTCGAGCGTGAGCTCGTCGTTCACCCTGACCGGGGCGAAGTAGCCGCCGGCCCCGTCGTAGGGCAGATCGAAGATCCGGGCGAAGAAGCGGGCCGCCTCAACCTTGTCGTGGGAGGGGACGATCGTGTGGTCGAGTGTGATGGCCATCGACGTGCCTCCAGTCAGCCGTTTCAGGTAATCAGCATATCCGGCGGCCGGTGTCGGAGGTTCGAGTCTTGCCTGGGACCCTGACTCACAATTCCAACCTGCGCACCTCGTCGCGGACCACGGTGCCGCCAATGGACGAGAAGGCCTGATCCCATCTGAGCCGGATCGTCGACGGATGGCCGATCTCGTCGCCCTGATGAATGATGAGGCGCCCTTCCACCTGGCCTGACCTCCGGAGATGCGCGGCCAGGGCGACCGCAGCGCTCCCGGTCGCCGGATCCTCGGCAACTCCCACTTCGCCGGCGAAGAAGCGTGCCTTGACCACCTGCCCCGGGTCCTCCCAGGCCCAGACGTACACCTCTCCGAAGGAGATCGGGGGAGTCACCATGTCAGCCACCTGTCGTGGGGAAGAGAGTCGAATCACCGAGTAGGGGATCGGCATCGAGACCGAGACCGCCACCTCCCCGCCCAAGAGAGGTGGGTCGATTGGCTCCACCGGCTGATCGCCCGAAACCTGGATCCAGGTCAATCCGGCTTCCGAGCTGACCTGGGCCTCGCCAGCCTCGTAGCGAATTCGATCAACGCCATCTGGAACCGTGTCGTTCAGCAGCCAGCCGAGACCCACCAATGGATGACCGGCGAAAGGGAGCTCGGCGCCGGGGGTGAAGATCCGGGCGATCGGTATCTCTCCGGACAGGTCGCAGAAGATGGTCTCGGAGAACCCGTTCTCAACGGCGATGGCCTGCATCATCTCCGAAGTCAGCCCGCTCGGATCGGTGACAACACCGAGATGGTTGCCACCCAGGCCGTCCCTGGTGAACACGCGCAGGATCTGGCATTCACGACTCATGGGCACGCGACGATACCGGCTAGGTTTCGAGTAGTCCGATGAGTGATTTCCACTACGAGCCCCTCACCTACCTCGACGCCTCGTTCCTGGCGCTCGAGACCCGGAGCAGCCACATGCATGTGGCGGGGGTGGCTCTGTTCGATGCGTCCCCACTCAAAGGTGCGCACGGTGGGATCGACTTCAATCGGATCAAGGCGCACATCCTCTCCAAGCTCCAGTACATCCCCCGCTATCGCCAGCGTCTGGAATGGGTGCCCTACAACCGGCAGCCGGTGTGGGTCGACGACGACCAGTTCTCCTTCGAGTACCACGTCCGCCACACGTCGCTCCCCCGGCCCGGGACCGACCGCCAGCTCAAGGCGCTGGCAGGGCGCATCGTGTCCACCCCCCTGGATCGCAACAAGCCGCTCTGGGAACTGTGGGTGGTGGAAGGGTTGGATGAAGACCGCTTCGCGATCATCGCCAAGATCCACCACTGCATGATCGATGGTCTTTCCGGTGTCGACCTGACCACGATCCTGCTCAACGTGACCCCGACCTCGGACATCGAAGAGGCCCCGGCCTGGACACCACGACCCGCCCCCACCCCGAGCCAACTTGCCGTATCCGAGGCGGCGCGGACTGCCCGGCGATTGATCGACAGGCTGACCAATCTCTCCGACACGGTCCGCGATGGAAAGGATCTCGCCGACCGGGCCATGGACAAGTCCGCAGCGGCCCTTTCCTCGCTTCGATCGGGGTGGCTCACCACCTCGGACCGGACTCCGCTGAATCCCGACATCGGGCCCAATCGCAGATTCGACTGGACCGACCTGGCGCTCGCC
>DATDPT010000139.1:0-7829 GCA_035292605.1 Acidimicrobiia bacterium
CATGTTCCTCACCGCGTTCACCTCCCGGGCCTGATCGAGATAGGTGTCAGCGATGTGTTTGGCCCGCAGGGGGTCGCCGGGAAGCAGGATGGATGGGGCGAAGTCCCCTTTCTCGGCCGAGATATGGGGGGTGGGCATGAAGACGGGCTCCTGAACTGCGGTTAGGTCGGCCACAACCTATTCGATCAGGACCGCTTTCCTCCACCCACGCACCGCGTTTGTCACTGCGATCTCATCAGCGCGAATCAGATCCTCCATGGTGAGGACGGCCTCGGCTACCACACCAGCGGCGAGGACCGTTTCCCGGTGGATCCCGGGAAGACACCCCGAGGAGGTGGGCGGTGTCACCCAATGTTGATCGAAGCGCAACATGAGATTGGAGATGTTGGTCTCGGTGATCTCGCCGTCGAGATTCACCATGACCACCTCGACGCCATCCTCCGCAGTCGGATAGCGGGTCCGGTCTTCCAGCTTGTGAAACCACCGAGGATCGCTCTGGTCCACCCGCTCCTCCCAGATCTGAAGCCCAACCGGCTCTTCCCACGATGGCAAGGGCTCGGTCGTGACCTCCGTCCCGCCCGACGCGGTGAGCACCAACCTCACCTTGAGGGAGGCGGCTCCCCCCACGGCTGAGAGGGCATTACCGATGGCGACCGGATCGAAGGGAATCCCCCAGTAGGCGGCGGATTCGGTGAGACGGGCAATGTGCCTGTCGAGCAAAGGGATTCCTTCGGCACGCGAATACCGCATCGTTTCCAACAGATCGGGAGGTCGCGTTTTTCGGTGACCACCAATGCCTTCCAATAGCACTCGTCGTATTCGGAGCCAGCCAGGGAGTCGTAAGTGATCCCACCGCCAACGTGATAGGTGAATCTGCCTCCCTCGACCACCCCGGTCCGAATGGCGACCGAGAACTCCGCCCGCCGGCCCCCAGGTTCGAGATAGCCGATGGCGCCGCAGTAGACGCCCCTGGCATCGGGCTCCAGGTCGGCGATGATCCCCATCGTCGAGACTTTGGGAGCGCCAGTCACCGAGCCCGAAGGGAACACACCCGCGAACAGCTCGGCGAGCCCCACATCATCTGGTAGCCGAGCGGTGATGGTCGATGTCATCTGCCACACGGTCGGATGCCTCTCGACGTCGAAGAGGGCCGAGACATCGACCGAACCGATCTCGGCGACCCGGCCCAGATCGTTGCGCACCATGTCGACGATCATCAGGTTGCCCGCCCGCTCCTTCTCTGAGCTGAGCAAACGATCCCGCTGCTCCAGGTCCTCGGCCGTGGACCGGCCTCGAGGCGCGGTTCCCTTCATCGGCCTGGTGGTGACCAGCCGGCCCACCCGGGAGAAGAACAACTCGGGCGAGACCGAGAGGATCTGACGGTCTCCGAGGTCGATGAGGGCGCCGTAGCTCTGGGGTTGGCTGTGCACCATCGCCTGGAAGAGGCCGCCGGGCTCGCCCTCGAGATCGGCCCACATCGGGAAGGTGAGATTCACCTGATAGGTGTCGCCGGCGGCGATCGCCTCCCGGATCGTCTTCACCCGTGAACCGTGCTCCGACTCGCTCAATCCGGCGGTCCAAGCGCCGAGTCGGAACGGGCCGGCTCTCGGTGGGAGATCCGCCCAGCCTTGATAAACCCCGAACCAGGCGAGGGGCAGATCGGGCACGAGGCGTCTCGGCGCCACCCTCAACGGGGCGTCGAAAGCCGGAGCCGCCTGATAGGAGACGAACCCTGCCACCCATGAGCCGGCCCCGGCTGCCTCCTCGGCCGCCCGCATTACGGGCAACACCTCATCGAGACCCCTGGCCACGATCACACGCACCGGATCTGTGAAAGCGCGCGGCCCCACCGTCCAGCGATCACCCACCAGTGTCACCGCGCCATTCACCCTGTCGACGTTACCGGTGGGGCCGCCCGTCCTCATCGTGGCGGGGGGCTCTAGGCTCGATTCCCATGACCGACGTCTACGACTTCCTCCTCAAACTGCGGGCGATACGCGACTTCAAGCCCGACCCGCTCGCTGCGGAGGATCTCGCGGCCATCCTCGAAGCCGGGCGGTGGACCGGGAGCTCCAAGAACCGTCAGGACTGGTCCTTCATGGTGATCGCCGATCACGACCACCTCCAGGAGCTGGCCGATCATGGTGACTTCACCCAACCGGTGCGCGACTCGGCCGCAACCATCGTCCTGGTCCAGGAGCCGGGAGGCAACATGTTCGACGTGGGCCGGGCTGCACAGAGCATCATGCTGGCAGCCAAGGCCATCGGGGTGGCATCGTGCCCGATAACCCTCCACCGCGATGCCCAGGCGCGTCGTTTCCTGGGGGCGCCAAGGGACCGAGTCACGCGATACGCGGTGGCCCTCGGCTACCCGGCCGAGGGTGCAGAGCCGAGACAATACGGCGGGAGAAAGCCGGTCGACGCGCTCGTCCATCTCGAGCAGTACTGAACCCCTCGATCCGAGAAACTCCCGAAGCTCTGTCCCCAGGTGGCACTAGCGTCAGGTCGCGTATGCGCGAATCGATAGTCCAGGCGCGCGGCCTCACCAAGAAGTTCGGCGACTTCGTCGCCGTCGACGCGATCGACTTCGACATCGCCAAGGGAGAGGCGTTCGGCTTCCTCGGGCCAAACGGGGCGGGCAAGACTTCGACGATGAAGATGATCACCACGGTGAGCCCGATCACCGAGGGAAAGCTGACAGTGCTCGGGCTCGACCCGACCACCCAAGGGCGCTCGATCCGGCAGCGGATCGGTGTCGTTCCCCAGGAAGACAACCTCGACCTCGAGTTGACCGTGGCGGAGAACCTCTACGTCTACGGCCGCTATCACGACATGAGCCGGGCCGATATCCGGCGCAGGACCGCGGAGCTGTTGGAGTTCGCCCAGCTCACCGACCGGGCCAAGTCGACGGTGGAGCCTCTCTCCGGCGGCATGAAACGCCGTCTCACCATCGCCCGGGCCCTGATCAATGACCCCGAGCTCGTGATCCTGGACGAGCCGACCACCGGTCTCGACCCCCAGGCCCGACATGCGCTGTGGGACCGGCTCTACCGGCTCAAACAGCAAGGTGCCACTCTGATCATCACCACCCACTACATGGATGAGGCAGAGCAACTCTGCGACCGTCTAGTGGTGATGGACAAGGGTGTGATCGCGGCCGAGGGGTCACCGCGGGAACTGATCGCGGAATACGCCCCGCGGGAGGTGGTCGAGTTGCGTTTCGAGGACGGCCTACAGGATCAGGCGGTGATCAAGCTCGATGGCCTGGCCCACCGTTCGGAGGTTCTGGCCGACCGGGTGCTCCTCTACACCGACGACGCCGAGGCCACCCAGCACGAGATGAATGAACGCGGGGTCCATCCCGAGCAAGTGCTGGTCCGTCGCTCGACCCTCGAGGACGTCTTTCTCCGGCTCACCGGGCGGAGGTTGATCGACTGATGACCGTCCTCACCCGCTCGTTTCGCGTCGTCGAAGCAGAGTTGGTGACCTACCGCCGCACCTGGCGCGGAACGATGATCTCCAGCTTCGTCAACCCGGTCCTGTTCCTATCGGCGATGGGTCTCGGTCTCGGTTCCCTGATCGACTCCAGCGGCGCCGATCTGGGGGTCTCCTATCTGACATTCGTTGCCAGCGGTCTGATGGCTGCCACCGCGATGCAGGTCGGCGCCGGCGAAGGGTCGTTTCCGGTGATGGCCGGAATCAAATGGCGCAAGGAGTTCCACGCCACCATCACTACCCCGCTCAGCCCGGCCGACATCGTGTACGGGCGATTCCTGTGGTCCATCATCCGGCTCAGCTTCATCCTGGTGGTGTTCGCCCTCATCTCGGTCCTGTTCGGTGCCCTCGAAGTTGGCCCGGCCCTGTTGGCGGTGCCACCGGGAGTCCTCACCGGCGTCGCCTTCACCACGGTGGTCACTGCCTTCACGGTCACCCAGGAGGATGAGACCAGCCTGTCGACAGTGTTCCGTTTTGGGATCACCCCACTCTTCCTGTTCTCGGGCACCTTCTTCCCCATCAGCCAGTTGCCTGATTACATCAAGCCCATCGCCTATGCCACTCCCCTGTTCCACGGGGTGGAGTTGGTCCGCAAGATCGCCCTCCCCGGGGTCGATGAGTCGGTGGTGACCACGCTCCCGATCTGGCTCCATGTCGCCTATCTCAGTGCGATGACCGTCCTCGGTCTGGTGCTGGCAGCGAGACTCCTCGATCGAAGACTGCGGCCATGAGCGTTTCCGCACCGTCCCGTCTCACCCCACCACGCCGGATGACCCCATTCCGGGCGCAGCGGATCTGGGAGCGGAACGCCCTGGTCTATCGGAGGCTGTGGAAGATCATCTTCACCGGGTTCTTCGAGCCGGTGTTCTATCTGTTCTCCATCGGCATCGGCATCGGAGCCCTGGTCCCGGAGGTGACCGGACCCAACGGACTTCCGATCGACTACCCGGCCTTTGTCGCACCGGCGCTGATGGCGGCCTCGGCCATGAACGGAGCGGTGCTCGAGACGACCTTCAACATCTTCTTCCGGTTGAAATTCGGCAACGTCTACGAGGGGATCCTGACCACGCCCCTCGTCCCCCGCGACATCGCCGTAGGTGAGATCGGCTGGGCGTTGCTTCGGGGCGCCATCTACTCGACCGTGTTCGTGGTGGTGATGGCACTGATGGGCCTGACCCGGTCCTGGTGGGCCCTGATGACTGTGCCGGGTGCGGTGCTGATCGGTTTCGCCTTCGGGTCGCTGGGTATGGCCGCCACCACCTATATGCGGTCCTGGCAGGACCTCGACCTGGTGGCGCTGGTCACCATGCCCCTGTTCCTGTTCTCCGCCACCTTCTATCCCCTCGATGTGTACCCCCCAGCCATCCAGCAGATCGCCCGGATCTCCCCCCTCTATCACGGCACCGAGATGCTGCGGGCGTTCTCCTTGGGGATCTTCGATTGGAGCCTCGCCGGGCACATCGGGTTCCTGGTCGTGATCGGGCTGATCGGGGCCCGGATCGCCTCCCGCCGTCTCGATGGGCTCTTGCGCAAGTAAGACGCGTGCCATTGACCCTTGCCCGGAACCCGACGGGCACCCGGGAACGTCCAACTCGCATGAAGTTTGGCGCCCGTCTGTCGCTGTTAGTGGCGATCCCCCTGATCCTCGGCGCTTGTGGGCTGGCCTCCGAAACCGGGGGTTCACCGAGCACCACCATCGGCCCCCTGGCTGACTCCGAGGAACCGGCGATGGCGATCGTCTCGGTGAGCGCGTGCAGGGAAACCGACCCATGGACCATGGTGGAGACCGCCTTCCTAGGAACCGTCACCGCGATCGAGCCCGAGGCGGCCGGCACCGAGGGGGACACCCTGCAGGTGGTCAGCTTCGAGGTCGCCGCCTGGTACACGACGGATTACGGAACCACCTTCTCGATGTGGGCCCCGAACTTCGACGGCGAGGTCGGTGACACCTGGTTGGTGGCGGGCGCCCTGTATCCGGTCAACGGCCAGCAATCAGGTGAGGTCTTTCCGTGTGTTTCCACGCCCAGCACCGACACCGCGCGACAGGAGTGGGATGATCGTCTTGGATCTTCGGCCTATCCACTCGAGGTGCGGGTCCCACTCCCCCTCTAGGCTCCGGTGGGCCGATGATCGACCTGTCATTCCCTCTCCACGCCCCACACGGGTCGGCCCTGAACACCAAGGGCTGGCTCCAGGAGGCGGTGCTCAGATGTCTGCTCAACAACCTTGACCCAGACGTCGCCGAGGACCCGGAGAACCTCATCGTCTACGGCGGTCGGGGAAAGGCCGCCCGCAACCTCGAAAGTCTGCACGCCATCGTGCGCACTCTGGAGCGTCTCGAGAATGACGAAACGCTGCTCGTCCAGTCGGGCAAGCCGGTCGGGGTCTTCCGCACCTACGAGATGGCCCCGCGGGTACTGATCGCCAACAGCCTCCTCGTGCCCCGATGGGCCACTCTCGAGCATTTCTGGAAGCTCGAAGCGGAAGGGCTCATGATGTACGGGCAGATGACCGCAGGGTCCTGGATCTACATCGGCACCCAGGGCATCCTTCAGGGGACCTATCAGACCTTCGCCGCCATAGCCCAACAGCGATTTGGGGGGACTCTCGCCGGGACCCTCACCCTGACCGCCGGGCTTGGGGGAATGGGAGGGGCCCAGCCGCTGGCGATCACCATGAACGACGGCGTCGCCCTCTGTGTCGAAGTCGACCCCCACCGCATCCAACGCCGCTTGGAAACGGGCTATCTCGACGTTGCTGCCGGGTCGATCGAAGAGGCCATCGACCTCGTCCTCTCGGCGAAACGGGAACGGCGTGCCCTGTCGGTAGGTCTGGTGGGCAATGCGGCCGAGCTGTTCCCCGCTCTGCTCGAGAGGGCGCTCGAAGTCGACATTGTCACCGACCAGACCTCGGCCCACGACCCGCTCTATGGCTATGTTCCGGCCGGGTTCACCCTCGACGAGGCGGCACGGCTTCGGGACGACGATCCCGACACCTACATCAAGGCGGCGAGAGAGTCGATGGCGACCCATTGTGAGGCGATGGTCGGGTTTCAGGCCGCCGGTGCCGAGACCTTCGATTACGGGAACAACCTCAGGGGCGAAGCCCAGACCGCCGGATACGCCGATGCCTTCTCCTATCCCGGTTTCGTGCCCGCCTACATCCGGCCCCTGTTCTGTGAGGGCTCGGGGCCCTTCCGCTGGGTCGCTCTCAGTGGCGATCCTGCGGACATCGCGGCTACCGACCGGGCCCTGGGTGATCTGTTCCCCGACAACGAGCCTCTGGCCCGTTGGCTGCGTCTGGCCCAAGAGAAGGTCCACTTCCAGGGGCTTCCGGCCCGGATCTGTTGGCTCTCCTATGGCGAGAGACATCTCGCCGGACTTCGGTTCAACGAGTTGGTGGCCTCGGGAGAGGTCGCGGCGCCGATCGTGATCGGGCGTGACCACCTCGACTCGGGCTCGGTCGCCTCGCCTTATCGAGAGACCGAGGCCATGGCCGACGGCTCCGATGCGGTCGCCGACTGGCCAATCCTCAATGCGATGCTCAACGTCTCGTCCGGGGCCGCCTGGGTGGCGGTCCATCACGGGGGAGGAGTGGGGATCGGCAACTCGATCCACTCCGGGGCTCAGGTCGTTGCCGACGGGACCGAGCAGGGAGCGCTAAGAGTCGAGAGGGTGCTCACCAACGACCCGGGCACCGGCGTGATGCGGCATGCCGATGCCGGCTATGAGATAGCGCAACGAGTAGCCAGGGAGCGGGGAGTCGACATCCCGATGTTGTGATCGGCTACTCGTCCTTGGAACGTCGGGCATCGACGACCGAGCCCACGACGAGCCCAACCACAGCCCCCACTGCAGGGGCAAGCCAGATCTCGGAAGCGACCAGGGTGCCGAAGAGCAGGCCCAGTGCCGCTCCAAGGACCAGCCCGTAACCGGTGTACATCGACCGCCTCCAGAGGGGGTGAAAGGCGAGGGGCCCCGAAGACTCGGGGCCCCCGCCTGTACTGCATGCCTATCAGAGGATCCAGATCAGGCCGAATGTAATGGCTCCGGCCAAGGCGACAACAGCGAGAACCGTCATCACGGTAACTCGGGTCGTCCGGACCCGGTCTTCTCTCAGCATGCCTCGGGCGCCGAGCCCGAATGCGATCGCCAACAGGACCCCGGCTCCGACGAACATGCCGAGGTACCAAGCCTCGGCCAATCCGCCAAGGAACCAGTCGGCGGGAACGTAGTACATCCACGTCCCGACCGCAGCTGTCAGCAAGCCAACGATTCCGATCGTCCATTCAACGATCAGGGACCGTCGCGGCATCCGGGTGACCTCCGACGTTG
>DATDPT010000140.1:0-8731 GCA_035292605.1 Acidimicrobiia bacterium
GCCGTAGGTCTCCCAGAACCCCGGTTTGTCTTCTATGTGCAACTCCAGTCCGCGCACCCACTTGGCGCTCTTCCAGAAGTAGAGATGGGGCACCAGGAAGCGGGCCGGGCCGCCGTGTTGGGGGTCGAGCGGCTCCCCGTCGTACTGGTACGCCACCCAGGCCTGGCCCCCGGTCACCTCTTCGAGGGGGAGATTGGTGGTGTATCCGCCGTCACAGAAGGCGGTGATGAAACGAGCATCGCCGGTGGCGACCCCGTCCAACAACGAGTCGAGCGAAACTCCGGTCCAGACCGTGTCGAACTTCGACCATTTGGTCACACAATGGATGTCGACGGTCACGGTCTCGGTGGGCAGAGCGGTGAACTCTTCCCAACTCCAGGAAGGAGAGGGATCGGCGAGGCCTCGAATCTGAAACGTCCACTCGTCGAGTCGGGTGCGAGGGGTCGGCCCCGCGGAGAGCACCGGAAACCCAGCGGTGAGGTATTGGCCGGGGGGGAGACGGGACGGATCGTCGACCTGGGGCCGACGGCCGAAGAAGCCCCGAGAGACGATCGACATCAATCCTCCTGACTGGGTCCAGACCGACCTGGATCGTATGGCGTTGAGACCCCGACCGGCATCTAAAGCCAACCGCTCTTCTTGAATCGGCTGTAGAGAAACAGACAGACCGACGCCATGATCCCCAGGGCCAACGGATAGCCCCAAACCTCGTCGATCTCAGGCATGAACTCGAAGTTCATCCCCCAGATCCCTGCGAGAAGGGTGGGAATCGCCGCGATCGCCACGTAGGCCGAGATCTTTCTCATGTCCTCGTTCTGACGCAGGCTCACCTGGGTCAGGTTGGCGGCCAGGATGGAGGTCAGCATGTCCCGGTAGTTGTTGATTCGGTCCACCACCCGTAGCAAATGGTCGTGGGCGTCCCGGAAGTAGGGCTTGAGGCTGGGATGGATCGCGGCGAAGTCGTCGGTTGCGAGGCGGAGCAGCGGTTCCTCCAAGGGCTGAGCCGCGTTCTGGAAACTCATCACCTCCTGTTTCAGTCGGTAGATGCGCTCCAGGTCGCCACCGGTGGAGAACACCTCCTCCTCGACCTCGCGCACGTCATCGCCGAGAGCATCGAGAACCAGGGTGTAATCCCTCACCACACGGTTGAGGATGGCGTGGAGCACAGATCCCGGGCCCAACCCCAGACGCTCCGAGTCGGCTTCCAATTCGTGACGCACCTCGACGAGCTGGCTCGCCTCCCCGTGACGCACCGCCACCACGAAGTCGGGATCGACAAAGAGCAGGATCTCCCCGAATTCGATGATCTCCACCGGGTCCACATACCGGGCTGGTTTTGTCACCAAGAACAGGGTCTGCCCGTAGGTCTCGAGCTTGGGACGCTGGTGGGCCTTGACCGCGTCCTCCACCGCCAACTCGTGGAGCCCGAATGCCTCCCGCGCCGACTCGAACTCCTCTTCGGTTGGCTCGTGAAGCCCGACCCAGATACAGGTCTCGGGGTCGCCCTGGAGCTTGTGGGCATGGTCAAAACTGAACGGCTCTTCGAGCCGGTGGCCGTTCTTGTATATCGCAGCGTCGACGATCATGCGCGCAGGCTACGCGTCAGGCCACGGGCACTGTGAACCAACCGTTGCGGCCGTCAGCGGGCCAAGGACTCTGCGACCCAACCGGAGATCTCGCCGACCACTCCAACCCCCCTGGTCCAGATCGACCAGCCATTGCTGAGCACCGCGATCACGTATCCCTCCTCGCCACCCGGTTGCTGGACGAACCCAACCGAATTCGCGATGTGCCCGGCAAACCCGTTCTTCTGAGCCACGGTCCAACCCTCGGGAACCCCCTCGGTCACCCCCCAGGTCTGTGCGGAGACCACCGAGGTCATCAACTCCCATGCTCTCAACCGGTAGGGCTCCTCCAGTGGCCCCCACTCCCCGCGTAGCACCTGGCGCAAGAGGTCGGCCTGGTCCTTGGCCGAGGTGGTGGTACGTCCCCATACCCTTTGTGTGTCACCAACGGGAGTGGTCTGGGACATTGCGAAGCTCTCGGCCTGGCGACCAAACCATGGCGAGCCACCGAAGTTCCGCCACAGGGCACGCACCGGGTTGTTGGCCGACTCGGTGATCATGGGGACCAGCTGGCTCCATTCCCAAGAGCTGACCTCACGTCCGTCCTCCTGAGCCTCGAGCAGGGCTCCCGCCATCACCATCACCTTGAACACCGATGCGGTGCGGAGACGACTGTCGGGATGCATCCAGAAAGCGCAACCGGTGCGAGTGTCGTAGGCGTAGGTCGTGAACGTCTGACCGGGGAAGCGGCGACGAAGCGAATCGACCCTCGCCGCCGTGAACGGGTTGGCGGGGCAAGGATCATCACCGGTGGCGGCCAGGACCGCTGCTCTCGCCAGCTCGGCCCGGTCGATTGTCTCGCCGCCCGTGAACTGTCCCAGGCTTGAGTCCCACAAACCGTGATAGGCCGCGATGCGGGCCGCCTCCTGGTAGAAGCGACCGACGGTGTCGGTCCACGGCGACTCGAAGGAAGTCGGGGCGGTGAGATCGAAGATCCCCACCAGGATCTTTGCCGCCTGCCCTCTGGTGAGAGACTCAGTAGGGCAGGGCTGGCGGTTGGTTGGAAGGTCACAACCCGAGATCACCCGGTCGAGAAGTGAGGGAGGTATCGGGGGAAGAAACCCGGTGCTCCGCCCGGTATCCACGAGGATCTTGACCGCCTCGGCCCGGTTGAGGGCACGGTCGGGGCAGATCCGGGTGTAGGCGGGTGGATCACAGCCCTGGACCGCTCCGATTGTCGCCAGCCACTCCAGATAGACCTCACCGGGATGCCCGTCGTCGTCGGTGAACCGGCCCGACACCGGAGTTGCCGCGGCCAGCGGGACAGGCAAGACACCGACGACGAGGCATGTCATCAGCACCATCAGCAGTGATCGGCCACGCCGCGTCATCCGGGCATTCTCGCCTGTTGCATTCTGCCTCGGGTGCGCCACCTCAGGACGCCCGAGCGAGGGCAGCAAGGCCCACGCAATGGCTAGGTTCTCAAAGGAACCGACCTGAGAGGAGCGGCGCATGCCCCCAGCCGAGTACAGCGGAACCGGGACCGAAAGCGATCCCTGGGTCCTCAAAACCCCCAGCCTGGGGTCGGAGATCCTCATGCACAAAGACGAGGCCCACGAGCCGCCGCTGTTGGTCTGCACGGTGGGCAGCACCATCCTCCATTACGACCTCCGGATCATCGAAGACCTGCATCAGATGCTCAAAGACAATGGGGACTGGGTCCCTCTCGGCAATGCCGACGAGCAGAAACCGGCCGTTGAGGGGACCGTCGAGGCTTGGGCCCGGTCTCTCGACAACCCGATCGAAGGTTGGTACGGGTTGAAGAAAGGGCTGCGGGGCCGGGTAGGCAACTATGTGCCGCCGGTGCTCGAAGCCCTCGGTTTGGCCGAGGTGGAGCACAACGCCCGCAACAACCGGATGCGGGCCATCTGAATCACACTCGCAGCAGTGGAAAGGCCGACTCCAGGTCGGGGACCGTCACCTGAAACAGCTCTTCCAGGCCGGGAAGGCCGCGTAGCTCGAATACGCCAAGGCTCGCCAGCTCCGCCCTCTCCGGGACTGCCTCACCCAGGGCGTCCCTGGTCGCGGCCGATAGGAGGATCTGGCCCCCGTGTCCGGCATTGCATACCCGGGCAGCGGTGTTGACCGGCAGCCCGATATAGCCGGTCTCGGTGCGGCCCGGGCTTCCGCTGTGCAGGCCGATCCGGACCCGAACCGCCCGGCCCTCCGGCCACGGATGATCCCGCAGCGAGCGCTGGATCCCCAAGGCAGCCGCCAAAGCGTCGGCAGCGTTGGCGAAGGCGGCGAAGAAGTCGTCGGCCCGGGCGTCGACTTCATACCCGTGATTGCGGTCGACAGCTTCTCTGACAATCCTCTCCACCTCGGCCAACACGGCCGAATACCCCTCACCGAGTTGGTGAACGAGAACTGTCGAGGCTTCGATGTCAGTGAGGAGGAGCGTGACTGGGCCGGAGGGGAGATCGGGTGTCGCCTCGTCGGCGGCTGCCTCGCGCAGCTGGCGAGCTACGAAACCGATCGGGGCAATCCCGTACTTGGTGGCGGCGGTCAGCAGCTTTCGGAACGCACGCTCCTTGGACGCTTCATCCTCGAACCTGACCTGGTTGAAGCGGGAAAGGGCGTTGCGGACGTGCGGCTCGTCGTTGATCGGAAGCATCCGATTTCCCTTCGAGTCGACATAGGCAAAGGCGCTATTGGGCAGTGCAGCGCGTTTCTTGGCGTCGAGCTTGGCCATCGATCAGAAGCAAAGCTACCCACACGCCGCTGATCTCAACGCGTCGAGGGCGGCGCCCACCCGACGCCGCCCTCTGACAGTCTGTCGATTCAGGCTGAGATGGCCTGGCCAATGACCGCCTGACCGAAGTAGATGAGGAAGGCGATCGCCACCACCCACAGCAGCGGGTGGATCTCGCCGACCTTTCCCTTCACGATCTTGATCAGGGTGTACATGACGAACCCGGCACCGATTCCCACGGTGATGCTGAAGGTCAACGGCATCAGGATGATGGTGAGCAAGGCGGGGAAACCCTCCTCGATGTCGTCGAAGTCGATGCCTTTGATCAGCCCGCTCATCAGGAACCCGACCAGGATCAGCACCGGGGCCGTCGCCTGCGCCGGAATCAGCCCCGCAATCGGTGACAGGAAGATCGCGATCAGGAAGAGCACACCGACCACCACCGCGGTGAGACCGGTGCGGCCTCCCTCGGCGACCCCAGCCGCGCTCTCGATATAGCTGGTGTTGGAGCTGACCCCGGCGGCGCCACCCGCGGCAGCACCAACGGAGTCGACCAACAACAGCCTGCCGACCCCAGGGATGTTCCCATTCTCGTCGGTGAGGTCGGCCTGTTCGGCGATGGCAGTCGCGGTTCCGACGGTGTCGAAGAAGTCGGTCAGCATGAAGCTGAAGATGGTGAGCAGCGCCGCCACAAACCCGAGTTGGTCGAAGACGTTCCCCAGATCGAAGTCACCGAGGGTGTCAAAGCTCGGTGTCACGCTGAAGGTATCCGGAACGATGGCGACATCCATGAGCAGCCCGATCGCTGCCGTGATCAGGATGCTCAGGATCAAAGCCCCTGGGACCTTGCGCACATAGAGCACCACCGTGATCAGGAGCCCGATCAGCGTTAGCCAAGCCCCATCGGTGTTCGGGAAGACGAATTGGACCACCGGGGTGCCCGGGGCGATCAGCCCTCCGCTTTCGAAACCGATGAACAGGATGAAGAGACCGATGCCGACCCCGATCGCCCGCTTCAGGCTCAGGGGAACGGCGTTCATGATCGCCTCGCGGAGACCGACCACCACCAACAGAGTGACGACCAGACCCTCAAGAACGATCACCCCCATCGCCCCTTCAGGGGTCAACTCTTGACCGATGACAAGCCCAAACGCCACGGCGGCGTTGATGCCCAGCCCGGCAGCCATCGCCAGCGGCACGTTGGCCACCACCCCCATCAAGATGCAGAGCAGACCGGCGACCAGAGCGGTGCCGGCGCCCACAGCCGCCGGATCGAAGCCGGCCTCACCGAGGATGGTCGGGTTCACGAAGATGATGTAGGCCATCACCAGGAATGTCGTGAATCCGGCGCGGATCTCAGTGCCTACCGATGTGCCCCGTTCCGAGAGCTTGAAGAAAGAATCGAGACCGGATCCGCCCGAACTCGACTTCGTCCGATCGACCGTGTCGGTCATTTCTCCTCCCAATTGACGGCTGCCGGAGATCGGCAACCAATTTCAGACCAAAAGTAGTGAGGAGGGGTTACACCCTGCCGGGTGAAGTCGGGGTCTTTAGGCCGGAGGACGAAGAGAGAACGAGTCAGTCGACGACTACGAAACTGCCGGACCAAACGCCCCATTCACCCGAGCTGACCGCATTGGCCGTCGAGGCCATGTAGGAATCCTCGCCGGGACGGATCTCGATGACCACATCCCCACCCTCTTCGACAGTGATGACGCCGGTGTGCACCGCCGCGGTGCACACCGAGGAATCGTCGGTGTAGATATCCGTTCCCCACACGGAATAGAAGTAGATCTCCGACGCCGCCGGGCATTGGTAGGTGAACTGTTCGCCGTCCTCGCCTCGGTGCTCGGCGGCGGTCAGTGCCCACGCATCGCGGATCGCCGCGTCATCGGCCACCGCAGTGGTCTCGGTGGTGGTTGGTGCCGGCTCGGTGGTGGTTGATGCCGGCTCGGTGGTGGTAGGCGCCGGCTCGGTGGTGGTAGGTGCCGGCTCGGTGGTGGTCTCGTCGACGGTGTCGCCACCGCCACATGCACCGACCAAGGCCAGGATCAGCCCAAGAGCGACCCCGCGCAACGACAACTTCGACATGTCACTCATTCTGCCAGATCAGGTGACTCGACGCCGGTGTGGCATCTGGTTGACTCCCCGCATGACCCTCCTACGACACACCGTGCTGCTGCGGTTCAAGCCGGATGCAACCGAGGAGCAGATCCAGGCCGTGCTCGACGGTCTGGCCTCCATGCCCCAGAAGATGAGCTTCATCCGTCGCTACGAGTTCGGTCGGGACCTGGGCATCCTCGAAGCGAACCCCCAGGTGGCCCTGGTCGCCGACTTCGATTCAATCGACGACTGGCGGGCCTACCAGGATCATCCCGACCACACAAGGCCCTGGTCAGAGACTCGATCGCCCCGATCCTGGAATCGATGACCAGGGTCCAATACGAGGTCGGGTGAGCCCGAGTCATCTTTCCTTGCGCACATGGCGCCAGATATGGCGCCATGAACCTCAGGTACGAGGTGGGTCTCAGGCCCTCACTTCCTGTCTCATGAACTTGACGTAGGCGATGGCGAACAGGAGCACCGTGATCGCCACCATCGCCACCAGCTGGGGCCACACCAACAGAACGCTCTGGGTGAAGGACAGCTCGGAAACTATGGCCCGATCGATCTGCTCCAGGGTCACGAAGCCGAGGGTCCTCGCTTCAGGGACCAGCAAGGCAGTCGACGAGTCGTCGTACAGGGTCACCGGCGACAGTCTCGAAACGGCCAGCTCGGTCCGAGCATTGGCGAGCCCGGTGGCCGGATCGGCCGCATCGATCGGCGATATGACATTGGCAACCAGGGTGAAGAGCAGCCCTCCGAAAATGGTCAGCGCCAGCCAGATCCCGATGGTCACGATTGCGGAGGTGGCGGCGTTCCTGAACGCCACTGATGCCAGCATCGCGAGGGCGAGCCAGACCCCCACGTACAAGATCGAGCCCACGAGCCAGGTGAGCAACCGGAACAAATCGCTCACCTCAGGCACCACCCCGAGGGCGACGATCCCGACCCCGGAGACGACCATCATCACGACGGTCAGAATCACGCCGATCACCGCCAGCCCGGCCACGAATTTCCCGTTGATGACATCGTCCCGGTGAATCGGCTGCGAGACCAGCCGGGGCAGTGTCCCCCGTGAGCGCTCCCCACTGATCGAGTCGAACCCATACACGATCCCGAACACCGGGAGCAGGAAACTGAGGAAGCTCATGAAGGAGAACGGGATCGGGTCGGCGTTGACAGTGAACAACCTCAGGAACACGCTCACTCCCGACGCCGATGCGTCCTGGGCCGCGTCCCGCAGCCCGGTCGCTGCCCCGTACACGGTGGCCACCGCGGCGAGACCGAGTATGAAGAGGAGGGCGAGGAACCAGACCGAAAGGAGATGATCGGTCAGCTCCTTGCGGGCCACGTCCATCCAGCCCGGCCGTCTCCTCTGCCAGACCGCCGCTGGCTCGGCTAGGGACGTCATGCGCTCACCCCTTCATGCTCACGGAAATATCGCCTGTAGATCTCATCGAGGTTGGAGCCGAGGTCACGAATCTGTCGGACGCTGAGATCAGCCTCGACCAAGGCACGGACTACGCCTGAGATGTCCCTCTCGGGCAGCACCACCCGCCATCTGCCGGAGCCAATGGCAGTGACACCGATCTTGTCGCCGAGGCCCGGGAGCCCGGAGAGCACGGCAGCCCTCACCTGGTCCTCCGTGGCGTCAACGACGAACTCGTAGACAGAACTGCCCTCCGACAACGAGGCGGCCAACTCCTCTGGCGTTCCCTGCGCCACGATCTCACCCTCCACGAAGATCGCGACCCGGTCGCACACTTGCTGCACCTGGTTGAGCAGATGACTCGAGATCAGCACCGCCCGCCCATGGGTGTGGGCCAGGCGCGAGATCAGGGCCAGGATCTCGACCACCCCCTCGGGGTCGATCGCAGTTGTCGGCTCGTCCAGGATCACCACGTCGGGATCCTTCACCAAGATGTCGGCGACACCGAGACGTTGCCGCATACCGCGCGAGTAGGTGCCCACCAGGAAATCGGCTGCATAATCGAGGCCGACCTCATCCAACAACGAAGTGATCCGGTCCTCCGCCTCGACCGGGTCGAGCTCGTTGAGACGTGCGGTGTACCTCAAGTTCTGCCTGCCGGTCAGGTCGTCATAGAAACCGACGGCGTCAGGCAGGTACCCGACACGTCGCTTGACGCCGATCGCATCGCGCTCCGGGTCAAGGCCGCATACCCGAACCGATCCTTCGCTGGGCTCGGTCAGGCCGAGCAGCATCAGGATCGTCGTCGTCTTGCCGGCGCCGTTCGGCCCGAGAATCCCAAAGATCTCGCCGGGGGAGACCCCGAAGTCGATGCCGGCCACA
>DATDPT010000141.1:0-8365 GCA_035292605.1 Acidimicrobiia bacterium
GGCCTCGATCCACGGCGAAGACGAGGCTTCGATCGGTCTCCAGAAGCTCGCCTTCGAGGTGATGTACCGGATCGGGCGGGTGACACCCATCACACCCACTGCTCTGGTGACGGTGGCGCTGCTCGGGGCACGAGGCGGCGCTCGCAATGCGGAGCAGCTGGCCGAGGAATGTCGGAGCCTCTCTCAATTCGTGACGGCCCGGTCCCTGCCCACGACCGAGGACCTCGGCCTGGCCAATCCCGCTCGGGTGACTGGAGTCCTCGACTCGCTCGCTGAGCATGGGAACGTGTCCAGCCATGCCGCGGTAGGTCGCCGGGTGTTCTGGCTCGATGAGGAGCAGATGGTCCGCATCGCCTACTACCGCAACGTGATAGTCCATTTCTTCGTGCCACGGGCATTGGCCGAGATGGCGCTCACCGCTCTCATCGACTCCGATGACCCCAAGGACTCCGATGTCGATGACGCACTCCTCAGACTCCGCGACCTACTCAAGTTCGAGTTCTTCTTTCAAGAGAAACAGAACTTCCTCGATTCGATCTCGGCCGACGTGGAGCTGGACGTCCCCGATTGGAGGATGAGCCTCCGGTCGAGCGGGGCCGCAGAGGTTCTCTCGAAGATGGGGCCACCGGTTGCCAGGTGGGCCGTGTTGCCCTTCCTCGACGCCTATCAGATCGTGGGAGACGAGTTGGAGGCGGCTCGAGGGCCCTTCAACGAGAAGGCCTTCCTCAAGTCGTCTCTCGACCGGGCCCGCATGTATCGAATCGAAGGCCGGCTGATCTCGGGTGAGAGCGCCAGTCTGGTTATGTTCAAATCAGCCCTGTCGCTCGCCGACAATCGTGGGCTGCTGGCCGCGTCCAGTGACGTCGACGACCGGCGACGCCAATTCGCTGCGGAGATCAGAGAGGCCCGACGTCTGGCGGCAGCCGGGCTCTGACCTAGGCCTCAGGGTCGGGTCCCCCAACGCCGGCGTGCCTCCTCGATCAGCTCCTGTGAGGTCTTGGGGCGTCCCGCCGGCTTGGTTACCGACTCCAGCCCGGGTGGTGTGGTTTCCTCACCCGATTCCTGAGCGGCGGCGACGCCCATCGGCTTGTCTGCCACCTTCCTGGGCGCGGTGACGGGCCGGGGTGGTTTCGGAGCCGTTGGGACCGTCGGACGGGGAAGCTCATAGCTGGTATCGGTTCGGGGCAGGATCGGTGGGATGCGGATCGGTGCAGCGACGTCGGGACGGATGGAATCCTCGGCGGGCCGGGCCCGCCTCCGAATGGCCCGACCGACGCCGATCATGACGATGGCAGGGAAGATCGTGGTCCCGATGCCGCTGGCGATGGGCCCCGACACCCCGAGCGCTTGGATTGCACCCAGACCCCAGAGCACAGCGAAGACAAACCAGACATACCCGATCCACGACAAGGCAGCCCCCAGGGTGGCGGCAGGGCTCTGCTCGCGATCAGCCATGTCTCCCATTCAAACATTCAGGCTCGGGTGAGGGCGACCCGCAGACGCCAGGCCGCCAGCGCCAGCAGGACGACGGCATAAGCGGTGAGGGCCCCCAACTCGGGCAAGATGTCAATCACCGTCCCGTTTCGCCGAACCAGTTCGGCGAAACCGTCGAGAGCCCATGCGTGAGGTGTGATGTGAGCCACCTTTTGCATAGTCGGTGAGAACAACTCGATGGGCAGCATGGCGCCCCCCAGGGCGGCGAAACCCAGGCTGAGGATGATCCCGATGCCGCTGGCCTGGGCGTCGTTGCTGAAAACCGCCCCCATCAACATCCCAGCCCCCGCACCCACCGCGGAGAAGGTGATCAGGATCAGGACGGCTCCGAGCGGGTCACCCCAATCGACGCGGAAGATGAGGAAGGTGACCAGGATGATGTAGAGGCCCTGGACCATGGCAACTGCCCAACGCCCTGTCCCTTCGCCGACCACGATGGTCCCCGTCGACGTCGGAGTGGACAGCATCCGACGCGATATGCCGAGTTGGCGGCTCAGGATCAGGGCCGCCGAACCGGCGAGCGCGGTCAGGAATACGAAGAGAACGAGCTGTGAGGATGCCCCCAGGTCGAACCGGCCGAGGGTGGGCGGGAATATTGCCTCACCGACCGCGGTCACCTGGGTGCCAAGTCCGGGGGCCGCCGCCTCCTCGGCAATTGCCACCTCTAGCGCCTCGTCGAATGGCGCCCCGGTCTTCTCCGACGCGAAGCTGGCCGCAGCGACAGGTGTCATCACCCTCGACACCGCGGCGCCAACCACCGACTGGATCTGGGGGCCAAACCCGTCGGGCCGGGAGACGAATCCGATCTCCACCCGCTCACCGGCCTCGGCATCTTGATCCAGGCCGCCGGGAATGAACAGGCCGGCCTGGGAGCTTCCCCGCTCCACCGACGAGGTCAGCTCTTCGGCAGTCTCGAATTGCCTGACATCGAGGGTGTCTTCCGCCTCGACCTCTTCGGCGATGGCAACAGCCAGCTGATCGTCATCCGCCATGTAGAGACCGATCACGGGATCGACATCACCACCGAACTGGGAGCCGATGAGAAGGATCAATGCCAGCGGGAAGATGAAGACGAAGAAGATGTTCGACCGCTCCCGCAACATCCGTCGCACGTTGGAACCGGCAATGGCGAAGACCTTCATGTGGCGATCCTCCGGCGAAGCAGGGTCCAGCCGATGCTCCCCAGGATCAGAGAGAACGTGAGAAGAGCTCCGACTGCGGGCAAGGCAGCCATCCACTCCCCACCACCCGAGATCTCGGCCAAGCCCTCCATGAACCAGGCGTGCGGAGTGAGATAGGTGAGCTTGCTCAGGAGATCGTCACCTTGGCCGACCGGGAAGAAGGTCCCGCCGAGCATCCCCAGGATGACGGCGATGATGGCGCCGAGATTCCCCGCCCCCTCCGGAGTCTTGGCGACGCTGGCCACCAAGCCCATGATGGACACTGCCGAGAGGACACCGGCCACCACGAGGAGGGCGACGCCCAGCGGCGGCCCCCAGTTGGCACCCATCAGAAAATGGGTGGCCAGGATCAGGACACCCAGAGAGATGACCCCGAGCCAGAACGAGAGCAGGGCCTTGGCGGTGATGACGCTGGTGCGGCGGATCGGAGCCGCCAGCAACCGCGCCAGGGTGCCATCCCGCTGCTCCTCGAGGAGGCCGATGACCCCGAATTGGACAGTGAAGAACAGGAAGAAGACCGCCATTCCCGCGGCGAAATAGGTAGTCCCGTCGAGTTGACGGGTCTCAGTCGAGACGTCGGTGAGGGCATAGGAAGGCCCTCGCGCCGCCGCCTCCTGACCCCAGGTGGCCGATTCCGGGGGCGACGCCCCACCCGACAAACGGGCCGAAGTCGCCACCGCGAGCTGCACCCCCGCCACCCCCGCCCCGTATTGCTCCGCGATCGAGGCCGCGATCTGGGTCGAGGTGGGGGCATCGACGTCGCCGATGATCCGGATGTCGAACTCCTCACCGGCCAGTGCCGCCGCCTCCATCCCGGTCTCGATCAGGTAGTAGGCATCGATCTGGCCCTCCTCGATCGCTGCTTCCGCCTCATCGGCATCGTCGTAGTCGGTCAGAGCGAGAATGCCCTCGCTGTCGAGATCGCCGAGGATCTCCCGAAGAGTTTGGGACACCTCTGTGTCGTCGAGATCGACCACTCCGAAACGGAGGTCCAGCGAGGTCGCACCGAAGGCCCCGCCGAAGACCAGTTTGAAGATGAAGGCCAGGACCAGGGGGGCGAAGATCCCGAGGATGAACGCGGAACGGTCTCTTATCCGAAGTTTGAGGTCCTTGGCCGCGATCCGGGTGGCTGGGCCCACGTCTAGTCCCGCAGCGCCTTGCCCGTGACATGGAGAAACACTGCCTCCAGGTTGGGCTCCACCACCTCGACCCCGGTGATCACCGCGCCAGCAGCGGCAAGCCGCCTCAAGAGCTCAGGCAGGAGCCTCGATGCCTCGTCGGCCAGCACCTCCAAACCCTGGTCCGAATGGCTTGCCTCGAACACCCCCGGGATCTCACGGGCCGCCTGCACTGCCCGGGAAAGGTCCCCGGTGGCGGTGATCGTGATCCGGTCCCGTCCCCCGACCATGGATACCAACTCACGTCGGGTTCCTTCGGCCTTGAACGTGCCCTCGTCGATGATCGCCACCCGATCGCAGAGGCGTTCGGCTTCCTCCATGTAGTGGGTGGTGTAGAGGACGGCCATCCCCTCGGCCGAAAGACTCTCCACCGACTCGAGGATCGAGTTGCGGGACTGGGGATCGACGCCCACCGTGGGCTCGTCGAGGATGAGGAGTTTGGGGCGATGGAGGAGCCCGATGCCGATGTTGAGACGTCGCTTCATCCCGCCGGAGAACTCCTTGGTGAGATCGTCCTTTCGATCGACGAGCGCGATCACCTCCAGGACTTCAGCGACCCGTTTCGACAGCTCCTCACCCCTCATCCCGTAGAGACGACCGAAGAAGGAGAGATTCTCGGTGGCGGTGAGATCGGGATAGATGGCCAGATCCTGAGGAACCAGCCCAATGGCGGCCTTCCCGGCGACCGAGGACGGAGAGATGGATATGCCGGCCACCACGACGTCGCCGGCGTCGGGCTCGAGAAGACCGGCGACGATCGAGATCGAAGTCGTCTTGCCCGCCCCATTCGGGCCCAGGAGACCGAATGTCTCCCCCTCCTCGATCGTGAAACCCACACCACCGACCGCGGTGATATCTCCGAAGCTCTTCACCATCCCGCTTGCGGAAAGAACGGTTGCCAAGATCCCAGCCTGTTGACGCTTAGGCGAGCACCCTACCGATGCTCAACGAGAGGGCGGTGGCCTGACCCGCCGTGGGCTCCGCACAACAGAACCAACTCTCGGTGAGACGCGGGGTCGGCGGGCCCCATTCGGCAAGGGGGCCAAGGTCGACACCAGTTTCACGGCCAACAGCCGCACGCATCGCAGCCAGGGTCTCACCGGGATCGGTTCCGCCATCGGATGCTTCGGCAGCCATCACGTCCAGCTGCCGGTGCAGTCGCCCGGTTGTGGCGTGCTCGAACTCCCAGGCCCAGGTGAGAGCCGCCGGCTCATAGCCCAAGAGGAAAGGAGTCACCGCGGGGTGCTGCTCCAGGAGAGAGCCTTCCGGGATCAGGAGTTTGATGGCCAGTTGCACCGGGTCCGTGGCCGACCAGAGTCGGTGCACATCGATGAAGGCCACCATTCGGGCCAGATCGTCGGGACGGGTCCAGGGAAGGAACGGCAGCCAAGTGGGTCGAACATGGATCCCGGCCTCCCTGAGGGCCCGGACTGCCCGACCCATGTCGTCCACGGTGTGGTTCTTGTCCAGAATCTCGAGAGTCCTCGCATCGACGCTCTCGAAGGCGCTGACCACGAACAACACGCCGAGCTCTGATAGCTCCGCCCAGAGAGCCCGGTGAGCCAGGATGTGCTCCACCTTCACCGTCACGTCAAAGGTCAATCCCGGAAAGGCGGCGTGGGCCGCCCGGAGGACATCCCCGCTGTATCGGGGGGCATTCAGGAAATCGGGATCGGCGAAACTCACATGTTGGACGCCGGCCGCGACCAGTTGCTCGATGTCGGTGAGCACCGGCTCGAGGCCGACCACCCGGATCCTCCCGTCATAGACCACCGGGATGGGGCAATGACGGCAGCGATGCCGGCAGCCACGGGTTGCCTCGACCGCCCCAGCCAGCCGCGAATCACCCTCCCATTCGAGACGGGCATAGCCCTCGTGGGGCGGAAGGGTGCTGCGATTCGGTATGACGGGAACCGACCGGTCCAAGCCGACCACAACCCCGCGCCGGGGCTCGCCACCCTCGGCAATCGCCCGGGCCCACGCCACGAGCTCGGTGACGTACTCACCCGCGACCACCAGGTCGGCCACCCGGCCCACCGTCCATTCGCGCCCAACCGCGGCGTACAGGCCGTAGAACGCGATCGGCATGCCGGGCCGGGCTTCGCGGATCCTCAGGGCGAGATCGGTCGCCAGCCGCATCGCGGTGTGCATCGGCACGGAGAAGGCGACGGCGTCCATGCCGTCTAGAAACCCCTCGTCCAGTTGCTCAACCGACAGGTCCAGGGTGTGGACTTCGATCCCGGAGGTGGAGAGCTCGGCCGCCGGGAGGGCCAGGTGGAGTGGTTGATGACCAAGTTCGTAAGTGGAGACGAGGAGGAGGCGCACGAACGGAGTCTAAGTACAGGCCGCCGGTAGCCTCTTCCCCATGGGAGAGTACGTGAAAGCTGTGACCGGCCCTATCCACAGGGTCGACTTTGGCGGGACCGGGGAACCGATCGTGCTGGTGCACGGTCTTGGCGGCTCCACGGCGAATTGGATCGCTGTCGCCGATGGCCTCGCCAGACATGGGAGGGTGCTCGGGCTCGATCTTCCAGGTTTCGGCCTCTCTCCTCCAGGACGCGACTATCGCCTGGAGACTCATCGGGAAGCGATCGAGAACTTCATCGAGTTGGAGGGAGCGCCCGCCACTCTGATCGGCAACTCGACCGGTGGCCTTCTTTCCCAGATGGTGGCCGCGCATCGGCCCGACCTCGTCGACCGTCTGGTTCTGGTGGCCCCGGCCACCCCGCCGGTCCTCCCCGATCCCAGACTCGATTGGCCAACAGCGATCCGCCTCGCTCTTCAGGCAACTCCCGGTTTTGGCACTGCCTACGGGCGCCGATTCATCAACAGCCACAGTGCCGAAGAGCTGGTGCGCCTCAGCCTGGAGATGATCACCCACCGAAAGGGCCGGGTGCCCCTGGAGGTCATCGAAGCGTCGATCGACATGGCTCGGATCCGAAAAGACCTTCCGTGGTCGGCCGAAGCCACCGCCCGGACCGCCACCTCCATTGCCGCGTTCTACGCCAACCGGGCGAGCTACATCCGCATGATCCGGTCGATCAAGGCCCCCACCCTGGTGGTGCAAGGAGTGTCCGATCACATCGTGTCGCCTACCGCAGTCGAGCGGATCTGCAGTCTCCGACCGGATTGGAAGCTGGTGCAGATGTCGGATACCGGCCACACCCCACAGATGGACGCCCCGTTGCGATTCCTGGCCGTACTCGAGCCCTGGCTGAGCGAGATCGGGGCCCAGGCAGTCGGTGCCTGACCTCCTGGTTCGGAAAGTCCCGTCCTAACTAGGCTTCGTCAGATGTCAGGCGATCACGGATTGATCCTCGGAGAGGAATACATCCATCAGTTGCCGGATAGCGACCCGACCGAAACCCAGGAGTGGGTCGACTCCTTCGACGCCGTCGCCCACGACCAGGGCCCGGACCGCGCCCGATTCTTGATGGCCAAGCTCTTGGAGCGCGCCCATGAGACCAGCATCGGGATGCCGGGTGTGGTCACGACACCGTATATCAACACCATCTCGGTCGAGGACCAGCCCGACTTCCCAGGGGACGAGATCATCGAGCGCAGGATCCGCCGCTTCGTCCGCTGGAACGCAGCCGTCATGGTCGTGAAAGCGAACCATCGGGAGAAGGGCATCGGAGGGCATCTCTCCACCTTCGCCTCATCGGCCACCTTGTACGAGGTCGGTTTCAATCATTTCTTCAAGGGCAAGAACGCCACCGGGGGTGGCGACCATGTCTACATGCAGGGCCACGCCGCGCCCGGGATCTACGCGAGGGCATTTCTGGAAGGCCGTTTCGAGGAGAAGCACCTGGACAATTTCCGATTCGAGATCGGGGGGGACGGGCTCTCCTCATACCCCCACCCCCGTCTGATGCCGGAGTTCTGGGAATACCCGACCGTGTCGATGGGCCTGGGCCCCATCAACTCCATCTACCACGCCAGATTCAACAGGTACCTTCAGAACCGGGGACTCGACGACACCTCCCAGTCGCGGATCTGGTGCTTCATCGGCGACGGGGAGATCGACGAGCCCGAGACCCTGGGAGCCATCTCCCTGGCAACCCGCGAAGGCTTGGACAACCTCACCTGGATCATCAACTGCAATCTGCAACGTCTCGACGGGCCGGTTCGCGGCAATAGCCAGATAATCACCGAGTTGGAGGCGGTGTTCCGCGGCGCCGGCTGGAACGTCATCAAGGTCATCTGGGGCTCGGGATGGGATCGCCTTCTGGCAAACGACAAGGATGGCGCCCTGATCGGTGTGATGGGCAGCACCGTCGATGGGGAGTACCAGCGATACAAGGCAGAAAACGGGGCATACGTCAGAGAGCATTTCTTCGGGAAGGACCCCCGAACCAAGGCCATGGTGGCCGACATGACCGACGACGAGATCTGGGCGTTGCGCCGCGGAGGTCTCGACTACCGCAAGGTCTATGCCGCCTACAAGGTGGCCACCGAGCTCGGCAACGGCAAGCCGACAGTGATCTTGGCGAAGACCATCAAGGGCTGGAC
>DATDPT010000142.1:0-2634 GCA_035292605.1 Acidimicrobiia bacterium
GAGGCAACCCCAAAGGCGAGCCCAGGCGGAAGGGCCATTGCCTTCTGCGAGCCGGTGAGCACCCAATCGAGAAGCCAGTCGTCGGTGCGGACCTCGGTTCCGCAGACACCGGTGACCGAATCCACCAGTAGAAAGGCACGTTCGTCTCCGGCTACCACCTCGGCCAGGCCCTCCAGGTCCTGTATGACCCCGGTCGAGGTCTCGGAATGGGTGACGGTGACCGCGTCATAGGCACCTGAAGCCAGCCGATCGGCGAGCTCTGCCGGGTTGTGATATCCGCCCCACGGCACCTCCCAGACATCGACCGTGCGGCCACAAGCTGTCGCGATGTCGGCAAACCTCTTGGAAAAGGCCCCATTGACGAGCGAAAGCACCTTGCCATCTCCGACTCCATTTCGGATGCCGGCCTCCATCAAACCAGTGGCCGAGGAGGTCGAGATGATCACCGGCCGCTCGGTGAGAAAAACCTGTTTCAGCCCGACTTCGATCTCGGCGATCAGTTCCTGGATCGCCGAACCCCGGTGACCGATCATCGGGTGCGTTTGGGCAGCCAGCACCTCGGGATCCACCTCGGTGGGCCCGGGTAGGAAGAACCGACCAGTCGACGTAGTTGTCTGCTGCCTCAAGATATGTGCTCCGTTGTTCCGAGCCCGCTATCCGTCGGCCAGGCTCAATGCGTAGCGAACGTTATCCACCAACTCCCAGCCGACCAATATCGGCTGACCGGTGAGTCGGTGCTCGCGCAGATGAGGGAGGGCAAATGCGTAATCACCGTCGTCGACGGGGAGGAGACGCCACTCCTCCCCCTCCACCAGGACCGTGAAGGCCGTCACCTCCTCCAGGCTCCCCTCAACCGAGACGACCAGCCCGCGAGCAGTACCCGAGGTTGGAGTGCAGGCCATCACCACGACCAGAGTGACGATTCCGGTCAATCGGGAGAGGGAATGCAAAAGGTGGCGGTCGGCGACCCTGACCGGGGTCAGCCCGCCCTCAGCGACGATTCCAGTCTCTCCCAATCCCGCTCCTGCTTGGTCCAACGGAACCAGATCAAAGCAATGGTGGCCCACAGCAACAGACCTCCACCGAGTTTCATGATGACGCCGGCGATCGTCTGATCTGCCACCGCGGTGAGACCGTAGGCGAGGGCGGCGTCACCGTAGACCGGGTAGATCGGGACCGAGGAGAAGGTGAGAAATGAAGCTGGGACGGTCGGCAGCAGGGATTGGAGAAAGAGGTAGAGCATCTGTGCGGGCGGGTTGAGACGAGGGATCGCAGCCGTGGGCGAGAAGATCGGGAGCCACATCAGCATCGCCGCCCCGAACAGCCAGGCGTGGACCACGAAGTGGATCGAGCGACTGGTCAGCATCCACCCGACCAGGTCGGGCCAGTGGATCAAGATGAACGTGGTGTTGAAGATGACAAACGCCGGCACCGCCCGCGCCAGGGGCCGGAGCAGTCGCGCCACGTTTCGCTGCCCGAGAGTGGCGTCGCCAAGCCAGCGCGGGCAACCCCGGAGGAGCAAGGGTGGCACCACCAGGGCGATGACCATGTGCTCGATCATGTGGAGCGTGAACAACGCGGTCTCCCCGATGTCGTGGATCGGCCATCCCGAGACAACGAACAGCGCGGCAAGAGCCCCGTACCACTGCCAGCGCTGGCCCGCCGTCGCTCGGGGCGCGTCGGGAGCCAGCAACGGTCGGAGGCGCTTGTCTGCGTACCAGTACCCGAACCCGAGGACGAATACCAAGAGCCATAGGTCGAAATGTGGGTGCCAGGGAGGCAACGGCATCAGGATCCCCTGATAACCAGGACTCCAAGGGCAGCCAGGACCACCGTGTAGAGCGAGGCGGCCAGCACGAAACCGCCGGTGAAGAACCGACTGAGGGTCGATTTCTCGTAACGAAGATGCATATAGAACGCCACGACGATGACGAACTTCAACGTCGCCAGGATGACGAGCGAAATGGCGTTCAGCGCTCCGAGGTCATATGCCCGGTTGATGTAGTACATCCCAACCTCGATGGCGGTGAGCACTCCCAAGAGGACCGCGATCTTCCAGTACTGGGCCGGCGTCGGGTGGTGGTGCTCGGTGGTCATGCCGGGGGCACCGACAACAGATAGACGACGGTGAAGATCACGATCCAGATGATGTCGACGAAGTGCCAGTAGAGGCCGACCAGCTCCAGGTTCATCCCGTGCTTCTCGCTGAGCCCACCGGGGCGTCGTGAGATCCCCCACAAGGAGAGAAGCATGATCACTCCAAGCGCCACGTGGGTGCCATGGAATCCGGTGAGGACGTAGAACGCCGAGGCCGCCGGGTTGGTGGTGAGCTTCATGTCGAAATTGACGATGAACTCGGTGAACTCGAACACCTGGCCGCCGAGGAAGACCGACCCCAGAGCCGCCGTGGCGAACAACCAGGTCCGGGTGCCGTTCATGTCGCCCCGGGTCAGTGCGTTGTGGGCGAGGACCATCGTCAGCGAGCTCATCAACAAGACAAAGGAGCTGACCGAGGTGAAGGGGATGTCGTAGATCTCGGAGGGATAGACGCCCTCGAATCCGCCCCGATTCGAATAGAGCAGGTAGTTGGTGATGAGGGCCCCGAAGAAGAGGAACTCGGAGCTGAGGAACACC
>DATDPT010000143.1:0-9462 GCA_035292605.1 Acidimicrobiia bacterium
GGGAAATATCGACCTCGACGGCCAGGGGAAGTCGGGTGTGGCCCGGCAGGCGAAGCCTTGCATCGAACGACGACATCGGTCTCCCGTCACCCAGCCGTCGCCCGCTACCCGACAGAATAGCAATCGTTCGAAAGCGCAACCGGGTGCGACTAGTTAATGAGCATCACGTGAGCGATGTGGACCTGTCCCGTTTCTAAAGAGGCTTAGGAAGGTCGGTAGACCCGAGAGCGATGGTCGATGCGAACCACCTCGACGGTGCCGGCCTCCTCATTGACTCGATAGATGATCCGGTATGCTCCACGGCGGGCTGAGTGGTAAGCGCTCAACTCTGTCAGCAGCGGCTTGTCGACTCGATAAGGGTTATCGAGGAGGGGCCCCACCATGAACTCCACAATTGCCGACGCCATCTTGTTCGGGATCACAGTAAGTCCACGTTCGGCCGATGGTGCAACCACCAGCCTCCATTGGGTCACTTCTCGAGGTACTTCCCGTGCAGCTCATCGCCGCTCACGAATCGCCCCGAGTCGATCTCGGCCTGTCCCTTTTGAATCTCTTCAAGTGCTCCGGGAGTGGAGAGGATGTCCAGTGTCTCCTCCAAGGACTCCAGGTCGTCGGGGCTCACGAGTACGGCAGCGGGTCGGCCCCGCCTGGTGAGAACGACTCGCTCGTGGTGATGCTCGACTCGATCGACCATTTCTGAGAGACGCTTCTTCACTTCGGCCAACGGAAGCGTTGAGTCATTCATGACCATAATTGTAGTCACCAACTGGGGGAGATGGAAGACGGATCATCCAAGACTCGTCCCGTTTCTAAGTGCGACTGGTTGGTGATGTCGACACGCCGTCGCGGATGGTCATCTCGCGCATGCTGTACGCAGCCACCCGAGGGTCGTGGGTCACCAGGATCAGAGTGAGACCGGTGCTGTCGACGAGGCCAACGAGGACTTCAAGCAGGGCTTCGGATGACAAGGAGTCCAGGGCACCGGTCGGCTCGTCTGCGAAGACCATGCTCGGCTCGTGCACTAGGGCCCGGGCCACGGCCACCCGCTGGCGCTGGCCACCGGAAAGCTCGGCCGGGCTTCGGTCGACGAGGTCGCCGACTCCGATCCTGTCCAACCAGGCCCCTGCCGAGGCGAATGCGGACCGGCGATCGGTGCCGTCTAGGAGCAGCGGAAGTGCCACATTCTCGGCCACGGTCAGGTCGGGGACCAGTGAGCCGAACTGGAAGACGAATCCGAAGTGACGTCTTCGCACGAGTGTTCGCTCCCGCTGGCCCAATTGGTCGATCCGCGTCCCCTGGTATGTCACCTCGCCACCATCGGGGAGCTGAATCCCGGCCAGGCAGTGGAGGAGGGTCGACTTGCCCGATCCGCTGGGACCGGTGATGGCCAGGATCTCGCCCTGGCGCACGTCCAGGTCGACACCGCGCAGGGCCGGTGTCTGTTCGAAGGACTTCTCGAGTCGACGACAGGCGAGGATTGGACCGTTCATCCAACCACCTCTGCGGCCAGTGCCGCGATCCTGTCCGAGGCGAGTTCGATCCAGCGCAGGTCCGCCTCGAGGTGGAAGAGGGCGTGGTCTGCCAGAAGCTTGTCGCCGAGGCCGCCGGATCGTTTCATCGCGGTGAGCTCACGCATCCGATCGAGGTGGAGGGCTCGCTGCGCGTCGAGGAAGGGGACCGGGTCACGCGAGGTGAGCAGGGAAACCACGACTTTGGCGTAGAGCACCGGCTGGAGATGGGGCGCCGGCGGCTCCGGTGTGAAGAGCCAGGCGGATGTTTCTTCATGACCTTGGCCCGTGATCCCGTACAGCTTCCGATCGGGACCGGCGTCCTGTTCTACTCCCTCGAGGCGGACCAGACCGTCCCGCTCCAGCCGGCCGAGGGTCGAGTACACCTGGCCGATGTGCAACGGGCGGCCACGTGGAAAATGGCGGTCGTAGCTCTGTTTCAGTCTGTAGCCATGAGCCGGGCTCTGATCGACCAGGCCCAACAGCACATGAGGTAGCTGCCGGCAACACGCTCTGGATCGGTTCCCGCTTCATGTTCGGCCGGGCCGGGAGGATCGGTCAGGTTGCCCTCATCGCCTTCGGTGTAGCAGTCGCCAGTGCCCTGCTCTTCGCCCTCACCGCGATCCCCAACGCCGTGGCCGATCGACAGCAGCGGGACGCGGTGAGGAGCTGGCTCACGTCCAGTCCCGAAACGAATGAGGCGGCCGGGACCGGGCTGATCGCGGTAGGTGACGACCTATATCGTGGTTTGGGTCTGACCCACGTCCTTGTGGCGTCGAGTGCCGGTCAAACCCCTCAGTTGTTCGACCAGCCACTGCCGACGGGGAAGGCCCTGGTGTCCCCTCACCTCTCCGAACTCCTGGAGTCCGACCCCTCCTTTCAGGATCGCCTCGCCGGCGAGCCGGTCGGGATCCTGTCAGATCAGTTCCTGCTCGATCCAGACGAACTGGTGTCGGTCTCCCGTGTCGATGCGAGCGTGATACTGGCCACCGGTTCGGCTCGGGGAATCCCCGGTGACGGGATGCCCGGGGCGGACGGTGACATCCCAGCCGAAGTCGCCCTCGTGGTGAGCATGGCGATCATCGTCCTCGCCCTCCCGGTGGTGGTGTTCATCTTCTCTGCTACCAGGTTCGGCGCCGAGCGGCGTCGGGAGAGGATGAGCGCCCTTGCGCTCGCTGGCGCCGAAGGCCGCCAGATCCGCCGGTTCATGATGATCGAATCGATTACGGCCACCGTCTTTGGTCTGGTGGCGGGATACGGGCTATTCCTGATCATCCGGCCCGTACTGTCGAGACTACAGCTAGGTGGGCGCCCCAGCTTCTCCGGGTCGGTGACCCCGCTGCCATGGCTGGTGGTCGCCGTGGTGTCATTCGTTTTGATGTCCGGGGTGTTCGCGTCCCTGGCCGGAACGAAACGAGCTGCGAGTGATCCGCTCGCGTCTCCGATCCGTAATCAGTCGTCGAGACGGTCCGGCACATTGGCTTTCCTCATTCTCGGTCTCGGTTCGGCGGGCCTGATGGTGGGGATCTCGTCTCCCTCAGACACCGACGCCCCTCACCCATTGGCACTGGTCGGGCTGGTTCTCGTGGCTGTCGGGCTGGTTTTCGTCGGCAGGCCCTTCATCGCCGCCATCGGCCAGTTCTTGGCGCGTCGATCATCCAGCGGTGTAGTGGTCCTGGGCGGCAAGCGAATGGAGACCAATCCCGAGGAGATCAGCCGCCCGCTGACTGCTGTCGTCACCGGGGTGTTCGTGGTCGCAGCCTTCTTCACCATCACCGGCACGCTCCTTCGTTCCAGCAACTTCAGGTATCAGGGACTTCCACCCGAGACCCTGGTTGTGGAGGCGACTCCGGCGGAGTTGCCGGCGGTCGCCGACTCACTGATGCGACGCCCGGATGTGGAAGCGACGGTGAGATTGGGTCTGGCCGAGGTCCGGACCGAGTCAGGGGACTGGATGGGCCTCGGGGTGATCGCCGACTGCGACGACCTCGCCGAGGTGGTCGGATTGGTGGTCGACGACTGCACGTCAGGCGTGCTGGTCGCGTTCGACGAGGGTCTGGCCTCTGGGGCCACGCTCGTCGTGTCATCGTCGCCGCCGATGAGCGAGCTCGGGGAAGAGACGACAGTCCGCTACGAAGCCGGCGTGTTCCGCGGGGAGTATGCGGCGGCGGTCGTGATCGACCCCGACCTGTTGAGTGACGCCTTCCTCTCCCAAGTATCGGAGGGTCAAGTGCTCGCAGTGATGAACGACGGGGTCGACGTCGAGACCCTGCGAAACAGGGTGCTGTCGGAGCACCCCACTGCCTGGGTGCGGACCGTGACCGAGATCGAAACCGAGCAGCAGTCGGCAGCGATCGAGTTCCGAACCCTGGCCACGATCGGTCTTGTCGTGGTCCTCGTCGTTGCCGCCTTCAGCATGGCGGTGGGCACCGCTTCCCATCTTCTGCAACGGGGTGAGGCGTTCGCCTTCCTCAAAGCTGGGGGGCTCCTGCCCGGTCAGTTGCGTGGTCTCCTCGCCTTCGAGTCGGCTGTGCCGCTGATCGCCTCCGCGGGCCTCGGTGTCGTGCTCGGGGTGGCGGCTGGGAGTGCTGTCGCGGTGTCCGCGGGCACCAGCCCAGATGTGCCTTGGGGCTCGGTCGGACTGGTCTACATCGGGGCCATCGTTCTGGCGGCTGTGGTGTGGGCCGGGTTCGCTCCTCTGGTTGATCGCGTCACATCTCCGGCCGGGCTCCATTTCGAGTAGCAGATGGCGGGTTCCAGCCGCACCATGTGACAGTCCCTTGACGAGTGCTCTTCTCAGAGCCTCGGTCGCGACACGTTCCCCGGCTTCCGACTCGTCGCGCTCGTTGCTGGGCGCTACTTGCCGAAGAGCCTGGCCAGCACTCCGAAGTTCGGCGCCCAGCCAACACCGAACACCTTCCCGGAAAAGACCGGACCCTCCGGATTCCAGTACGTGTTCCGCACCCGCTCGAATGTCGGTACACGGAAGTCATAGGGCACGACGTTGGCGACCGTCCCGTTCCACGTTCTCTGATCCGGTGGCTTCCGGAGCTGCTGGACGATTGCGACAACCCCAATGATCGCAAGGGCGAGCCGCCAGATGTCCTTGGCAGTCAACACCCGCCGTTTGTTGTCCATCCCCGTGAGACTAATGGGGGCGGCTGTGAGGCCGGGCAGCTCACAAAGTGTTCTGACTCCTCTTTTAGCAGCCTAAGGACTCATAAACCTGATAAACTCCGAGTTATGGAAGCCCAGGTCCTGAAATGGACTGACCAATTCGGACGGACGTATCCATACTTCCCGTACAACGCGAGCCTCATCGCGGACGCTGAGATCGAGTCTTCTTCAGACGCGGCACTTGCTGTTGCTGAGGCTTCGAGGTCGCTTGGATCGGTGCCGGCCCTTCCCGTCGCCGGGATAGCCTCGGTCCTCTATCGGTCGGAATCGAGTGCGTCCTCGTTGATCGAGGGCGTAGGGCCGGGTCCCCGTCGGATTCTCGAAGCCGAGATCGCGGGTGAAGCCGAGATCGACGATGAGGAGGCGCGTCGGGTTATCAGCAACCTCGCAGCGCTGCGCGACGCGATGAAGACTGAGATACCAGCAGGACCCGATGATCTCCTGCGTTGGCACCGGAAGCTGATGGCGGGACATCCGAGGATGCCCGCCGAAACGATTGGTGCTTTCCGAACCAGACAGAACTGGATAGGAGGTGACGCTGCGGGGCCTCGCAACGCAGAGTTCGTCCCGCCGCGACCGGAGGAAGTCCCAGCTCTGATGGACGACTTGGTCGCCTTCTGCACTCGTACCGATCTCACTCCCGTGGCTCACGCGGCGATTGCTCACGCCCGTTTTGAGGTGATCCATCCGTTCGCGGATGGCAACGGGCGCGTTGGTCGACTGCTAATTCAACAACTTCTCCGTCGACGACTCACTCTGCCGTCTCCGATACCCGTGTCAGTCGTTTGGGCTGAAGACATCGACCGGTACGTCGAAGGTTTGCGTGCCTACCAGGACGGAGGTGTCGATAGCTGGCTCCAGTTCTTCTCGCTGGGAGTCATCGAAGCTGTTGGTTGGATGACCGATATCTCCGAACGGATCACAGCGTTGATTGAAGAATTCAAAACGCGCGTCGACACACGCGGAGAATCTGTGACGGTTCGTGTCATCGAGGATCTGTCTGATTATCCAATCGTGGATAGCCAGACGGTCGCCAGTCGCTATGGAGTTGCTCCCCAAAGTGCGCATGCTGCGCTCCTACGACTTGAGACAGCGGGGATCCTCAGCGAGCGGGCGTTCGCCCGGAGGCGAAAGGGCCGACCGCGCCGAATGCTCGCTGCGACTGAGTTGATCGAGCTCCTGGCCTGAATGAGGCCAGGACCGACGTCCATCCACTCGATTCAACCGACATCGGTTTGACACGATCACTGGTGTGGAGATGGTGTCCCTGCGACTCATGGGCCTAGACACGTCCCGTTTCCAAAGGCCCTGCGTTGGGCTGGCGTTGTCAGTTGAGGCCGAGAACGGTAAGAAGGGCGGCGTCAACGCCCCACTGCTTCTCCGGCGTGAGATGCCCAGCGAGGTCACCTAGACGGCTGAGGTCCACAGCTCCGACGTGCTCGACAAGGACTCGTGTCTGAGTGTCCTCTACGTCTACCTCTGGACGGAACGACGCTGGTTTCGCGCTAGTGGATGTTGGCGCCACCAACACCACGGAGCGAGGTAGGAAGGTGTCGGACTGGACGACAACTCCAAAACGACGTCCGTATTGCTCATGGCCCACTCCCTTGGGGAGACGGAGGGCAAAGACGTCACCCCGGCGCACGAAGACTCTCCATCAGGTCGGCGACCATGGCCATCTCGGCGCGGTCCGCTTCATCGGCTTCCAATGCAGCGACCTCGGCCGCCAGGGCCTTACGGTCGTGTAGTCGTGAAGCCGCGTCGACCAATGCGATGCGGATCGCTTCAGAACGTGTTAGCCCTGTTGCTTCAAGCTGGGCGAGGGCCTTGAGAGCGTCTTCATCGAGTCGCACTGATACTGCTTGCGGCATGACTCGAGTGTATCACCAGACGTAATACATTGGAAGAGACGGCACAACCCGTCTTTTCCCTACCTCGTTTGATGTCACTCTGCATGGTCGTCGCCTAGATGCGTTTGGAGCAGGCATCGAGAATGGCGCCGGCAATTTGAATCGCCTCTTTCACTTCGGCTGAAGCGAAGGTTGTCGATCCGTATTCGGAGCGGTTCCGGTTGCGGCGAAGCCGGTCGACATGTGCCAGGGCGGGTTCGTGAGCGTCCTCGGCGAGGGTCTTGGCGAATAGTGCGAGCGCCTGACGGGACCCTGGGCGACTTGTGACCCGGTGCCCGGTCATCAGCAGGACCGCGGCGACCGACTTGCGGGCAGTGTCGTAGGCGAGGATGTAAGCGCCGGCCGGGTCGATCGACTCGACTGCTTGCGCTGCCTGCAGATGACGTCTGGCGTCTTCGATCCATTGCGGACCCGTCAGCTCGTCGATCTCGACGGGTTCGATGAGCCGTTTGGCGATCAGGTCATCGAGATCGCTCATACCAACACAACCTTTGGTCGGTTCTTTCACCGTTCTCTCAAAACCGCCGTCCGCACTTTCCCATTCAGCCTTGGAGCGAACCGAAACATTGATCGGCCGGTCCACCTGGCTGTCAACTGTTGAGACTGCTTCGTACAGCTGGCCGATGTCGGGTTCACCGATCACCATCAAATCGACGTCTTGAGGCGCAGCAACGCCGGGGGTGGCCCAGGAACCAAATATGAATGCCTCGTCAATCCCGTCGAGGTCGGCCAACGCGTCCCGCAAGAGTTGTTCAGGTCCCAAGGCTTTTGTGAGAAGGGCTTTCAGGTCTGGGTAGAGAGGAGAGGCTTGGTAACTGGAGTCGAGTTCTACGGGCTATTTCGGTAGTGGTGGACGGTCACGCCCGGTAGATCTGCAAACGCTGATTCGTCGGCGGTGAGGAGTGTGCGGTTTGTGGCACGAGCCGTGGCCGCGATGAGCAAGTCGTGCGCGCCGCGGGGACGCCCGGTCTGCCTTACTGCGACCAGAAGCTGAGCATGTTCGAAAGCGATATCCCGGTCATAAGAAATGACGGGAATCGAGGCGAGGATGTCGTCCACGTAGGCCTGTCGGTCGGCCTTGGCATGCTGGGATGCGAGTTCGACCCCTACGACCAATTCGGCGACGGTGATCGCAGCAATTGCCACGTCGTCGTCTTCGTGGATCAGATCGTCGCGATCGATGTCTGCTCGCTCGGCGTCGATCAGGAAAGTGGTGTCGAGGAGCACGACACTCATGATCTGTTGTCGATCTCAACCAACTCGCGGAGACGTGAGAGTTCCTCTGTCCAAGCTGAATCTGGTCTGTGACGCTTCAGGATTTCCTTCACCTCGGAACCACGGCCCTTGTTGATCGGCTCGAGATGTGCCACGGCCTTGCCACGCCGAATAATCGTGTAGTGCTCGTTACCGTGCTCGACGCTGTCCAGCACATCGGAGAAGCGTCTTGCTGCTTCAGTGGCTGAGATATCTGGCATGAGATCAGATTATCAGATTCAGTGATCAAGGTGAACCCTCGTGCAGCTCGATCCCGACGACACGTCCCGTTTATAGATTCAGGTGAAGCCGAAGAGCGGGGGGAGGAAGGCGACGACAGTCGCTGCCCAGAGGGCGAAGATGGGGAGGTAGGAGGTTTGCCATCGCTCAAGGCGGTGGAAGGTGACCCCTCCCCTCAGAAACTGCATCGAGAGCCAGGCGGCTCCGGCCAGGTTCACCAACAGGACCAGGTTGAGGCCGAGGGCGGCAGCGCGGTTCGGGGTGAACCCGAGATCACCGATGCGGTCCACCATCGCGCCCAGCACCATCAGGTCGAGCACGAGGGCGCTCGCGATAGCGAGGAGTTGGGCGCGGTCCATCAGCGCGGCCGGTAGGGAGGGCTCTCGCGCGGACATCGCGTAAAGAACCAGCCCCAGCACGACGACCAGGAGAGCGTCGAAGACGCCCAGCAGCTCGCGGTCGAACGCTCCAGCGACCCCGGACACCGCGTAGGTGGCCACTGCGACGGTCAACATCACGGCGAACAGGGGGGTGAAGAGCATGGTCAGCACCGGCGCCATGTTCTCCACGACCCGCTGCTTGGACTCCACGAGCCACGCCGCAATGATCACCGCACCGGCCGCACCCGAAGGCACCACCCACTCGAAGACCAACTGCGGAAGGTCGGTCCGGATCGGCTCGAGGATCAGCACCGTGAGCAGAACCAGCACCCCGCCACCGAGCGCAATAAGCACGTAGTAGATGACCCACTCCCCGGTGAAACGGACGAAGTCCATACGCCGCTCATGGGATCGGAGCGTGCCGCGCATGTACGGGTAGGCGACAGCGAACCACAACACGACAGGCAGATAGAGCGCGACGAGCAGCTCGGTGTCTGAGATCCTCGACGCGAAGACCTCGGTGTCCGAGCCCGCACCGAACGGGTAGAGGTTGACCACCAGCGCAGCGAGCACAAACGGCGCAGCCGTCAGCACCCATCGTCTGGTATCGAAATGCCGTCGGATGGCGAAGTACGCGGCGAGGAACGGAAACACGAACAAACTGGCGTTCCGCAGCAGCCACCCTGGTTCCTCTTCGGGGAACTGAGCAGCGAGGCGTGCGACCTGGACCGCGACGGCCGCAGCCAGGGCGAAGGCGAGCGCCTCGAACCCACCGTTGGACGGGGGCGCTGGTTCGTCGTCGTTTCTCGGGACGAGCTGCTTCCAGAGTCGGTCGCTGTGCTCGCGTGCGAACTCCCGAGTCAGGGTGTCGACGTCCCCCATACGCTTCACGGCAACCAGGAACGCCTCATCGGCTGTGAGGCCGAGTGCATCCAGCTCGGCGATCTGGTCGCGAAGATGACCCTCTAGCTCATCAACGTCGCGGCCGTTGAC
>DATDPT010000144.1:0-49039 GCA_035292605.1 Acidimicrobiia bacterium
AATGTCGAACAACGTCACACTCATCGGCAACCTGGTCGACGACCCGGAGCTGCGCTTCACCCCTTCGGGTGTGGCCATGGCCAAGATCCGCATGGCGGTCAACCGCCGGTGGCGGGGCAACGACGGTGAGTGGCAGGAAGACACCAGCTTCTTCACCGGCACCGTGTGGAGGGAGCAAGCCGAATCGGCCGCCGAGTCGCTGCAAAAGGGCGCCCGGGTGATCGTGACCGGCCGGCTCGAGCAGCGGACCTGGGAGACCGACCAGGGCGAGAAGCGATCCGTCGTCGAGGTTCAAATCGACGAGATCGGTCCCTCTCTGCGCTGGGCCACGGCCACGGTCAACAAGACGGCGCGCTCCGGCGGCGGTGATTTCGCTGCCGCCAAGGAAGGCGACGTTCCTCCGGCTCCGGTCGCCCGTGACAGCTACGGGCCCGACGAAGCTCCGTTCTGATTTCAGGAGTTACCAGATAGATGGCACGCAAATCCACCAACAACCCACGGCCCAAGCGGCGTCGTGGGATGGAAGTGCGCCGGGGTCGTCCCAAGCCCTGTGCGTTCTGTAAGGCAAGGGTCGAGTTCATCGACTGGAAGGACGTCTCGGTCCTTCGCAAGTACATATCCGACCGGGGAAAGATCCGGGGTCGTCGGGTCAACGGCAACTGCCCGCGTCACCAGCGTGAGGTGGCGGTCGCCATCAAGAGTGCCCGCGAGATGGCCCTCCTCCCCTACCTGAGCACCAGATGAAGCTGATCCTCATCTCTGACGTCAACGAGCTCGGCAAACGTGGTGACGTGGTCGACGTCGCCGAGGGTTACGCCCGCAACTTCTTGCTCCCCAGGAAGAAGGCGGTCAAAGCCAGTGAGGGCTCGCTGGCCCAGGCCGAGGCCACCCGTGAGGCCCGCATCGAGAGCGAGCAACGGGCCAGGGAGCAGGCCGAGAATCTCGCCACCCAATTGGTGGGGACCAGGGTGGTGCTTGCCGCCCAGGCCGGTGACGAAGGCAGGTTGTACGGATCGATCTCGGTCCACGACGTGGTCGAGGGGATCAGGCGGTTCACCGGGCTCGAGCTGGAGCGCGACACCGTGCTGCTTCCGGCCCCGATCAAGGCGATCGGCCTCCACGAGATCCAGATCAAGCTCCATCCCCAGGTCGAGTTTCCCCTCATCCTCGACGTCATCCCCGCGTCTAGCCCCTCGTAATTGGGAGCCACAGGGCCGTATATGACCCCTGTGGCTCCCAATTAGGCGTGGGCGGTTCCCACCTAGAGCCGTTTTCGCGGTCTCCAACGACGGTTTTCGCGCCTTTTGACAGTGTTTCGCGGCCTTTTGGAATGCGGTGTAACGGTGGTCTAAGTTCCTCTCGCTTCCCAAAGCTGGCCGATCTTCCCCCTTCTCGTCAGGGTTTGACGCGTCGGTTCGCGAAAACTGTCACACGGCGTTGGTAGAAGAGGGTAGATGAGCGGCTTGACCGAACAGACCGAGATGAGGCCCGGTTACCGGAGCCCACCACACTCACGTGAGGCGGAGGAGTCGGTGATCGGGGCGGTCCTGCTGTCCGAGGATGCGGTCAACGAGGTGATGGACCGGCTCCATCCCGAGGACTTCTACGTTCCGGCCCATCAAGCCATCTTCGAGGCGATGCGACAGTTGTTCGACGGCAACCAGGCAATCGACGCGGTCACGGTTTCCGAGGAGCTTCGTCGCCGTGGTGAGCTGGAGAAGGTCGGCGGGGTCAACTACCTGACCCGTCTGGTCGACATCGTCCCCTCCACCTCCAACATCATCTACTACGCAGGGATCGTCGAGGAGCACGGCAAACGGCGGGAGCTGATCCGGGCCGGGGCGTCGGTCACCGAGGTCGCCTTCAACATCGACGAGGAGATCGCGATCGTCCTCGACCGTGCCGAGCAGACGGTGCTCGGTGTCGCCGAGCGACGCAGCTCACAGACCCTGCTCGAGGTCGGCCCGCTGTTCAGTGACGTCCTGGAGCACATCGAGGCCCTCGAACAACGGGGGTCGGAGATCAACGGGCTCGCCACCGGGTTCGTCGACCTCGACTCGAAGCTGGCCGGGATCCAGCCCGCGAATCTGGTGGTGATTGCGGGAAGACCGGGCATGGGCAAGTCGGCCATCGCCCTGAACATCGCCACCAACGTCGCCACCAAGGGCGAGCCGGTAGCCCTCTTCTCCCTGGAGATGTCCAAGGAGGAGATCGTGCAGAGGATCCTGTCCTCGGTGGGACAGGTCGACTCCAAGAAGCTTCGCAACGGCCAACTGGGGCCCCTCTGGCAGCGGGTGGTGGATGCCGCGGGCAAGATGTACAAGGCGCCGATTTTCATCGACGACTCCTCGCTGGTCACGGTGACCGACATCCGGGCCAAATGCCGGCGTCTAAAGCGAAAGCGCGGGCTGTCCCTGGTCATAGTCGACTATCTCCAATTGCTGCAGGCGTCGACTCGAGAGAATCGTCAACAGGAGATCTCGGAGATAACCAGGAACCTGAAGAACCTGGCGAAGGAGCTCGCAGTTCCGATCATCGCCGTCTCTCAGCTCAATCGCTCGGTGGAGTCCCGGGAGAACAGACGCCCTCGTCTCTCCGACCTTCGCGAAAGTGGCGCTATCGAGCAGGACTCGGACGTGGTGATGTTCGTCTACCGTCACGAGTACTACCACCCCGAGGATCAGGAGAAGAAGGGGATCGCCGAATTGATCATCGAGAAGCACCGCTCCGGGGCGACCGGAACCGTGGAGATGACCTTCCAGCCCGAGTTCACCCGCTTCGCCAATCTGGGCCGGGACGTGACCTGAGCCGGGAAGATGCGTTGGCGGCCGACCTCGGGTTTTCGTATCACGCCCGAAAGTCGGGGGAGGTGGCGATCAGCCATCACGGTGCCGTGGTGACCATCCTCCGCGCCGGGGCAGCCAAGAAGTTCCTGAAACGTGTCGCGACCGAGGATCCGCAGCAGTTGATGGCGCGGGTGACCGGCAACTACAAGCGGGGAAACAGGAGCGGCTGAGCCCAGCTCGCGGCGACCCAAGGGGTCGCCGCATTTTGGAGGGGTTGCCACTTGCCCTGTGAAGCCGGGGAAGCTTCTGAGGGGGGACTCAATAGGGCGTGGCGCCTTGAGCCAAGTCTGTACCTCCCGAACCCCCTGGGTCGAGCAGAACGGGCCCAAATCGAACTATACGCATTCGCGCTAGTCCGCGTCCGACCGGTCGAAATCCTGATGGGAGCGGCTGGCGGTGGGCCCACTCTGGCCCTGGTACTTCGAGCCCAGCTCGGGTGAGCCGTAGGGAAAGTCGGCGGCAGTGGTCATCTGATAGAAGGAGATCTGGCCGATCTTCATTTCCGGGTAGATGGCGATGGGAAGGGTGGCCACGTTGGAGAGCTCGAGGGTGATGTGACCCTCGAACCCGGGATCGATGAACCCGGCGGTGGAGTGGATGAGCAGGCCGAGACGCCCTAACGAGGATTTACCCTCGAGACGGGCCACCACATCGTCGCCGAGTTTGACCCGCTCCAGGGTGGAGCCGAGGACGAACTCCCCGGGGTGGAGCATGAACGCCTCCTCGGGGTCCACCTCGACCAACTGGGTCAGGTCCGATTGGGGAGCCCGGGGATCGATCTGGCTGTAGCGGTGGTTGACGAAGACCCGGAACCCGTTTCCCACCCGGAGGTCCACCGACGAGGGTTGGACGAAGGAAGGCTCGTAGGGGTCGATCTGGATCAGACCCGATTCGATGGCTTCCCGAATGGACCGGTCAGAGAAGATCATTGTTGAGCGGGTGAAGGGAATCGAACCCTCGCCCCGAGCGATTGGGCACTGCCTCGTGTATGCCAATTCATGGAGCGGGTGAAGGGAATCGAACCCTCGCCCCGAGCTTGGGAAGCTCGTGTTCTACCATTGAACTACACCCGCAGATTGTGCGTTTACCCTGGTCAGAGGGCTAAGTCGTCGTCTTGGCGTGTCTCACGGTGTGCAGGAAATCCTGGCACCGTCCTGGCCGATCTTACCGCAGGATCATTCGGCAGCTCGCCGGTCGTGCCCGTTCGCTCTGGGGCCGAACCGAAGTGTGGGGGCTGCGCCGAATGCCACGTCTCACCTGGTCAGGACTTGTTTCTTTCTTTCTGGTCATCTGCGTCACGCGCCCTTGATGTGGTGCTTGACGATGAGGTAGTTGGCGTGGGACCAGAGGAGAGGTTGGGCGATGGGTCCCCAGCGGTCGACCCATTCTTGATGCCGGTCGGGGGCGTTGAGGTGGTGGGGGACTTGTTCGGGGAGGTTGCCGGCGGGGTCGGCTTGGGCTTCGATCCAGTCACGCAGTTGGTGCGCTGCGGCGTCGTTGCCGGCCTGTGCATGGTGCCAGGCGAGCCATCCGGCGAGGACGACCCATTCGCCGCCGCCGTAGAAGGTGTCGGTTGGGTATCGGCGGGGCCCGCCGCCGTTGTGTCGGAGCCGGGTTTCTATGAGGTGGACGGTGCGGAGGAAGGCGGGGTGGTTGGCGTCGACTACCTGGTAGGGGGTGGCGAGGCCTACGAGTGAGGTGTCGATGTCGTCGTGGCCCAGGTACTTGGTGAAGTGGCCGCCGATGACGGCGTCTCGGAGGATGACTTCTCGGATCGAGTCGAGTGTCTGGGTGTGGTCACGGTCGAATAGGACCTGGTCGGCTGTGAGTCCACCGTGGATCGCGGCGAGGGTGTGGGTGTGTATCTGGTCGGGGAACTCTTCCCAGCAGTCGTAGCAGGGGTGCTCCCATAGGGCGGTGAGGTATCGGGTGACCAGGTCTGCGGCCTCGGCCCGCTTACCAGGTATGGCTTCGCCGACTGTCTGGTGGTGTTCTCGTAGCGCCCACAGCCAGGTTCCGAGTCCGTCGAGTTGGAAGTTGGGCCAGTCGGTGTCGCTCTCTTGGCCTTGGAGGGTGTATCGGGTGTGAAGCAGGTCGGCGGAGTCGAGTGGTACTCCGTTGCGTTGGTGCTCGATCGCCTTGTCGACGGTGTCGGCTCGTCGGAGGACGGCGTCTGCGACCCACTGGTGGAACCGTGACGCGCTTTCGGGGTGGCCGGTGAGGTCCATTGAGTAGGCGATGTAGGAGCCGTCGCGGAACCAGCAGTCTCGATAGGTGGGGTAGTCGACTGCGGCGGGATAGGCCCCGCTGGCTGCCTGGTTGTCGAGGATCAAGCTGATGCTGCGGGCTACCAGGTCGGTCATCGCCGTTCCTCTTTGGTCTCGAACCAGATCAGCCCGTACCGGTCGAGGCGGGGCACCTCGACCCGGAAGCCGTCGCCGTGAGGGGACACGGCCAGTTGGGTAGAGGTCGGTTGTTCGGGTGTGGCGTACCAGGCGGTGTCGACCCTGGTGCTGCCTGCGATGACCACCTCGAGATCCTGGTGGGGTGGCGGCGCAGGGTGGGCCTGGTCCCACCGGGTGGTCAGATTGGCGATGTTGACCAGGCTGACGCCGGTGCGACGGCCGCTGCTTCGTGTCACGGCGTGGGTTCCTTCGGGTGTCGCGGCGGTGATTGTCTGCTCATGGTGGGCGGGTGGTCCGCACAGCTCGAGGTATCTGACGGCGAAGTCGTTGTGACGGCGGATAGAGGTGGCAAGGGGGCTTGGGATCGCCTGGTGGTTGGGGAAGTAGGGGTCGGTGAGGAGCCGGCCTTGCTCGCCGAGCTCGATCCGCCAGGCCCCGGCGGCGGTGAGGATGGCGTCGAGGGTGGTCACGTTGGCTGTCTGGTCGGCGGGCAAGTAGATGGCCACGACCACGGGCTTGTCGGAGAGGCTTCTCGCCCGGAGGACGATGTCGAGTACCTGCTGGTAGGTGGGGGTGTCGGGCCAAAGCTCGATGTAGACGAAGTCTTGGGATGACTGGGCCAAAGCTTGGATGGGCCAGTTCTTGACCGCGTTCATCGTGGTCGATGCGTGGGGATGGTGGGTCTTGAGTTCGGCGATGAAGTCGGCGAACGCCGCGGGTAGGTCGACTTTGCCGCCGGCCGCGTCGAACCCGGTCCGTGGTTCGCCGTACTGGTCGATGTGGATACCGTCGAACCCCGCATCGAGGGCCTGACCGCATTGCTCGAGCAGGTGCTTTGCCCATGGGCTTGGTCGGGTCGGGTTCATTAGCCCGAGGAAGTCCTCACCGAAGGACAACGGCTCTCCTGTCTCGTCGTAGAGGGCCCACTCCAGTCTTTGTTGCCAGAACCGGACGGACGCTGCGTAGATGGCGACGTAGGCCATCGCCGCCATTCCCCCAGCGTGGGCCGCGTCGATGGCCTTTCTGATGGTGGTCAGGGACAGGGTGCGTCCGAGGGGGTCGGTGTAGACGTCGGTGGGTGCGACCAGATCGTCGTGGCGGTATTGCCAGTCGTAGAACTGGAGTGCGTTGAGGTGGTAGCGGGCGAGGGTGCCGATGGTCTCGGTCCAATCATTACGATCGGGAGGGAAGTCGCTGAGGAACCCGTAGCGTGGGAACCGGGTCCAATCGTCGGCCACGTCAAAGGCGGTGCTCGCCTCGCCGATCTGTCCGCCGTTGTCGTCGACGAGCTCGACGTCGACCCCGTAGCCTCGGGATGCTTTACCGGGGGGATTCCAGTTGAGTGTGGTCAACGACCCGGTGGTGGGTTTTTCCAGGGTGGCCACGGTCCGGTCGAGATGGGTGATCGATGCTCGGATGAGCCCCCCGGTGTCGCTAGTGACCGAAAGTTCGACCTGCTCGCCTGGGGTGTGTGTTCCGCGGATGGGGTAGACATCGACCATGGTGATGATCAGCCTTTGATCCCGGTGGTGGAGATGCCCCTGATGAAATAGCGCTGGAGGAACACGAAGAGCAAGACGATGGGGATGAGGGCGATCATCGAGGCGGCGAAGACCTTTCCCCACTGGGTGGCGTGTTGGCCGTGGAACAGCGCGATGGCGATCGGCAGGGTCCGTTTCGAGGTCTCCTGGATGGCGACGTGCGCCCAGGGGAACTCGTCCCAGGCGTAGAGAAATGTGAAGATGGCCACCACTGCCAGACCAGCTCGGGAGAGGGGAAGGATGACACGCCACAGGATGGTCCCCGGTCCGGCTCCGTCGATGATCGCGGCCTCCTCCAGCTCCCGGGGGACGTCCTCGAAGAAGCCTCGGAGGAGGAAAGTCTGCAGGGCCAGGTTCATGGTGACGTAGATGACGATCAGACCGGTGAGCGTGTTGAGCAGGGCGAGCTGTCGGGCGATGAGAAACTGGGGGATGATCAGCATCACCGGTGGGATCATCATTCCGACCAGCAGTCCGTAGAAGATCGGCTCCTTGCCTGGGAAGTCGAGACGGGCGAAGGCGTAGGCGAGCAGCGACGAGATGACGAGGGTAATTGCGGTGGCAGCCACCGCCACGATCAAGCTGTTGGCGAAGTAAACCCCGAACTGTTCGCCTGTGAGCACCTCGGTGTAGTTGTCCAGGGTCGGGTCGGTGGGTAGGAGCCGAGGCGGGTATTCGAGTACTTGGGTCTGGGATTTGAGCGATGTTGAGGTCATGAACAGGAACGGCAGGATCACCAGGGCCGCTCCAACCGCGAGAAGGATGTGGGTGGCGGTCCTGTTGACGCGACGTCGGGTCCTGGCGGTGGTCACAGGTCGACCTTTCTCCTCAGCAGACGAAGTTGAACCACGCTTATCACGAAGACGAGGGCGGTGAGCAGGTAGGAGATCGACGCTCCGTAACCGAAGTCGAGACGGTCGAAGGTCTCCTGGTACATCAAGGTGAGGACGAAGTGGGTTTCGCCGAATGGCTGGCCACCGTCGGTGATCAACAGGTTCGACACGTAGGCGTTGAGACCCCCGACCACCAACACCACCAGCAGGAAGACGAGGGTGGGTCGGAGCAGTGGCACTGTGATGTAACGGAACCGGTTCCAGGCGGTGGCGCCGTCGACTTTGGCGACCTCCTCCAACTCCACGGGGATCGTCTGGAGGCCGGCGAGGACAATGACCGCAGTCCAGCCCAGCCCCTTCCAAATCCCCAAGGTGATGATCGGCGCGAATATGAGGATGGGATCGGCGAGCCAGAGGACATCCTGGTCGATCACCCCGAGAACGTTGCGGAGGACATGGTTGACGAGTCCGCCCTGCCCGATGAACAAGAACTTGAAAAGCAGCGCCACTATCACCCAAGGGGTGACCACGGGCAGGTAGTAGAGCACCCTGTAGAGGACCCGGCCCCTGATCGCCTTGTTCAACAGGATTGCGATCCCGGTCCCGAGGACTATCTGCGCCGGCACGGTTATTGCCGTGTAGGCAAGTGTGTTGGCGACGGCCCGCCCGAATTTCGGGTCGTTGAGGGCGCGGGTGTAGTTGGCGAATCCGACCCACTCAGATGTTTCTGGGTGGATGATGTTCCAGTCGAAGAAGCTGATACGAAGCGAATACGCCATCGGCCCGAGGACAAACGTGAAGAAGACGACAAGCCCGGGAAGCAGGAAGAGCAGAGCGACGCCGAGCTTGCGGAGCCTGCTTCGGCCGATGGGTGGGCCGGCTTTCGTCGACCCACCCACCGGTCTCTCGGACCTCTGATCCGAACCGCCTTGCCGTTCCCGCCGTGCGAGAAGCGCGGGATCGGCAGGCGTCTCCTTCACTGCAGCAGAGCGTTGATCTCGTCGGCTGCCTGGTCGAGAGCTTCCTGCGGTGTCTGGTCTCCTTGGAGCATCCGTTGGAAAGCCTCGTTGATGGCAGTGTCCATGTCGCCCCAGCGAGGGTGGGGGACTCGAGCCTGAGCGGTCTCGAGCTGGTTCATGAACACCCCGAAGTACTCCGGCAGCGCCGAGCCTCCGGCCAGCTCGGAAAGGGTTGGGATCACGCCGACCTCGGCCATTAGGAGCTGTGACTCCTCCGACAACAAGAACTCTGTCCAGACCAGAGCCGCATCCTTGCTGGCGGTGTCGGCGAAGACGACCACGTTCTCCCCGCCGACGACAGACGAGGTTGCCCCGTCAGGCCCGGTCGGGATCAGGGAGAAGTTGACCTCGAAGTCGGGGAAGTCGCCCCGGTAGATGTCAACCATCCATGGACCGTCCATGATGGTGGCATAGGCGCCGGTGGCGTGACCTTCGGCGGTGCCGACCCCGCCTCCAAGAATGCTCGGCGAGAGACACCCGTCCTCATAGAGGCCGGTTAGCAGCTCGAACGCAGCCACACTCTCCGCTCCGTTGACATATCCGCTTGCCGTGGTGACCGCCTCGTCGACGACACTCCCGCCCATGCTGTAGAAGATCGGGGCCGGTGCCCAGAAGTAGGTGCCTCCCATTCCCAAGCCGTAGACGCCCGCCCCAGAGTCGGTCACAGCACACGCCACCTCGGCGAACTCGGTCAGCGTCGCCGGTGGTTCGGTGATACCGGCGGCCTCGAACACCTCCCGGTTCCACAACAGAACCTGGGTGTTGGTGTTCTGAGGCAGGCCGTAGTAGTGGCCTTCCCAATGGTTGGTCGCCAAGGGGCCTGGGAAGGTAGCCGAGGCAATCGCGTCGAAACTCTCGAGCTCTTCGTCGAGGGCCAAGAGTGCGCCCAACTCTGCGAACTCCGGAACCCAGATGATGTCGAGGCGAGCCGTGTCCGGAGCTTCGCCGCCAGCCAGCGAAGTCGTCAACGCTGCCTTGAAATCGTCGTAGGCGTAGCGTGTTGTCTCCACGGTGACACCGGGGTTGGCGGCTTCGAAGGCTGCCACCACAGCCGACAGCTGCTCAGTCTCCGGTTCGCTCATCGTGTGCCAGTACGTGATCGTAGCTTCCTCGACCGGTGCTGCTCCAGTGGTAGTGGTCGCGTCGGCCACTGTCGTCGTGGACGCCGGGGCTCCACCAGTCGTCGTAGTGTCCCCGGCGTCACCGCTGTCGCCGCACGCAGCGACCACCAGGGCGACGACTATCAGGAAGGCGATGTGCCTCCCCCGTGCTCTGCTTCGTCCTTTCACTTGTCCTCCTCCTGTTCTTGTTTTCTTCTCAGTCGTTGGGCGGTCGCCCTATGGGTTCACGAAGAGATCTCGCGGGGCCACATCCCCTCGGCGCCAGCCTGGACCGGGAAGTCGAACAGGTCGCCGAGCACCAGGCTGGCCGCACCCCGCGCCCAGGCCGCGTCCGGCAGCGGTTCGATGGCAAGGTCGAAACTGTCCTTCAGACCCGGGAAGACGCTGAGCGATAGCTCCTCGCTCATCGCTGCAAGCATCGGCTCGCCGGCTCGGATCCCCTCCCCACTCAAAATCACGAGTTCAGGGGCGAACAAGTTGACGACGTTGGCCAGGCCACGACCCAAGCTCCGTCCCGCCTGCGCCAGCAGTTGATGCAGCCTCGGATCGTGCTCAGCAAGCCGGTATACATCAGCGATGGTGCCAGGAGCAGTTTCCTTCGCACCGACCAGCGTCTGCGCTGCGTCCAACAGTGCAGGCTCTGCAATGTTGGCTTCGAGACAGCCGATGTTGCCGCAGGGACAGGGTCGGCTGTTTCCATCCACCACGGTGTGGCCGAACTCTCCCGCCCCGCCCCGCGCCCCCCGATAGAGGCGCCCTTCGCTGACGACGCCGAGGCCGATACCACGGCCCAGGGTGACCAGGACGAAGTTGTCGATGTCATGGCCCACTCCGAACCACCGCTCCGCCAGAGCAAGGGTGTTGACATCGTTCTCCAGCTTCACCGGAACTCCGATCGCCTCCGCCGCCATCGCCGCCAAGGGAACGTCACGCCATCCAAAGAACGGAGAATGCCGGCACAATCCCTCCGCGCTGTCGACGATGCCGGCCATGCCGATCCCGACACCGAGGAGCCAGCTGTGATCCAACCCGGCCTGGTCGAGAAGCCGGTCTACCAGCGCGGTCGCCGCCTCCACCACTTGGTGGGGCTCGGAACCCGCCAGCGGCTCTTCACCCTCAGTCAACGGTTCGGCATCGAGATTGGTCGCCGCGCCAACCAGGTGGTCCTCCATCAGCTTGATTCCCACCACCTGGAACGACGACGGCAAAAACCTCACCGGTGTCGCCGGCCTTCCCCGCCCCCCGGGCGACCCGTCCGCCTGAGCTACCAACCCATAAGACAACAACTCTGAAATGATCGCGCCGACAGTGGCGGTCGAAAGGCCGGTGGCCCTGGCGATGTCAGCTCGGCTCAGAGGCCCGCGTTGGCGAACCTCATGCAACACCACGGCACGATTGATGCCACGCAGCAAAGGCCGATCAGCAGGAACCCGCTCCATTTCGTAGAGTATCCAAGAGAAACAACCCTCTGTCAACACTCCAGCCCACCTCAGAGCGCCAAAAACCGGGCGATTTGGGTTGGGGGACCCCAGATACGGGTCTATATAGTGTGGTTTCCTGCAAAAGTGTCTCAGCCTGAGACTTCCGTCTCCCTGGTTGCCTCGTGGCTCAGACTCCGAGTACCGCCCGCCTGACTTCGGGATTCTGCGCCATCTCCTTGGCGTCGCCCTCCAACACGATCCGTCCCTCAGCGAGCAGGTAGGCCCGCGATGAGATATCGAGCGCCCGTTGCACGTTCTGCTCGACGAGGACGATGCTGACCCCTTCTCCATTTACGGTTTCGATGGCATCGAACACCTCGTCGACCACTACCGGGGCTAGCCCAAGGGACGGCTCGTCCATGAGCAACAGCCACGGCTGTGCCATCAGCGCCCGACCCAGGGCGAGCATCTGCTGCTCGCCACCGCTCAGGCTGCCGGCGACTTGAGCCCGCCGCTCGGCCAGGCGTGGGAACAGTGTGTGAACCCATTCGAGGGACTCGGCATGTCGTGCCCGCGCTGCCGGGTTGAACGCTCCCAGGTCCAGGTTGTCCCGAACGGTCATGGCAGGAAAGAGGCGTCGGCCCTCCGGCACGATGGCCACCCCGGCACGGCACATTCGGTGGCCGGGCATGTCCGTGATGTCGACATCGTCGAGGATGATCCGGCCCCGCCGGGGGACGAGCATCCCCATGATCGTGTTCACCAGGGTGGACTTGCCCGAGCCATTGGACCCGACGATGGACACCACCTCGGCGTCGGTGACGGTGAGCGAAATGTCCCAAAGGGCCTGCGCATCGCCGTAGTAGACGTCGAGGTCAGTCACCCGGAGCATCGGCCTGCCTTCCCAGGTATGCCTTGACCACCGCCGGGTCCTTCATCACAAGTCCGGGGTCTCCCTCGGCGAGCACTATCCCCTGGTCTAGAACCACGATCCGGGTGGCGAGCTGGTTGACCACCCGTAACAGATGCTCCACCAGGACGATGCTCACCCCGGAGGCCCGTATGCGCTGGACCACCTCGACAGCATTGTCGATCTCGACAGGGTTGAGCCCCGCCATGGCCTCGTCGAGGAGCAGCAGCCCGGGTTTGGTGGCGATCGCTCTGGCCATCTCGAGCAGCTGTCGCTCGTGGAGGTTCACTTGCCCGGGCAGGGCGTCGGCGAGCCGACCGAGGCCCACCAGGTCGAGGTACTCCCCGGCTGCCTGACGGGAGGCCCCCAGCCTCCGAGGTTCACGACCGAACATGATGGCCACGGCGACGTTGTCCCGAACTGTCAGCGAGCTGAAGGGACGGGGAATCTGATAGGTCCGAGCAATGCCGAGATGTGCGATTCGGTGCGGTCTGGACCCGACGATCTCGGTGCCGTTGAGGAGGATCGCCCCCGAGGTAGGAGAAAAGGCTCCCGAGACGATGTTCACCAGGGTGGTCTTCCCCGAACCGTTGGGGCCGACCAAACCAACCAGCTCCCCTTTCACCACACTCATCGACACTCCTCGGAGCGCCTTCACTCCGCCGAAATTCTTGGCGACATCGGTAGCCACCAAGAGGGGGCCGTCGCTGCCGTCCGACGGAGGTATCGACGTCACGTCGAGAGGGTCGCCCTCGTCGCCGGTCATCATCCCTGCGGTCACGAGTCCCGGCACTCGAGCGCTCCCGCCGGGGAGGAACGCAACGACGGCGGTGGCTCCCAGTGCCGCCGCCAACCAACTGACAGGGTCGCCCCAGACTCTCAGGAGCCCGAGCCCGACCAGGACGCTTACGAACACGCCGCCTGCGAGCGCGGGTCTACGTGTGAAACGCGCCATGAGGCCTTCCGGTGCCAGCAACATCAGCAGGACGAGGATCACCCCGAGCACGATCAGGCTCCAACCCTCGAACCCGCCGGATGCCAGTTGGTTCTGGAGGGTGTGGATGTAGACCGCCCCCAGCAACGGCCCCGCCCAGTGGTTGCGACTCCCGAGCACGCTCATCACGATCACGAACAGGGGCACGGTGAGGTTGAAGGTCCCCTCGACACTGACGAATCCCAAGTTGAGGGCGACAACGGCTCCTGACAGGCCACCGATCAGCCCGTTGGCACCGATGGCGATCATCTTGTGGAAGAAAGTGGGGACTCCCAGACCTTCGGCTGCCGCCTCGTCGTCACGGATGGCAAATAGGGCCCACCCATACCTGGTCCGATGCATCAGATAGGCAACAGTCAGGGCGAGAAGGGCCACCGCTGAGCTGAGCACGAAGTAGAACTTCTGGAAGGGTGCCAGGAGTTCGGGAAACGACGGGACCGGGACCACGACTCCCTGACCGCCGTCGATCGCGTCAAACAGACGGACGATGCCGGCGAGGATGAAAGGGAAGGCCAGGGTGAGCAGGGCAAAGATCTCGCCCTTGAGAGAGCTGAGGCGGAAGGCGAGAGCGCCAATTCCCAATCCGAGGAGCATTGCCAGCACCCCGCCGATCAGGATCACCAGGAGCCAGTTCCACCCATGACGGCCGAAGAGGACGGCCATCGTGTAGACGCCGACCCCGTAGAAGGCTCCCTGTCCGAAGCTGAAGTACCCGCTGTAGCCGGAGAGGATGTTCCAACTGGTGGCCTGGGCCACCCAGAACAGGATGCCGGAGAGGAACACCAGATAGAAGACGGCGAAATCGGTGACCTCCCACAGCACCGGGACCAGGAACAAACCGACGCCGATGGCGGCCAGGGCTATCCAGCCTCTGTCGTGTCTCATCAGTGGCCTGCCTTCCGTGGGAAGAGGCCCTGGGGTCGGAACACCAGCGCCAGCACCACCAGTGAGAACACCACCAGTGGCGACGCCGAAGGACCCCATGCCAATGCCACCACCCCTGACACCGCACCCACCAGGAGCCCGGCGTAGAGGGTGCCCTTTACGTTCCCGATCCCGCCGAGGATCACTATGGCGAACACCCTGCCGATCCACTCGAACGGAGAGAAGGGGATCAGCGGCTCACCCACTGCGATCAGCATTCCGGCGATGGCGGCGCTGGCCCCGGAGGCCCCGGCGAGCAGCACTCCAAGCATCCTGTGGTCGATCCCGAACGCCGAGGCGATCTGGCGATCCTGGCCGAAGGCCTGTAGCGCCCGTCCGGCATAGGTCTTCTCCAGCACGAATTGGGCCAGGACCACCAATGCCACTGCGAATGCAGCGGCGAGCAGGGTCGGGGCGGGAAAGACAAAGGGCCCGATACGCAACGACTCGGCTGCCAGCGGGTTCACGTCCGGAGCCATCCTCTGGTAATCGGCGGTCCAGATGTTGGTCACCACCTGCACTGTGATGATGAGCAGGCCGTAACTGATGAGTAGCGAGTTGAACTCGGAAACGTCGAATCTCTCGAACCCGGCCTGGACCAGCGCCCCGACCAGGAACAGCAGCGGCGCGGTGATCACGATGGTGGCCACCGGGCTCATTCCCAGATTGGTTGCCAGGTCCACGGTGAGATACCCGCCGAGAAGGATCATGGCGAAATGGGCGAGGTTTATGTTCTTGAGGAACCCCCACCCCATCGACAGACCGAGGGCCATGAGGCCGAACAGGCTGCCGCCCAGGGCGCCGAAGATGGCGGCCTGAAGCTCACTCAACTCGATGCCTTCCCGCCCATGGTCGCGAAAATGAGCGGGCCGCCCACCGTGCGCTGGACGGCCCGTTCGTGTGGGTGATGTCGCTTCTCTATCAGCCCGCCGGGCCCTGTAGCGGGGAGACGGCGCTGTCCTCGGGCCAGACGACGACCCACTCGCCACCCTGGACCTGCTTGAGCACCTGCGTCGTTGGCCAGTAGTTGTTGACCTCGGGATCGAAGTCGACATGGCCTGTGAAGGTCAGGTCGGCCCCGTTCTCGTGCAAGTAGTCGCAGATCGCCTGTTGGTCGAGCGAACCTGCTCCTTCTACTCCCTGGGTCAGGATCTCCCAGGTGTTCCAGGAGGCCGCAGCCTGGGTCTCGAAGGCGGTGTAGGGAAGCCCTGCTTCCTCGACTCTTGCCGAGAACTCCTCGGTGATCTCCCGCGCCTCGGGGTCCATGTCGGCCAGGATCGGCTCGTTAGGCTCGAATATCGAGACCGAGACGACTCCGTCTGTGAGGTCGCCCAGGCTCAGCACCGCCCCCGGTGCCGGGAACAGGGCGAAGACCATCGGGGGGTCGAAGCCAATCTGGTTCATCGCCTCGATCAGACCGTTGGCCTCGAGTCCGAGACCATTGATCACGACGATGTCGGGATCGGCATCCTGCAGATCGGTGGCCACCGATCCCCATTCGGTGTTCCCGATGGGATAGGGGATGTCGGCGACGATCTCGTAGCCCCGCTCGGGAAGAATGGTATCCGTCGCCGGGACATCGGGATTGTCGGCAGGGCCATAGCTAACGAAGCTGGTGGAGCCGCCCTCATTGGTGACCAGACCCACTGTGCTGACCGACCCACCCAGGCTGTCGAGGGCATCAGCCAGCTGGTTCGGGATGAACACGTTTGGTTCCGGACCGATTGACCAGCCCGGGAACTGGCATGCATAGGTCATGGCCGGAGCCAGCACCGACGTGTGCTGGGGCAGCACATAGCCGTGTCGCTCCGCCACTGGCATCGCCGCCAGGATGTTGGGCGTGGCGTATGGACCGATGATCAGGTCGACCTGGTCTTGCGATATGAGCTGTTCGTACAGCTCAGCGATCCTGGCCCCGTCCGAGGCGTCGTCCACGAGATTCCACTCGACAGGCCGCCCGAGGAGGCCGGTCGATGCGTTCAATCGGTCGACGAACAGCTGCCCTGCGATCTGATGGATGACACCGGTTGGGCCTAGACCTCCGGTGAGGGCCAGGGTCCCGCCGACCACGATCGGCTCTCCCGATGGTCCTCCGGCAGTGGTGCTCGGGGCTTCGGTTGTACTGGACGCAACGGTGGTGCCGGGCCCTCCAGTTGTGCCGGGAGCCACGGTGGTCGACCCGCCGGTGTCATCCGTGGCACAGGCGGTGATCACCAACAACAATGCCGCGATCAGTGACGCGACCGGCGCTCTTCTTCTCATTTTCTCCTCCTCATCAGTGACAGCCGGGTGGGGGAAAGGGGGTGCCGTCGAATGAACGGCGAGCATACCGGGCTCTTCAGACGGGTGCCGGGCCGGTCTCCTGGGGCCGATCGGGGATCGCGGCCTGCTCCGGTCGCCAGATGTCAGGCTCCAGATAGATACGGCTCGCATAGGGGACGGCATGACGGATGGAGTTCTCGGCGACGTTTATGGCGGCCGCCAACTGAGGGCTGGTCAGGGTGTCGGTGAACTCGATCTTGGCGGCCACCAGCAGCTCTTCGGGGCCGATGTGCTGGGTGCGGAGGTCGATGACCCGGATCACGTGAGGGCTGGTGGTCAGAGCCGCGTTGATCGCCCGGATTTGGTCCTCCAAGGCCGCCTCCCCGATCAGAAGCGACTTCATCTCCACGGTGAGGAAGATGGCAATTGCCAGGAGGAGCACCCCGATGCTGAGCGTCCCCACCGCGTCCCAGACCTCGTCGCCGGTGATCATGTAGAGCCCGACCCCGATCAGGGCCAGCAGCAGGCCGCACAGAGCACCGGCATCCTCGAGGAGCACCACCGGCAACTCCGGGGAACGTGAGCTCCGCACGTATTCCACCCATCGTCGTTCACCCTTCACCTTGCGTGCCTCGGCGATGGCGGTCCGGAAGCTGAACGTCTCCAACCCGATCGCCACCACAAGCACTCCGATCGCCCATCCGATCGCCGTCAGCTCATGAGGGTGGAGGATCTTGGTGATTCCCTCATAGATCGCGTAGAGCCCACCAAGCGAGAAGAGGACCAGCGCCACCACAAACGACCAGAAGTAGCGCTCCCGCCCGTAGCCGAACTGGTGCTGGGCGTCGGCCAGCTTGCGGGACTGTCTGCCTCCCAGCAGGAGCAGCCCCTGGTTGGAGGTGTCGGCCACCGAGTGAATCGACTCGGCCAGCATCGATGCCGATCCGGTGACCAGATAGGCGACGAACTTGGCCAGGGCGATACCGGCGTTGGCCAGCATCGCGGCGATGATCGCCCTGGTTCCACCACCGGCTGACATGTGCTTCCTGGTCCATCCTCGGGTTCGGGGTCGGGATGCTAGGTCGGTGGGGAATCACCCCTCAGGTGAACAGGGAGACCGCGGCCCAGGTGGTCATCAGCAGCCCGACGACCACCAGGAAAGCGACCCGGCCCGCCCGGTATTGGGCGTCTTCCACTCCCTTTGGGGTCTCTCCCCGGCGATGTTTCCACCAGGCGAGACCGTTGCCCACCAGCAGGGCCAGACCGAGACCGAGGATCAACTCGGGGAGCAGGTTTTCGATGTCGAAGAGGTCGCCCACTTCGGCTCACGGTAACGCTGCATAATCTCCGACCGGTGAGTCAGGAACAACCGGTGAGCTTTGCCTCGGCCCCCGCCACCTCAGCCAACCTGGGGCCGGCGTTTGATTGCCTCGGGCTGGCGCTCGACATGAGATGCAAGGTGAGCGCCCGAGTCTCCGAGAAGTGGACGGTGGACCACGTCGGGCGCTTTCGGCCTGCACCTGGTGAGGGCGATGGGGTCCTGGCCGCGGCTCGACGTGCAGTCGGTGATAGTCGCCCGCTGGCGTTGGAAGTGGAGGCCAGCATCCCCGTGGGCAAGGGTCTGGGCTCGTCGGCGGCTGCCTTTGTCGCGGGTAGCGCAGCTGCCTTACTGGCGGTAGGGGATCAGGCCAACCCCGACCACGTCTTCCGAATCGCAGCCGAGCTCGAAGGTCATCCCGACAACGTGGCGGCCGCGGTCTATGGCGGGCTGGTACTGGTGCCGGCCGAGGGCATGCCGATCCGACTGCCGATCCACCCCACACTCAGGGTGGTGGTGGGGATCCCCGAGCGGGTGCTCCCCACCGCCGACGCTCGTCGGGTCATCGACTCGGTCCACGCCCACGATCTGGTGCGGCGCAGTCTGGCCCGGGTGGCGGCGCTGACGGCCGGTCTGATCACTGGTAATCCAGAGATCCTGGCCGCAGCCCACGGCGATGAGATCCATGAGGCTCCGAGGGCCGAGTTGTCTCCAGAAGTGAACGGGCTGATCGAGATGGCGAAACGGGCCGGGGCCCTCCACGCGGCTCGATCCGGTGCCGGCCCCTCGGTCATGGCCCTGTGCACTGTGGATCAGGCGAGTCGGGTGGCGGGGGCGCTGCGGGAGTATGGGGTCGAGGTGTTGGAGCCCACCATCGCGACGAGTGGTTTGATCTGCGGCTGAGGATGAGCGGTGAGGCTAAGAGCCCTTGCGCTCCCGCTCGTATCTCTCGCTCTCCTCCTTGCGCTCCCGCTCGTTTCGCTCCCCCTCTTCCTTGCGCTCGCGCTCGTGTTGCTCGCCCTCCTCCTTGCGCTCCCGCTCCTGGCGGTCGGCCCTCTCCTTTTCGGTTTCCATCTCGGCTTCTCCAGACCTGCAACGACTCTCTGGGTCGAGGCTACCGCCGGTGAAACGCTTCCCACTCGGGCCTGACAGAATCAGCCCTGTGCCGGACAGAATCATCCAGTGAACTCCGACATCGAGAGGCGGCAACGTTTCGAGCTCATCGCCGTCCAGGTGTACGAGCCGCTGCAGCGTTATCTGCGACGACGTGCCAACCGCGAAGACGCGGCCGATGCTCTCAGCGAGGCCTTGTTGACTGTCTGGCGGCGGCTGGACGACGTCCCCTCGGACTTCCCGCTGCCCTGGTGTTATGGGGTGGCCAAACGCTGTCTGGCCAATCAACGACGGGGCGCCCGACGTCATCTACGGCTGGTCGAGCGAATCTCGAGTGAGACCTCCACCTCGCCTTCTCATGAGCCTGCCTACGAGATCGACGATCCCGCCCTGGAGGCCGCCCTCTCCGAGCTATCCGACTCGGATCAGGAACTGCTCCGGCTCTGGGCGTGGGAACAGTTGGAGCCCCGTGAGATCGCCCTGGTGCTGGACACGACTCCGAATGCGGTGAGTCTTCGTCTCAGCCGGGCCAAGGCCAAACTCGAATCGAGACTCACCCGACAGGATTCCTCGAAAGCCGGACAGAAACGGGACGGACACAACGAGGAGCATCGACCGTGACCGACGAACTGCGAAATCGCCTCAGCCGGCTCGATCCGATGCCCTCCGATGTGCCAACGGAGCCAGTGACGACCGAATCGTCCCGACAACTTCTGGAGGAAATCATGACCACCCCAAATCTGCAGCAGCCCGGATCCCCGGGCACCCCGAACAAGAGACCGTGGCTGGTCGCGGTGGCCGCAGCCGCTGTCGTCATCGTGGCCATCGGCGCCGTCGGCGTCTTTAGCCAGGGAACTCCCCCGCTCGCGTTGAACGCCGGCGGCGAAGACCCGATGGCGATGTGCATCCAGTTCAGCGTCGAGGAGCTGGCCAAGGCTCCAGTCGCGTTCGAGGGAACCGTCGCTTCGGTGGAGGGCGCCACAGTCACTCTCGACGTCGACACCTGGTTCAAGGGTGGCGATGCCAGTCAGGTTGTCCTCAACGCACCGCAGGGCATGGAAGCCCTGATTGACGGGATCGCCTTCGAAGTGGGCGGCCAGTACTTGATCACCGCCTACGACGGCAATGTCAACTATTGCGGTTTCAGCGGAGTGAGCTCCCCCGCGATGCGGGCCGCCTTCGAGGAGGCCTTCGGAAGCTGAGCTTGTGACTCGAAGAACTGAGAGGAGAGGCCGCTGAGGGCCTCTCCTCTTCCGCGTCTTGACGTTCTGACAACTCCCCCCCATACTGGCCCTTCGATGCGAGGAAGAAACCAGGCCACAGCGCACATCATCATCGCCTAGGGGTTCGCGCCTCACGAGAGGCGCCGCCCCTTTTCGACCTCCGCAGACCGCGGGGGTCTTTTCTTTGGCAAGGTGTGAACCATGAATCCGACAGCCGAGATCTACGACACGACCCTGAGGGACGGCACCCAGGCCGAGGGGCTTTCCCCGACCGTGGGCGAGAAGCTCCGGGTGGTGCATCTGCTCGACGAGCTGGGGGTGCATTTCATCGAAGGGGGATGGCCCGGGGCCAACCCCAAGGACGACGAGTTCTTCCAGAGAGCGAAGAGCGAGCTGGCTTTGGAACGGTCGATACTGGTTGCGTTCGGTTCCACCCGACGGCCCAGAGGCCTGGTGGCCAAGGACGCTCAGCTTCAGGCGCTGCTTGCCGCCGACACCGATTACGTCTGCATCGTGGGCAAGGCCTGGGATCGTCATGTGATCGGGGCGCTGAATGCCTCGCTCGAGGAGGGGCTGGCCATGGTCGGGGAGTCCATCGAGTTCCTTCGGGAGCAGGGAAAGCAAGTCTTCTTCGACGCCGAGCACTTCTTCGACGGATTCCGCTCCAACCCTGAGTACGCCCTGTCGGTTTTGGAAACGGCCGCCTCGGCTGGCGCCGAGCGGGTGGTGCTCTGTGACACCAACGGCGGGGCCCTGCCCTCCCACATCATCCCGGCCATAGATGCGGTCTCGTCACGAATCGACACCACCCTCGGCGTCCATTTCCACAACGACTCGGATTGTGCGGTGGCCAATTCGATGACGGCCCTGGCCCATGGGGTCTATCAGGTCCAGGGTTGCGTCAACGGCTACGGGGAGCGGACCGGGAATGCTGATCTCTGCTCGGTGATCCCCAACCTCAGCCTCAAGTCTGGGGTGGCGACCATTCCCGCGGAGTCGCTGGCGCGGCTCTACCCGATCGCCCAACAGATTGCCGCGATCCTGGGCGCCCCGATCGATTCACGCCGCCCCTACGTGGGGGCTTCGGCATTCGCCCACAAGGCCGGGCTGCACACCTCGGGGCTGGCCCGCCTCGAGGGCGCCTATGAGCACATCGACCCCGGTGCCGTGGGGAACTCGGCCCGGATGCTGTTCAGCGAGCTGATGGGAAGGGCGACCGTTTTGGCGGTCGCTGAGCAGAAGGGGTGGGATCTCGACGCCGACACGGCCCAGGCTTTGGTCGATCAGGTGAAGGAGCTGGAGCACGCCGGATATCAGTTCGAGGCGGCCGACGGTTCCTTCGAGATGCTGATGCGTCGGGCCACGGCCGATTTCGAGGAGTTGTTCGAGGTGCGCTCGTTGTCGGTGAACATCCAGACCAATCCCAAGGGAAAGGTGACCGCCGTCGCCAGTCTCGCGTTGGTGGTCGATGGTGATGTGACCGAGGTGACCGCCGAAGGCGACGGCCCGGTCAACGCCATGGACGAGGCGCTGCGCAAGGCGTTGGAGACCACCTATCCCGACGTGAAACGTCTTCGGCTCACCGACTTCAAGGTGCGCGACCTGGACTCATCCGACGGGACCGCGGCCCGGGTCCGAGTCTTGATCGAGACCACGGATGGTGACTCGACCTGGGGAACGGTCGGGGTCCACCAGAACATCATCCAGGCCTCCTGGCAGGCGCTGAGTGAGGGGATCACGGTGGGTTTGTTGCGGGACGGGGACTGATCTCGACAGCCCTCTCCGGTTTGACCTAGTTGCCGGATCACGCCACCATTGAGCCGTCGTCCCCCTTCTTCGTGAGGTTTCTGCATGGGATCGTTGGTCAAAAAGCGTCGTAAGAAGATGTCGAAGCACAAGTACCGCAAGCGTCTCAAGGCGAACCGTCACAAGCGGAAGTGACTCCGTGAAAGGACCGGGCACCCCGGTCCTTTCTCTGTGCGAGCAGCGCCAGATATGGCGCTGCGTACCTCAGGTACGGGGCGCCATATACGGCGCTGACCGGACTGAGAAACGGCGCTTACCGGACGGAGAAGACGCTTACTTGCCCTTGAGGAAGCGCTCGATCTCGTCGACGAGGTGGCCGCCCTCATCGTCGTCGGCTTCCTGCTCGAGACGCTCGACGTACTCCTCCAGCTCGGCGTTGCCTTCGATGGCGGCGTCGACCGTGGACAGGAAGTTGCGGGAGGCGGCGGCGAGCTCGCCGATGTCGAGGGTGACGCCGATCAACTCCGACGCCTTCAGCGCCAAGGCCTCGGCAGCCGGCGGGTACTCCTGATTGGAGAGATAGTGGGGGACCGCGGCCCACAACGAGATCACATCGATCCCGGCATTGCCCAGGGCGTGGTTGAGGACTCCGACGATCCCGGTCGGGCCTTCGTAACCCGACGGGAGCAAACCATGGAAGGTGAGGTCGTCGGGTTGGTTGGCCGAGCCAACCAACGGCACGGGGAGGGTGTGCGCCACCTGTCCGATGAACGCTCCCATCGTCACCGCCCGTTTCACCCCAACCGCGCGCAGCGTCTCCACTAGGTCGTTGGTGAAGGTCTTCCAGCGGTAGTGCGGCTCCTCGCCGAGCACGATGACCAGGTCTCGCTCCGACCCTCGCACCGCGTAGATCTCGTTGCGCGGCCAGGTGATGGAGCGGATCCCGGTGGAATCCAACTCGACGATGGGGCGCCGCACCTGGAAGTCGAAATGGTCGTCGGGGTCGATGATGGCAAAGATCTCGGCGTCGAGTTTGGTTAGGAACTCCGTGGCTGCCTGGCTCGCCGATTCCCCTGCGTCGCCCCAGCCTTCGAAGGCAATCAGCGCGACCGGCTCTTGGAGGATCGGTCTGTCAAGCCATTGCAGCGAGGCCATGGCCGACAACCTACACGCTGACTCCGGATAATTGTCACGACCAGTAGGGCGTGAACCTCTTCAGCCGGAGAGCGTTCAATACGACCGAGAGCGAGGAGAACGCCATCGCTGCGGCGGCGATCATGGGGTCGAGCAGCCCGACCGCCGCCAGGGGGATGGCGGCGACGTTGTAGCCGAAGGCCCAGAACAGGTTCTGGCGAATGGTCCGGAACGTGGCGTTGGCCAAACCGATGGCCGTCGGCACGAGGCGCGGGTCGCCGTTGAGCAGAACCACATCGCCGGCCTCCAACGCCACCTCGGTGCCCGACCCTACCGCCATCCCCAGGTCGGCTTGAGTCAACGCCGGAGCATCGTTGATCCCGTCTCCGACGAAAGCCACCTCCCGGCCCTCGGCCTGGATCCGCGTCACCAGATCCACTTTCTCGCCGGGTAGCACTTCCGCGTCGACCTCGGTGATGCCAATCTGCTCCGCAATTCGCCATGCGGTGCGCTGGTTATCCCCGGTGACCATCCGGGTTGCGATACCGCCGGTCTTGAGCCTCGCCACCGCCTCCCCTGACTCCTCCCGCACCGTGTCGGCGACGGCGATCACTCCCCTCACCTCCCCGTCCCAGCCGGCGAGGAAGGCGGTCTTTCCCTCTTCCTCGAATCGCGCCAACGAGTCACGCCAGCGGTCCGCCACCAGCAGACCCCGGTCGACCACCAGCTTCTCCTTGCCCACAACCACTTCGTGGCCGCCGATCGAACCGACTACTCCGAGCCCAGCCAGGCTCTCCACCCGATCGGGATCGTGAAGCTCGATGCCGCGCTCGTCGGCGCCGAGGGCGACCGCCTTGCCGATGGGATGCCCCGAGGCCGCCTCGACCGACGCCACCAGATGGAGGAACTCCTTCTCGCCGACATCACTGACGACATCGGTGAGATCCATCACCCCGGTGGTCAGGGTTCCGGTCTTGTCGAAGAGGACGGTGTCGACGTCGCGAGCCCTTTCGAAGACCTCCGCTTGTTTGAAGAGGATCCCGAGCTCGGCACCACGGCCACTGCCAACCATGATCGCGGTCGGAGTGGCCAGCCCCAGGGCGCAGGGACAGGCGATGATGAGCACCGCCACCCCGGCCCGCATCGATTCGGGCACCTCGTTACCCAGGGCCAGCCAGACCACCGTGGTGACGATCGAGATCAGGATGACGACGGGCACGAAGATCGACGAGACCCGGTCGGCCAGTCTCTGGATCGGCGCCTTGGAGTTCTGCGCCTGCTCCACCATTCGCACGATCCCGGCCAGGGCAGTGTCGGCCCCGACCGCAGTGGCGAGAACATGGATCAGGCCCACCTGGTTGACGGTGGCCCCGAACACCTGGTCACCGACCATTTTGTCGACGGGTAGGGACTCGCCGGTGAGCATGGATTCGTCGATCGACGAGGCGCCGGATTCGATGACCCCGTCGGTGGGGATCTTCTCCCCGGGGAACACCACCATCACGTCTCCGGGGAGCACCGCTTCGATCGGGACTGACTGCTCCTCTCCGTCGACCAGGACCCGGGCCTCTCTGGCACCGAGCTCGGCGAGACGGTGCACCGCGGACGAGGCCCGTCCCTTGGCCCGTGCCTCCAAGGCCCGACCCAGGGTGATCAGGGTGATGATGACCCCCGAGATCTCGAAGAAGACAGGCAGTTCGGCGAACAGGGCAAAGATCGAATAGACATAGGCCGCGATCGAGCCCAACGAGATGAGCGTGTCCATGTTGGCGCTGAAGTTGCGCGCCTGTTTCAAAGCCACTCGGTGGAACTGCCAGCCGCCCCAGGTGACCACCGGGGTCACCAGGACCCCCTGCAGCGCCCGGTCCCAGAAGGTCTCCGGCCCGAACATGGCCAACAGCACGGCGGGGGCGGTGAGGGCCGCGGCGATCCAGAAACGACGCCACTGCACGTCCTCGTTGTCGTGATAGTGATCCATGAGATCACGACCGTGCTCACCGGACTCATGGGGCGAGAGGCTGTACCCGATCTTGCCCACGGCGGCGGACAGGGAGTCGAGATCGGCCCCATCGTTGACCCGGACCAGCGCCGAGGCTCCGGCCAGGCTCACCGAGGCGTTCTCCACCCCTTCCTGGCGGCTGAGGACGCGCTCGATCCTCAGCGCACAAGTGGCGCAGGTCATGCCGTCGACGTCGAAGAGGACGGTCCCGGCGTGCCCGCTATGGGTATCAGCCGAAGACGGCGTAGCCCTGTTCCTCGATGGTGTGTTTGATCGCCTCGAGGTTGGTGGAGCTGTCGTCGTAGATGACGTCGACCGTCGCATCGGCGATTGCGACTTCGACCGACGAGACCCCTTCCAGGGCGCCGACGGCACCCTCGATGCTCATCTTGCAGTGATCACAGTGGATCTCGGGAGCTTGGAGAGTTACTTGCTGCATCTCGGTCAAGTGTACGGCCGGGGCAAGTCGTTTATTCCGGCGAGGCCGGGCAATAAAAGAGAGCCCCGGTCGAAACCGGGGCTCTCTGGTTGTCTGGCTTGGGACTGGGAGGGGGAGAGGACCTGTCCCGGCCAGAGAATCAGGCGTCCTGTTCGTCCATGATCTTTCCCCGGACCCGCGGGAAGCGGACCGGCGCATGGGCATGGCAATACTCGGCCTTGTTGTACTGCGAGAGCTTGGTGGTACAGCCGGGCTTGGCACAGATCCGATCCTGGCTGAAACGCCGCGACGGTCTGGTCACTCCCTTGATGGCTGCCCCTCTTACGATGTCTGTCATGTTCAGGGCCCTCCTGGTTGTGGCCCGGTTCTCCAATTAATACGTTGAAATGTCTTCTGTGGTTCTCGAAAGGCGGGTCGTTGGCGACCCTTGTCGTCCCCAACTCTGATATCCCACCCCTAAAACGAAGGTAAACAATCCCCCGTTTGTCTGTGATAAGACGTAACGGACCGCTCAGTCGGTTCCCGTGATCCCCAGTTTACGCAGGAAGGCGCTGTTGTCAGGTTCCCTACCGAGAAACCCGACCAGCATCTGGTCGGCATCCACCGATCCACCCTTCTCCAACACCTCATGGCGGTAGGCCATTCCCACGACGGGGTTGGTGACCCCCTCCTCCTCGAAACGGCCGAACATGTCGTCGCCGAAGACCTCGGCCCACATGTAGCTGTAGTAGGCGGCGTCGTAGCCCCCCATCAGGTGGCCGAACGAGGCGAGGTCAAAGGTCCCCTCGTGGATCGGGAGCAGGCTCAGCTCCGAGGCTTCACCTGAGATCGCGTCCAGGTCCTTCTCGGCACCCGGGGCGTGGATGGTCTGATCCAACCACCCGTACTTGAGCTGGCGCAGCTGATGAACGGCGATGTTCAATCGGCGTGCCGCCACCAGTTGGTCGACCAGGGCGTCGGGGATCGGCTCACCGGTCTCGTGATGACGGGCGAACTTCTTGAGGACGTCGGCTCTCCACACCCAGTTCTGCATGATCTGGCTGGGAGCCTCGACGAAATCGGTCTCGACGTTGGTCCCCGAGAAACGGGCGAGCTCGGTCCGCCCCAGGTTTTGATGGAGAACGTGGCCGAACTCGTGGAACAGGGTCTCCACCTCGCCGTGCTGGAGCAGGGAGGGGGTGTCACCGACCGGCTTGGTGAAATTGGCGACCATGGCGCACACCGGGTTCTGATAGGTGCCGTTTTCCAGACGCCTGCTGGTCACCAGTGGGAACTCGGCGGCGTGGGAGTACTTGCCTTCCCGGGGGAACAGGTCGAGGTAGAAGTGGGCCAAGTCTTCCCCGGATTCCTTGTCATGGATGGCGTAGAGACGCACATCGGGATGCCAGACATCGGGGTCGGCCACCTCGTGGAAGTCGAGGCCGAACACCTCCTGCACCATGTCGAACATCCCAGTGAGCACCGCGTCCAGCGGCAGGTAGGCGGCGACCTCGAAGGGATCCACCCCGTAGTCGGTGCGACGTTGCTGGGTGTCGTAATAGCGCCAGTCCCAGGTGCGCAGCGTGGTGTCTCCGGTGTCGGCTGCCAGCAACTCGCTCATCAGCGCAATGTCCTTGCGACCCTGAGCAGTCAGGGGTGGAATCAGCTCCTCATAGAACGTTGCGACCCGTTCGGGGTTCTTCGCCATCCGGTCTTCGAGTCGATGATGCGCCCAACTCTTGACGTCGAAGTCCCTGGCAATCTCGTCGCGCAGCCGCAGGGCCTCCTCGAGGATTGGCCGGTTGACGTCTACCGCCTGAGTGTTGAACTTGAAGAGCAGCTGCTCGCGCAGGTCGCGGCGCTTTGCGTTCTCGGCGAACGGGATCAGGTGGGGATAGGCCAGGGTCACCTTGAGCTTGCCGGTTTCCTCGTCGACCTCCAATGAGTCGGCGAAACTGTCGGGCAGGCCCTCGAGGTCCGCCCGATCGACGAGCAGCCAGTCCTCCCACTCGTCGATGTTGCTCTGGAAGCGGACACCCAGCTCGACGAGACGCTGCGTCTTCTCCTTCACCGAGGCCCTTACATCCGGTGGGAGGTCGTGACCTGCCCGACGCAAATCGCGCAGGACGAACTCCAGTTGTCGCGCCCACTCCCCTTCGAGGGCTTCCGCCTCGTCGGTGGCCGCGTATTCCTTGACCGCGGTATTCAGGTCGTCTCTGAAGATGACCTCGACGGCGAAGCTGTCCAGCTTTTCCTCGGCAGCCTTGGCCGCGGTTCGCACCTCCTTGTCGGAGTGGACGTAGCCCATGAAGACATACCGGGTGAATGCCTTGCCCATGATGTCGGCCATGCGGTCCAGGGCCATCAATGTGTTCTCGAAGGTCCGCTGCTCTTTGGCAGCCACCGCCTCGTCGATCACAGCTCTCGCTTCGTCCAACGCAAGGTCCACACCGCTCTCAACTGTGGCGGCATCGACGGTCGAGAAGCCGAAGTCCAGTGCACTCATGGCGCTGGACGCTAGTGCAAATGCCGAGTTTCGCTCCAAGCCATCAGCGAAATGGAGCGGCGAACAAGGCGTTGGCCTGTTCCTCGCTCAAAGCCTCCGCCGGGTTGAATCCGTGACGCTGTACCGCCGCCCGAATCCCGACCTGGGGGTCGGGCAGTTCCACTGGTGAATCGCTCCCGCCGAGCAAGTGAATGCCCGCTTCCTGCAAGGTGTGAAACGGGTAGACCCGTTGCATCCTCTCCTCCCCCAGCCGTTTGTGGAGCCACGAGGCCTCTGACGCCAGAAATGCAGGCTGCACCGAAGCAGTGACCCCTAGTTTCGCCATACGCTCAATTGCGGATTCGGTGAGCAGCGAGGCGTGCTCGACGCGAAGCAGCGCAGGATCGGCTCCCTCTGCGATCAGGCTCCCGAAGAGATCGAGGGCGACGTCGTTGGCCCGGTCCCCGATGGCGTGGAGGGCGACCCCACCTCCGACGCCGAGGGAAGCGTCTGCCATGGCCAATGCCTGGCCCGGATACAGCCTGAGAGTTCCCGTGGTGTCAGGTCGGTCGGCGAACGGCTCGTACATGGCGGCGGTGTGCCCACCGAAGCTGCCGTCAGAGAAGCCCTTCCACCCCGAGAAACGGAGCCGGCCGTCGGCCTTGGTGATGCGTTGGGCCGCGGCAACCAGGTCGGCCGGGTTCTCGGTGATCACGTAGACGTCGATGTCGATGGGGAGATCGGGGGCCATACGGCACAAGGTCTCCAACTCGTCCCCGACCCCACACCAGATCGGGTCCGAGGTCGAGACCATCCCCGTGACCGAGCCGAGCCCGTAGTCGAGGAGGCCGCGCAGGGCATCGAGCACGTCGGCGTCGGTCGGAGCCTCGGCAAGCGGGGCGATGGCGTTCCCGATCACCAGCAGGGCGGTCTCTCGGAGCACCCCGGTGGGGGATCCGGTGCGATCGCGATCGAAGCTTCCCCCTGGTGGGTCCGGGGTGTCGGCGTCGATCCCCGCCAGGGTCAGCGCCACCGTGTTGGCGACGGCGACATGCCCGCAGTATCGGTAGAGGACGACTGGTCGTTCAGGCACCGCCTCATCCAGGTCCAACCTGGTGGGGAGTCTCAGCTCGGCCAGTCCTTCGTCGTTGAGACGCTGCCCGATCACCGCGCCAGTGGTCATCTCGGCCCGGGCCGCCACCCGGTTCTTGACCTCTTCCAGGTCCGCCGAGTGCATCAGCTCGAGACCGGTGACCATCTGGGCATAGCCGAGCGGATGGAAGTGGTGGTCGTGGAGCATCAGCGGAGGTGTGGGGGCATGTACTCGTCGATCAACAGCCGGAGATCCTCGTGGATCTTGCCGTTGGTGACGACAAAAGCGGCCGGCTCCAAATCGTTGACGGCGCCCTTGCTGTCGGTGGCGGTGCCTCCGGCCTCTGTCACCAGGAGCATCCCGGCAGCGGCGTCCCACGGCTTCACCCCTTGCGGCCCCCCGTGCTCCCAGTAACCGTCGAAACGACCACAAGCCACCCAGGCCAGGTCCAGGGCTGCCGCACCCATGCGGCGCGTCCCCCGGGTCCGGGTCATCACTTGCTCCATCACGTCCAGATAGGCGCGGGCGTGCTCCTGGCGGTCGTAGGGAAACCCGGTCACCAGCAGGGAATTCTGGAGCGATGCAGTGTTGGAGACGTGGATCGGCTGGCCGTTGATGCGCGCTCCCTCTCCCACCGCGGCAACGAACTCCTCCTGACGGGTGACGTCGATCACCACCCCCACCAGGGGCTCCCCGTTGTCCCAGAGAGCCACCGAGACTGCCACCTGCGGGATCCGGTTCACGAAGTTCACGGTCCCGTCGAGGGGGTCGATGATCCACACCCGCGGTCCACGCCAGTCGGCATCTCCAGCACCCTCTTCGGCGAGGATGGCGTCATTGGGAAAATGGGTGGCGATGACGTCGGTGACGGCGATCTCGGCCTCCCGGTCGATTTCGGTCACCGGGTCCACGACGCCCTTCATCTCGGTGTCGAAGTCCTCGCCGAAGCCGCGCCGGACCACTTCGGCTCCAGCGCGAGCCGCTCTGACCGCGACCCAGAGATCGCCTTCCCACATGGAGGGCACTCTACGGAACGAGGACTCCCTACCCTCTCTCCGGTGACTGGCCTGTTGCTGGTTGTCGGTGGGGCTGTTCTCTCGGCTCTCGCCTTCCCTCGTGTCGGCCCCGGGTGGTTGATCCTGCCCGGCGTTGCCCTCTTCCTGACCGGTTTGCGCACCGCGGCCAATCGCAGGCAGGGCCTGGCCCTGGGGGCGGTGTACGGACTGGTGTTCTATGGCGGTTTGCTCTGGTGGATCGGGGAGTTGGGGCTGATCGCGGTGATCCCGCTGGTCATGGTGCAAGCCGCGTTCCTCGCCACTTACGGATGGTGGTTGGCGAGGTACTACGAGCGCTCGGCCGGTTTGTGGCTGGCTCTGGCCGTTGGCGGGTGGGCGGTCATGGAGTTGGTCCGCTACCGGTTTCCCTTCCACGGTTTCGAGTGGGGTGCGGCCGGTTATGCCCTCTCCGATCAGGTCTGGGCGCGAGCTTTCGCGCCTCTCTACGGCACGACGGGGATCACGGTGCTGGTGGTGTTGGTCGCGGCCACCGGGGTGGCGCTTGTATTCCGGCCGAGAAAGTGGTGGCTGCTCGCATTCCTTGCGGTGGCATGGGCGTTCGTTCCGTTGTGGTCATGGTGGGTGCGTTGGACCATGCCGAGCCTCGATGCGACAGAGGTGGCCATCGTCCAGGGATCCACCCCTTGTCCCTTCGAGCACTGCCCTCCCGACGAGAGGCTGCGCACGTTCCAACAGCATCTGGAGCTGACCCGGACCATCGAGCCGGGCTCGGTGTCTCTTGTGGTGTGGTCCGAGGGATCGACCGGGTCCTTCAATGCCGACCCGGTGCAAAACCCCGAGATCGGCGAGGCGATCGGCGCCGAGGCGAGACGGATCGGGGCCTGGTTCCTGGTGGGGAGCGACCGACCTATCAACGAGACTCACTGGGTCAACGCCAATGTCGTGTTCAACCCCGAGGGGGAGATCGTCGGCGAGTACCGAAAGCAGCACCCGGTCCCGTTCGGGGAGTACATCCCATTCCGGCCGCTCTTCGACTGGATCCCCGAGCTCGACCAGGTGCCGAGGGACATGATCCCGGGGGAGGGCCCGGTGGTGTTTCAAGCGGGCGAGCTGGATATCGGATCGGTTATCTCGTTCGAAGGCGGGTTCGCCCGTTATCCCCGCCAGCACACACGCGCCGGCGCCCACCTGATCGTGGTCGCCACCAACGAGAGCTCCTATGGGACCACGCCCGGCTCCGACCAGTTCATCGGGATGACCCGGATGCGGGCCGCCGAATTGGGTCTCGATGTGATACACGCCGCGGTCACCGGGAGGTCGGTCGTGATCGACGCGTCGGGGGCATACTTGAAAACGACGGGTCTGGGCACCCAGGAGATCCTCTACGGATCGGTTGCCACACACCGGCACCAATCGTTCTATGCCTGGACCGGCGACATCCTGATGATCGCCGCCGCCATCGCCGGCCTCGTTGCCTGGTGGCGGACGCGCCAACCGCTGGTAGCTTCCCCCGGCCGAACAGTCGAGGAGGAGTAGGAAGAGATGTCAGAGGCCTTGGAGAACCTGCTTTCCGAGGAGCGCAAGTTCCCACCTGCACCCGAGTTCACCGCCCAGGCCAACGCTCAGCCCGGGATCCACGAGAAGGCGGCCGCCGACTATCTGGCCTTCTGGCAGGAACAGGCGTTGTCTCGTATCAGCTGGGTGACCGAGCCCACCGTGGTCCTTGACGACTCCAACCCACCGTTCTACAAGTGGTTCTCAGACGGTGAATTGAATCTCTCCTACAACTGTCTCGACCGCCACCTCCAGAGTCACGGCGACCAGGTCGCCTACAACTGGGTGGGGGAACCGGGTGATACCCGGGTCCTCACCTACTCCGACCTCCATTCCGAGGTCTGCCGGTTGGCCAATGGGCTGAAAGCCCTGGGTCTGAACACGGGCGACCGGGTGGCCATCTACATGGGGATGGTCCCCGAGCTCCCCATCGCCATGCTGGCCTGCGCCCGGCTCGGTCTGGTCCATTCGGTGGTGTTCGGAGGCTTCTCCGCAGAGGCGCTCTCGAGCAGGATCATCGACGCCGACGCTCGTTTGGTCATCACCCAGGACGGGGCCTGGCGTGCCGGCAATGTGGTGCCGCTCAAGGCCAACAGTGACCTGGCCGTCTCTCAGACCCCCGGAGTCGAGCACGTCGTCGTGCTTCAGAGAACCAACCACGGGGTGGAGATGACCGAGGGTCGGGACATCTGGTGGCACGAGTTGGTCGAGGGCCAGTCGCCGCAGTGCGAACCGGTGACCCTCAACGCAGAGCACCCTCTCTACATCCTCTACACCTCGGGCACCACCGGCAAGCCCAAGGGGATCGTGCACACTCAGGGCGGGTATCTGACAGCGATCACAACCACCCATTCCTATGTCTTCGACATCAAACCCGACGAGGACGTGTTTTGGTGCGGCGCCGACATCGGGTGGGTCACCGGTCACAGCTACATCGTTTACGGCCCTCTGGCCAATCGCACCACGTCGGTGATGTACGAGGGGGCGCCCAACTTCCCCGACTTCGACCGGTTGTGGCAGATCATCGAGGATTACAAGGTCACGATCTTCTATACCGCCCCAACCGCCATCCGCACCTTCATGAAATGGGGCGACCACCACGTCAAGAAGCACGATCTCTCCTCGCTGCGTCTCATCGGAACCGTCGGCGAGCCGATCAACCCCGAGGCCTGGATCTGGTACCAGCAGAACATCGGCAGCGGCCGATGCCCGATCGTGGACACCTGGTGGCAGACCGAGACCGGGGCGATCATGATCACCCCGCTTCCCGGGGTGGTGGCGACCAAGCCGGGTTCGGCGACCATCCCCTTCCCCGGGATCTTCGCCGACGTGGTGGACGAGAACGGGGAGTCGGTCCCGCTCGGCGGCGGTGGGTATCTCACGATCACCCGCCCCTGGCCCGCGATGGCGCGGACCATCTACCGCGACGACCAGCGGTTTGTCGACACCTATTGGTCGCGCTTTCCCGACCGCTACTTCCCTGGCGACGGGGCCAAACGCGACGAGGACGGCTACTTCTGGCTGTTGGGAAGGGTCGACGACATCATGCTGATCTCGGGGCACAACATCTCCACCACCGAGGTCGAGTCCGCCTTGGTCTCCCACCCTTTGGTGGCGGAGGCGGCGGTGATCGGCCGCAAAGACGAGCTGACCGGTCAGGCGATCGCTGCCTTCGTCACGCTCCGGGGGACTGTGGTGGGTGACGAGCTACTGATCACCGAGCTCCGCGAGCACGTTGCCATCGTCTTGGGCCCGATCGCCAAGCCACAATCGATCGTGTTCACCGACGACCTGCCGAAGACCCGGTCCGGGAAGATCATGCGTCGTCTGCTCCAGGACATCTCGGAACATCGGCATCTCGGAGATGTCACCACGCTTGCCAACGAAGCCGTGGTGAGGGAGATCGCAGACAAGGCATCGCTCGCCACCGAGGATTGAACCTTCCCTCTCCCGTTCTGCTGTTCTGGCGCGGAGATGTGGACCCATGGGTCCACATCTCCGCGCCAGAACGGAGCCTGAAACGGAGCCTGAAACGGAGCCTCAGGTCAGGACTACCGCCGTCAACCAGATCCCGGCGATGATCAGGCCGGTCACCAGCTCGATTCCCACCGAGACGGCGACGGCTCCCACTGAGATTCGGGTGGCCGGCCACGCCTCGGCAGGGCCGACCCGAATCCGCTCTGCGACATAGATGGCGGCGATGAACCCGATCGGCCCCCCGATCACCGGGATTGCGAAGAACCCGACCACGGCGGCTGCGACGGCGATGACCAGGGTGCGCATCGGCATCCCTGATTCCTTGAGGCGCCGGCCCGGCACCAGGTACTTGAAGACCGTGCCCGCTGCACCCAGAGCGAGGCAGACAAGGGCCACGCCCCAGGCCAGTGGGTTGCCGTCTACGGCCGCCCAGATCAGGATCGCACCAACTTCGAGTGCCAGACCGGGGAGCAGGGGCAACACCACTCCGAACAGACCGGCCAGGATCGCCAACGCCACCAGAAGCTCACCTATCGGTCTCACGTCCGGATCGTAAGGACCAGTCCCCGGTTGGGGCTCAGCCCAGACTCGATGCCAGCTGGTTGACCTGGTCGGAGGCCCCGGACAACACCGGCTCTCCGTGCCCGAACAAGGCAACCTCATAGCTGAACCCCGCCAACTTGGCCACCGACTCGTTGGCGACCATCATGTCCTCGGAGAACCCCGGGTCGGGCCCGGCCACCCCTCCCTCCGCCCCGTTGAGGGCGTCGCCGGTCACCAGGATCCCCGCCACGGTGTCGAGCGCGGAAATGTGGCCCGCGGTGTGCCCCGGAGTCTCGATGATCTCGAGACCGAAGATCCGCTCACCATCACCGACCGCGGTCGGGGTAGCCACCGCCTCTATGGCGGGTATGTCTTCTGCCCCGGCATAGAGCTGGGCGGACGGCGCAAGGGCGGCTATCGCACCCAGGCTCCCTTGGTGGTCGGGGTGTTTGTGGGTGACGATCACATGACCTACTGCGTCCCATCCGAGCCCGATTGTCCCGAGGGCGGTCTCGATGGCCCCTTCGCTCCCTGAGACCCCGGTGTCGACCAGCGCAGCCTCACCACCCCGGTAGAGGATGTAGGCGGAGACGAAACTGAGGTCGACTCTCTCGAAGGAGGAGGCGACAAGAGCGGTGTTTGTTGTCTCCGCCGCCGTCGTCGAGGTCGTGAGCTGGGTCGAGGAGCCGTCGGCCGGGTTGGTGCTGTCCGCAGGGAGGATGGTTGCCTCGTTGGAGCAGGCCGCGGCCCCGAAGACGACGATCGCCAGACCCGCCTTTCCCATCTCGGCTATCGCCATCCGCCGGTTGAACAATCGGTCAGCCGTCATCTCATCGCCTCCTCCCCGTAATTGGGTTGGACAGGTCCGCATATGACCCCTCTGCGTCCCAATTACGAAACTCGGTGGTGGGCCGGCGCCCAACATACCGCCAACCGGGGGGTGTAACTTCGAATCATGGACACCAAGATCACCCTGCCCGAGTCAGAGCTACCAACCCACTGGTACAACATCGTCCCCGATCTGCCGGTGCCACCTCCGCCCGTCCTTCACCCCGGAACCCACGAGCCGGTGGGACCCGACGACCTGGCCCCACTGTTCCCGATGGACCTGATCCTCCAAGAGGTCAGTCAAGATCGTTTCATCGAGATCCCCGAGGAAGTCCGCGAGGTGTACCGGATGTGGCGTCCCACCCCGCTCTACCGCGCCAAGAACCTGGAGAAGATGATCGGCGGCCCGGCCCGGATCTACTACAAGTACGAGGGGGTCAGCCCTCCCGGGTCGCACAAGCCCAACACCGCGGTAGCCCAGGCCTATTACAACGCCAAAGCCGGCGTCAAGAAGCTGTCGACCGAGACCGGAGCCGGCCAATGGGGCTCGGCACTCTCCTTCGCATGTGCCCTGTTCGGCCTCGAGTTGGAGGTCTACATGGTCCGGGCGTCCTACGATCAAAAGCCCTACCGCCGGGCGATGATCGAAGCCTGGGGGGCAAGCGTCTACCCGTCACCCTCGGATCGCACGGGTGCCGGGCGTTCGGTCCTGGAGGCGGACCCCGACTCGACCGGAAGTCTTGGGATCGGCATCTCCGAGGCGGTGGAGGTGGCTGCCACCAACGACGACACGAACTACTGCTTGGGTTCGGTGCTCAACCACGTCCTGATGCATCAGACTGTCATTGGAGAGGAGGCCTTGAAGCAGATGGCGTTGGTCGACGAGACGCCTGACGTCATCATCGGTTGCGCCGGTGGCGGCTCCAACTTCTCCGGGCTGACCTTCCCGTTCATCCGCGAGAAGCTGGCCGGGAAGACCAACCCGACCGTGATCGCTGTCGAGCCTGCCGCCGCCCCGTCCTTGACCAGGGGTAGCTACCAGTTCGACTACGGGGACGCGGTGGGGATGGCACCCATCGTCAAGATGCACACCCTGGGCCACGATTTCGTGCCCGACCCGATCCACGCTGGTGGGCTTCGCTACCACGGTATGGCGCCGCTGGTTTCACTGCTCCACGACGAGGGGGTCATCGAGGCCGAGTCGAGGCAACAGATCGAGACCTTCACGGCGGCGGTCAAGTTCGCAAGGACTGAAGGCATCATTCCCGGACCGGAGCCGAGTCATGCGATCGCCACCGCGATCGCTCAGGCGGAACAGGCCAAGGAGGCCGGTGAGGAGAAGGTGATCCTGTTCAACCTCTCTGGGCACGGCCACTTCGACATGGCTGCCTACCAGGCGCATTTCGAGGGCTCACTCGAGGATTACGAATATCCCGAGGAGCGGATTGCCGCGGCCATGGCCAAGGTGCCGGTGGTCACCGGGTAGCCCTCTTCGTAATTGGGTTGGTGAGGGTCGTATATGACCCCTGTGTGTCCCAATTAGGGATGGGTGGTCTGCGTCAGAGTTCCGCCTCGATGTCCGGGCAACCCGCCTCACCGGGCAGGAGTTGGCGGACCACGAGGGAATAGGGCCCGGCGTCTCCGGTGGGCGCCGTCCATTGGGTGGCCTGGGTTGCTTCGGTGAACAGATCGAGGGTGTCACCTGGGTAGACGTTGCATTTCCAGTCGATCCCGCTGAACCCGCTCCAATCCTGGGGGTCATCGGGGAGCGGCCACGGGCGGATGTCCTCGAAGCCGGGCTCTGGCTCCGCCAAGCTGACACCGGCGAACACGATGATCTCGTCCGCCACGTAGGGCTCGGCTTGACCTGAGGAGAGCTCCGACATCAACGTGTCGAGCTGTAGGGCAAGCTGCGTAGCCTCGTTGCCCGAATCGGACTCGATTCCGAGGGCGTAAACCGAGTACTTGTGCTGCCCGTCCCCGTCCCAGTACGTGATGACGTAGGTGGGGGCATCGGCGATGAAGTTGGCCTGGGAATCGTCCCTCTCGTCGACCATGTCCGGAAGCCCCATCTCGTTGATCAGCGCCAGCACCCGATCCACATCGGCGTCACTGAGCTGAACCTGCTGGTAGGGAACGACCATCGGCCCGGGATACTGCATGGTGGTGACACCTTGGAGGATGAGCCGGCCGTCATTGAGGAGTTGATAGGACGGTCCCATGCCGAGACTGGTCTCCACAGCCACGAAACCGCCCTCGTACTGGATTCGGAGAAGAGGGGAGTCGGGTTCGTCGGGTGAACCGAGGGTGCCCCCTCCGGTCCCGCATGCGGCAAGGGTCAGTGTGGCTGCAACCAGCAGTCCAATGGTCTTCCTTCCCATGGCGTTTAGATGCCGTCTACCCGCTCTTCGGTTCCCGGTGGATGGCCGTTCCGAACCCTTCAGCGGGGGCGGCTCTCCCAACTGGTTAGGCCCTCATCCACCAGGTCGAGGGCCCAATCCACCTCTTCCCGGGTGGATACCAGTGGCGGGACGAATCGAATGACATTCCCATCCGGACCGCATTTGATGATGATCAGCTCCCGGTCGTAGGCGTGTTTCTCGACATGCAGGAAGGCGGCCTTGTCCGGGGCCCGGCTCTCCCGATCAGTCACCAGCTCGACCCCGACCATCAGACCCAGCCCGCGCACGTCACCAATGGTGGCGTGGGTCTCGGCCATCTCGTGGAAACGCTCGAAGACCCGCTTGGACAGTTCCCTGGCGTGGGGCAGGAGCCCCTCCATGGTGTCCATGACCGCTACCGCGGCGGCCGTCGACACCGGGTTTCCCCCGAAGGTGGTCCCGTGGGCGCCGACCGGCCAATTGTCCATTACCTCGCGCGACGAGCCGTAGGCGGATAGAGGAAGGCCGTTGGCAATCCCCTTGCCCATCGCCATGACGTCCGGCTTGGCGTCGAAGTGGTCGGCGGCGAACCACTCTGCCGTCCGTCCGAACCCGGTCTGCACCTCGTCGTAGACGAGCATGATCCCGTTCTCGTCGGCGAGCTCTCGCAATGCGTCCAGGAAAGCGGGCGGGGCCGGGTAGTAGCCACCTTCACCTTGCACCGGTTCCACCAGGAAGCAGGCGATGTTGTTCGGTGTGACAACGTGTTTGAACATCAACCTCAACTCAGTGAGGGAGTGGCCTACAGCCGCCTCTTCGGTCATCCCCCACCGGTAGGGATGGGGGAAGGGTGCCACGAAGACCGAACCGAGGAGCGGGTGATATCCGTCGCGATACCTGGCGTTGGAGGTCGTGTAGCTGATCGCACCCATGGTGCGACCGTGAAACCCCCCGCGAAACGTGACCACACCCTGCCGCCCGGTCGAGTGCTTGGCCAGCTTCACCGCTGCCTCGACTGCTTCTGCTCCAGAGTTGGCGAAGGCGAACTTCTGGATGCCCGATGGGGTGATGTCCCGCAATCTCTCGGCAGCCTCCACCACCGCGTCGAAACGCACGATGCAACCGGAGTGCATCATGCTGTCGATCTGCTTGTGGGCGGCGGCGACCACAGCGGGATGGTTGTGACCGAGGTTGACCACTGCGGTGCCACAAGAGAAGTCGGCCCAGCGATTGCCTTCGATGTCGGTCACCCACAGCCCTTCGGCTTTGACGGCATGGATCTCTGTGTCGAAGGCGATCACCGATGCGATCACGTCCTTATGGCGGGCAACTAGGTCGGTCATGGGTCGCGATGCTACCCAAGCGACCCTTCTCCCGGAACCGGGGCGGAGGGCCTACCGGCTAGCGGAGCACCCTTCCGGCCAACGAAGATGCTGGTCGGCGGCGATCCCGGGTAGCTCGTGGACGGTGCCGTCAGGGAGCGTGATAGTGATGTCCACGACAGTTTCCCCTCCGAGCCCGAGGTGGGCGACTGGCAGGCGGCCCGAGGAGTAGCCGCCACCGACACTTATCTCCTGTCGCCCGATGACTGTCCCGTCCAGGGAGCTGACAGTGACCAGAGCTCCCACGCCGCGCCCCGGGACGCCCATCGAGACCTCGACCCAATGACCGCTCTCTCCTGCGTTGCGGAACATCATCGAAGGCAGGGAGGGCTCCCATTCGACAGCGAAAGCATCCAGCCTCCCGTCATGGTCGACGTCGACGACGGGGGCGCCTATCCAGTATTGGTCGGAACCGAGGCCATCGGAGACGTCGAAGGAGAGGTCTGACCCGCCGAGATTGCGGTAGACAGCGAGGGTGGTCCCGTCCCCGGACGAGGCTGACGTCAGGATGTCCGGCCACGAGTCGTTGTCGATGTCCGCCACCTGAACGTGGGGGGCGAGTGTCGAGAGAGGGGTCAGCCCGGCCGACTCGGTCACATCCTCGAAACCGGGATTGTCGGCTCCGTCATTGAGAAACACCCGGACCGGGACCTCGGAGTCGAACTCGACCGCTGCCCGATAGTGCTGGCCGACCACGATGTCGCTGAAGCCGTCTCGGTTGAGGTCTCCCAGTGCCACCCCGGCCGCGTCGTCCTCATCGCCAATGGGGACTGCGGCGTAGTCATCGGGTGTCATCTCCAGGAAGCCAAGCCCACCCTGGTTGACGAAGACCGCCGTCGAGGTCGCCAGATCCGGTGACCCGTCACCGTTCAAGTCCCCTGCCGCCGCGCTGAGGGCGAAGATGCCCTCCAGCCCCGAATCGTCGGTCGCATCGGTGAACTGCAAGGACCCCCCGTTGTGGAGGAGAAGACCACCTGTCTCCCCGGAGTTGTCCTCGGAGACATAGAGGTCGAGCAGTCCGTCGCCGTCGTAGTCGGCCACAGCTGGGGTGCGGCCTCGGAAGTCAGGCGGGAGGATCTCGCTATGGGGTGCGAGGTGACCGTTGTCGTTCTCGTAGAGACGGCTCGGGGTCTCCGAGTCGGCGGACCGGCCGGCATGACGAATGACGACGAGGTCGTCGTCTCCGTCATTGTCGAGGTCGGCGAAGACCGCTCCCGAGGTCCGGCCCAACTCGGTGCTCCATCCTGTCTCGGGCTCGAGTTCCGGCCGGCTCACTAGCAGCTGATCGGGGGAAGGACCGTCGGCACCCCTCACCTGGTAGGCCTCGGGCTCGCGGTCGGCAAAGGTCCCGACCATCAGGTCGGCGTATCCGTCGTCGTTGATGTCCCCGAATGCAGCGGAATGCCCGTACATGCCCACCAGCGGCTCAACGAGACCCATCTCCTCCGTGGCATCCTCGAACACGATCTCACCCGGAGTGCCCGAGGTCGGAGCCGACCAGCAGGCCAGGTCTCCGGTCGGAGTGGTCGCGCCGGTGGCGGCAGCAGGGGTCGAGGGGACGGTGGAATCAGTCGCGGGATCGTCGGTCGTGGTGGCCCCCGAGTTGGTACAGGCGGCGAGGAGGCAGGCGCCAATGACGGGCGCCAAAAGGCGGTTCATACGCCGTCGATGACCACCAGCACCACGGTGCCGAACCCCGAGTCGTCATCCAGCGGGGAGGCATTCACGCCGAGGATGAGTCTTCCGTCGTCGTAGACGATCGAGTAGGTGCCTCCCGGCAGCAGGCCCAGACCCTCCTCGAACGGATCCAGGAGCGAGGTCACGTCGGTTGTCTCCCCGGTCGCAGTGTCCATGGAGCGCACCACTGCTCCAATCTCCCAGGCGCCGCCGTGCGCTTCGGGCATCCAGAAGATCCGCGACCCGTCGGGTGTCATCGCGATCGAGGTCGTGCTTCCACCCGGATCTCCTAGCTCGCGCAGCCCGCCCTCAGGCGAGATGGCGAAGAGCCCGGGTTCGTCGTCCGCGGCTCCATACACGGTCCGGTCGGGGGCGGGTCGGGTGACTGATCGCAACCACCATCCAGGGAGGGTCACATCGAGGTCTTCGAAATCGCCGGACACGGGATCGAGCGCGGCCAAGGCTTCGTCTTGGATGGAGTAGAAGACATGTCCAGTGACAGGGTGGATCCCAAGGGCCCGAAAACCGTATTGGCGCGGATCGTCGACTTGAGCGACGACTTCCCTGGTTGCGGTGTCGTACACGGTGAGCAACCCGGTGTCGGACTCGGCGTCGACCGCGGAGGCCACCAGAGTGTGGCCGTCGAGGGTCATCGTCATAGTGGGCATGCCCCTCTCCCCGGATACAGGCCCTCGGTCGCTGATGGTCCGGGTGCCGGGCTCGATCTCGAGCAGACGATCGCCCTCATACCCGTTCTCATAGGTCAGATTGTCTCTGGTGCCCCAATAGGTGGCGGCCCAGATCGACCCGCAACCATCCATCACCATCTGGGCGTGGACTTTCCCGTAGCCGAATGCCCCCTGCTCGTGGGGCACCACCGAGAGGACATCGCCGAAACGGGTCAGAGTTCGCTGGTCCGAGTCGTAGACGAAGAAGTAGGAGTTGGCATCGACACCGAGATGATCGCCAATGGCGGACAGATGCCGTCCATCGCCGAGGGCGATCCCCTGTCCCCATTGGGTCCAGAGCCCTTCGGTGGCCCCGGGGAGCGGGTACTCGGCGGCGTAGACCTCGACACCGTCCTCGGCTGAGATCTGCTCGAGGCCAATCGTGGCGTCATCCCGCCAGGCGACACCGTCGGTCGCCGGCTCACAGTCAGCGGAGACCGTGACTCCAGGCTGGCCTCCCGCGGTGGTGGTGACCGTGACCCCGGCGGCGCCGGGTGCCGTCGTCTCGGTTGGCGCGTTGTCAGCGTCGGCGCACGAGATCAACATGGTCATCGAGACCAAGATCATCGTTGGGAAAACCCGACCGCTCCGCGCCATCGCCACCCTTCTCCGCGGTCGAAGTGTACTGACAGTGAAGAGGGAGCGATCAGGCCATCCACCGGCAGGTGCCATGCGCCGGTGGTGGATGCGATAGGTTCGGATGGTGCCTTCCTTTCGCAGCCGGCGTGTGGTCCTGCCGGACGGGGTGCGTGCGGCGACGGTTCTTCATGAAGGTGGCCTGGTAGTCCAAGTCGGGGAGGGGACAGCCGACGAGGACTTTGGGGATCTGGTGGTCATGCCCGGTCTCGTCGATTCCCATGTCCATGTGAACGAGCCGGGTCGTGCCGGGTGGGAAGGCTTTCGGTCGGCGACGAGGGCGGCCGCGGCTGGGGGCACCACCACGATCGTGGACATGCCTCTCAATTCGATCCCACCGACGGTGGACCCCGAGGCCCTGGCCACCAAACGAGCCGCGGCAAGAGGGGCGATCGCGGTCGATGTCGCCTTTTGGGGAGGTTTGGTCCCGGGATCGAAGCCTTGGGTGGAGAGCCTGGTCGCGGCCGGCGTATGCGGTTTCAAGTCCTTTCTGGTCGACTCCGGGGTGCCGGAATTCCCACCGATGAGTGTCGAGGGCCTGGCGACAGCACTTCCTGAACTGGCTCGTCTTCGAGTCCCACTGTTGCTGCATGCCGAGGACCCGTCGCGTCTCCATCCGATGACCGGCGATCCGCGAAGCTACGAGGCCTACCTGCAATCACGTCCTCCGGAATGTGAAGCGGAGGCCGTCGGGGAGGCAGTGGCGCTCGCCGCGAGCAGCGGAGCCCATATTCATGTTCTCCATGTTTCGTCGGGTGATGCCGCCGAGGCGTTGCGCGGGACGGGGCCGGGAGTCAGCGCCGAGACCTGTCCCCACTATCTCACGTTCACTTCCGAGCAGATCGGGGTCGGCGCCACGGAGTTCAAATGTGCGCCACCGATCAGGGCCGAGGTGCATCGTGAGGCTCTCTGGGAGGCGCTGGCCGATGGCACCCTGGCGATGATCGTCTCCGACCACTCCCCGTCGCCACCTGAGCTCAAAGCCGTCGAGAGCGGGGACTTCGGCGCGGCGTGGGGTGGCATCAGCTCGTTGCAGATCCGACTCGGGGCAACCTGGTCCGAGGCCATGCGGAGAGGTTTCGGGCTCGATCGGCTCACCGAATGGCTCTCTACCGCCCCGGCCCGGCTTGCCGGGCTCCCGCGAAAAGGGTCGATCGCGGAGGGAATGGACGCAGACTTCGTGGTGTGGGACCCCGATGGTGTCACCGAAGTGGTGGGCGCCGAGCTCGAGCACCGGCACCCCCTGACCCCGTACGAAGGCATGAGGCTTCGGGGGAAGGTCGAGAAAGTGACGCTGGGCGGGCAGACTCTGTACACCCCTGAGGCAGGAGTCCTCGGGCTGGGAGGCAGGATGCTGGAGCGCGCATGGTCGACCTGATCTCGAGCGCAGTCGGGGGACGGATCGTCGAGTTCAACGACGAGTTCTTTGCACCGGCTTCTAACCTGATCTCTCCCGGCGACCCGGTCTCGAGCTCGGAGTACACCGATCGCGGGAAGTGGATGGATGGCTGGGAGACCCGGAGGAGACGGGACCCCGGTCACGACTGGTGTGTCATCGCCCTCGGGGTGCCGGGGCGAATCGAGCATGTCACCGTGGACACCTCGTTCTTCACCGGTAACTACCCCGAGTCTTTCTCGCTCGAGGCGTGTGGGGAGGACGAAGACGAGCGCCTCGCAGACGCCGAATGGGAGGAGGTCCTGTCTCGAACCCCGCTCTCGGGCGACTCCCGTGCATCGTTCGTGGTCGACAACCCGCATCGTCTCACATACGTCAGGCTCAACATCTTTCCCGACGGCGGGGTGGCCCGGCTTCGAGTCGAGGGAACCCCGGTTCCGTCCCGGTCTCAGGTATGCCCGGGTGAGGATCCGGTTGACCTGCTCTCGATGCTGGTCGGCGGGGAGGCAGTCAACGCCTCAGATGTCCACTATTCGCCTCCCTCGAACCTGCTTCGGCCCACCGAGCCGGCGGGGATGTGGGACGGCTGGGAGACGAAGCGAAGAAGGGGCCCTGGCAACGACTGGGTCGAGTTGCGGCTGGGGATGCCGGGGATGGTCGACACCCTCGTCGTCGACACCCGCCACTTCAAGGGCAATGCCCCAGGATGGGTCTCCATCCTCGTCTCCGAGGACGGAATGGGGTGGGAGGCGGTTCTGGACAGGGTTGCGGTCGCTCCCCACGACGTCGCCAGCCTCGACCTGCCGGTCCCGACCCATGCCGGTTATCTGCGGGTGGACATCCACCCCGACGGAGGGCTGGCCAGGGTCAAGGCGCTGGGTCGCCCGGACCGGGAGGTCTTGGCCGAGAAGCGGGTGGTCTATCTGAACTCACTGACGGAGTCCGCAGCCAGACGGTTCCTCCGTACCGCATGTGCTTCGGGATCATGGGTCGCATCCATGCTTGCCCAGCGCCCGTTTGCCGGCTTGCGGGACATCCACACCGGCGCCGAAAACGCATTCGACCTCCTGGAGGAGGCCGACTGGCTGGAGGCGTTCTCCGGTCATCCCCGGATCGGGGAAACGGGGGACGAGGCGGCCAATCGGGAGCAGGCCGGGGTGCAGGCTGCGGAGAAGAACACCCTCGAGGCCCTGGCCGAAGCCAACCGTGCCTACGAGGACCGGTTCGGGTTCACCTATATCGTCTACGCCGCGGGCAAGACGGCGGAGGAGATGTTGGCCATCGCAGAGTCTCGACTCGGAAGGCCCAGGGAGCACGAGATAGAGGTCGCCTCCCGCGAGCAGAGAGCGATCACGACCACCAGACTTCGAAGCATGCTTTGTGAAGGAGACCACACATGACATCTGTCAGCACCCATGTTCTCGACACCGCCACCGGCGAGCCCGCTGAAGGCATCACCGTGACTCTCGAGCGATCCGTCGACGGTGGATGGCAGCACATGTCTGAGGGCGTCACCGATGTCGACGGTCGAATCATGATGCTGGCCGGCGCCGTTTTCACAGGGGTATACCGGCTGGTATTCGCCTCCGGGGACGCGGGTAATGTCTTCTATCCCCAGGTCCACATCGTGGTCTCATTGGACGAAGAGCAGGATCACTACCACATTCCCCTTCTTCTCAGCCCCTTCGGCTACACCACATATCGGGGTAGCTGACAGTGGCCCAGCTAGGCGATAACCGGTGGGGCAAATCCGAGATCCGCGTTTCGAAGATCCATCGCGGGGAGACCAGGGACGATTTCTCCGATGTCACGGTCCAGGTCCTGCTTCGGGGCGATGTCGATGCCGCCCACCTCGCCGGCGACAACCAGGCGGTTCTCCCTACCGACACGATGAAGAACACCGTCTACGCCATGGCGCAGGACCATCTGGGGCGGGACCTCGAGGGATTCGCCACGGACCTCTGCGGCTGGTTCCTCGGTCGTCCCGGAGTCGATGCGGCCACCGTCACCGTTACCGAGAGACTCTGGCAGCGGGTGTCCGACACCGGGTTTCTGGGAGGGGGCGCCGAGAGGAGGGTTGCGAAGGTGGCGGTCGGCACCGGAGAAACGGGCACCTGGGCGGGAATCGAGGGTCTCGTGGTGCTGAAGACGAGAGGCTCGGCTTTTGCCGGGTTCCCCCGCGACGAGTTCACCCTGTTGCCCGAGGCTGCCGACCGTGTGCTGGCCACTTCTGTGACCGCCAACTGGCGATACGACCCGGTCCCCTTCGACACCACATCTGCATGGGAAACCGCGCGTCAGGCGCTGGTGGAGAGGTTCTTCGCAGAACGGTCGGCGTCGGTGCAGCACCAGGGATGGCTGATGGGCGAAGCGGTGCTGGCGGCGGTCCCCGAAATGGCGGAGATCACCCTCCACTTGCCCAACCAACATCATCTTGCTTTCGACCTCACCAGGTTCGGCATCGTCGACCAGGGTGTCGTGTTCCAGCCGGTTTCGGAGCCATACGGTGACATTGCCCTCACCGTCGAGCGGTAGACGTCGATGGACCTCCCCCAAGATCTGGCCTTGATCTTCCTTCTGATCGGTCTTTTCGTCTTCTCGGTCTTCATCTCCGCGGTGGAGACGGCCTTTCTCCGGATACCGGCGGTGCGGGTCCACACCTTGGCCGAGGAGGGAAGCCGTTCGGCGAAGAAACTCGCCCAGCTCACCGAGCACCTGTCCGACGTGCTCAACGCCATTCTGTTGGCCGCATTGCTCTCTCAAATCGGGGCGGCCACCGTGGCGGGGATCCTCGCCGCCCAATGGTGGGACGCCTTCGGAGTCACCATCGCCTCCGCCGTGCTCACCTTTCTCCTTTACATCTACGCAGAAGCCATTCCCAAGACCTACGCGGTCCGACACCCGGACCGGGTGGCTATCACCCTTGCCTACCCCTTGGCGGTGGTGATCACGGTGCTCCGCCCGCTGGTCAAGGTGCTGGTTTGGGTCGCCGACATCCAGATGCCGGGCAAAGGGGTCGTCACGTCCCCGACCATCACCGAGAACGAACTGAGGATGCTTGCCTCGAGAGCGGCCACCGAGGGCGAGATCACATCTGACGATCTGGAATTGATCGAGCGGGCGTTCCGCATCGGTGATCGCCAGGTGGACGACATCATGGTCCCCCGTCCCGACATCGTCGCAGTTGACGGAGACTCGTCAGTTGAGTTCGCCCTTCAGGCTGCCTTGGCCGCCGGGCACCGCCGGATGCCGATTTTCGAAGGGAGCATCGACAACATCACGGGGGTGGTGAAGTTGAACAATCTGATCCAGGTGCCGGAGGACCGCCGGGACGACCTGCCGGTTTCACGTTTGAGCGAGGAGGTGCTGGTCGTCCCCGAGTCGAAGCGTGTTCTCGGTTTGCTCACCGAGATGCAGGAGGCCGGCACCCATCTCGCCGTCGTGGTCGACGAGTATGGGAGCACTGCCGGCCTGGTCACCATCGAGGACATTGCCGAAGAGGTCTTGGGCTCCATAAGCGAAGGCCCCGACGACTCCGATGTCGTGCGTGTGGCCGAAGACGAATGGCTGATCGATGCCTCCTTGCCCGTTGAGGACCTTTCTGAGATCCTCGATGAGAACCTCGATGACACCGACTGGAACACCGCGGCGGGCCTGGTATTGAGTCTGCTCGGCAGATTGCCCCATGTAGGCGACGAGGTGACCTACGGGCACCACGTGCTCCGGGTGGTGAGTATCCGTGGGCGACGGATCACCCGGATTGAGGTGCGTCGGATCCGAAAGTAGTGACCTTCAGCTTCGGCCTTCCAGGATCCTGAGGAACGATCTGGTTCTCAGCTCCTCGAGGGTCAGCCCAGATCGGGCGATCGCCTCCTCCTCTGTGATTGCCCCGCAGTTGATGGCGCGCAGGAAGTAGTTCAAGAGACCTTGCCCGGTAGCGGCGTCGTCGAACACCTCGCCCACCAGCGTCGCCTTCGCCGCCGACTCGACGAAGTTGGAGAGCCGCTCGCCGGCCTGGTCGAGGCCTTCGAGGAAGAATGAATAGACCGCGGCATAGCGGGTGGGGAGTTGGGCCGGATGGAGGTCCCACCCCTGGTAGTAGGCATGGGTCAGCGAATGGCGGATGTGGTCGTAGTGGAGCCTCATCGCCACGTGAACACTTCGCTCGTTCTCGCGCTTCTCGGTGTCGGTCAGGGCGTCGCCACGGTGGATCGGCACCGGCATCATGTTGGTTGCACCGTCAGAGAGCCATACCCCGGACCCGGCCAGGCTCACCTGAAGCACGTGGCGGGCGAAGTCACAAGCCGGGTGGGTCATCGTCTGATAGGCGGCGGTGATGCTCATCGATGCGGTGTAGTCGTAGGTTCCGAAATGGGCTCCTCTGACGCGGCCCCTGCCGGCCGCTACGAACTTGCGCAGGCCGCTGGTCCCGTCCCGGTCGATCACCGTCTGCGGTGTCTCCACCATCAACTCGATCGGGATCTGGGTAAGCCCCAGCTCCCGCTCCATCTCGGCCAGCGCCTCATCGAGGACTGCCACCTGTTCGGCATCCAGGATCTTGGGCAGGGTGATCACGAAACCCTCGGGCATACTGCCCGCGCTCTCGGCCAGGGTGCTCACGAACAGGTCGAGAGTCCGCAGAGCCCTTCGCTGCAGCTCTCCGGACAGGGACTTGATCCGGATCCCCATGAATGGGGGAAGCGATCCGTTTGCCATCCCGTTGGCCACTTCCTGGGCGGAGGACCGGGCGTGGCCATCCTCCTCGTCATCGGGGCGGTGGCCGTAGCCGTCCTCGAAGTCGAGTCTGAAGTCCTCGACCGCCTCGGTGGCGAGCTTCGCTTCGACCTGGGCGTGGACTTTGTCGCTGTACCGGGGGTCGATACCCAGGATCTCGACCAGATGGTCCGCATCTGGCAGCCATCGGTCCAGGGCTGCCCGCGCCAGTTCTCCGAGACGGGCTGCGCTGGTCGAAGCGAAAAGGTGGGCTCCTCCGTAGACAGTGGAGACAGGTTGACGATCCGGGCGCTCCCCGGGGAACTCGGTGTTCACCTCGGTGGCCACCCGGCTGAGACGGGCGCCCCAGCTCGCCAGGGAGTCTTCGTGCAGTGTCATGGTGGGGGCGACTCTATGGCCGCCGGTAGCGTGGTGAGGATGGGAACATTGCTGGTTCGCCACGCTCGCGTCCTGGTCACCATGGACGGAGCGGAGATCGAAGACGGCGCCATCTTCGCCCGTGACGGCTGGATCGAGGCGGTCGGCACCACCGCGGATCTGCCATCCGGCGCAGACGAGACCGTGGACCTCTCCGGCCACATCGTCCTCCCCGGTCTGGTCAACACCCACCATCACCTCTATCAGACCTTGACCAGGGTGGTTCCGGGAGCCCAGGACGCCGGTCTCTTCCAGTGGCTGCGGGCCCTCTATCCGATTTGGGCCCGGATGACTCCGGACCATGTTCGGGTCGCCACCACGATCGGGTTAGCCGAGTTGGCGCTGAGCGGTTGCACCACCGCCTTCGACCATCAATACCTATGGCCCAACGGGTCAAGGGTCGACGATCAGATCGAAGGTGCTGAGCCGGTCGGGCTCCGTTTCCACGTCTCCCGGGGGTCGATGAGTCTTGGAGAGTCGGACGGCGGTCTGCCCCCGGACTCGATCGTCGAGGACCCGGGCTCCATTCTCGAGGATTGCCAGAGAGTCGTCGGGTCCTATCACCAGCCCCAGCGAGGCGCCACGACTCGCGTCGTCCTCGCTCCTTGCTCACCGTTCACGGTGACCACCGACTTGATGAGGGAGACAGCCGACCTGGCCCGGGAATTGGACGTCACCATGCACACCCATCTCGCCGAGACCGCCGATGAGGAGGAGTTCTGCGTCACCCGCTTTGCCAGACGCCCCGTCGAGCACATGGAGGACCTGGGCTGGGCTGGCCCCGATGTCTGGTATGCCCATGCCATCCACGTCGCACCCGATGAGGTAGTCCGGATGGGCAAGGCCGGCACTGGGGTCGCCCATTGCCCGACATCGAACATGAGACTGGCCTCGGGGTTGGCACCGGTCGCCGGCTACCTCGAGGCCGGTGTGCGGGTCGGCCTGGGTGTCGACGGCTCGGCCTC
>DATDPT010000145.1:0-19340 GCA_035292605.1 Acidimicrobiia bacterium
CACGGCGACGGGCGCGAGCAGGGCCCCCAGCGCGATCAGCAGTACCGCGAAGAACCCGCGAACCCTGCCCCGCGCTCGCGTGCGGGGCCGCGCCGCGAGGGCCCCGGATTCCACCTGGCCCCGCAGACGGGCGTTCTCCGCGGTCAGGCGGGCGATCTCGTCCTCGGGGTTCTCGGTGCGATTCTTCGCAGCCCTCTCGCGCTTGCCCCACGCTTCGTCCTGCCATTATTTGCACGGGTATGACTACTCGCAAGGGCAGACGGGGCCCGCGGCCGACCGTGGCCTCGGCTCCGCGCGAGCGTCATCCGTCACGCCTAGGGCGAACAAGCGCCTGCAACCCAGTTTCGCTGGTTACTCTCGATGTATCGGCGCCACAACTGCCCCTGGCGCCAAGGGAGTAATCATGTTCGAGAGATTCACCGACCGAGCTCGTCGCGTCGTCGTTTTGGCCCAGGAAGAGGCCAAGATGCTCAACCACAATTACATCGGCACCGAGCACATCCTGCTCGGGCTGATCCGCGAGGGCGAGGGTGTCGCCGCCCAGGTGCTCCAGCAGTTGGGCGCCGAGCTACAGAAGGTTCGACAGACCGTTATCCAGCTACTTTCCGGTCCCGGTGGGAGCGAGGAACAGTCCACCGAGCCCGCAGGATCGGGGAGTCGTGAGACTGCCGCGGGCGGGTCGACGGTGCTCGACCAATTCGGCCGCAACCTCACCCAAATGGCCAGGGAGCGCAAGCTCGACCCGGTCATCGGGCGCACCCGTGAGATCGAGCGGGTCATGCAGATCCTCTCCCGCCGCACCAAGAACAACCCGGTTCTGATCGGTGAGCCCGGTGTCGGCAAGACCGCCATCGTCGAAGGGCTGGCCCAGCGGATCGTGGCCAAGGAAGTCCCGGAGAATCTCCAGGGAAAGAACCTGTACACCCTCGACCTGGGCGCTCTGGTCGCCGGTTCTCGATACCGCGGCGATTTCGAGGAGCGCCTGAAGAAGGTGCTGAAGGAGATCAAGAGCCGGGGCGACATAGTGCTCTTCATCGACGAGATCCACACCTTGGTCGGCGCCGGTGCCGCCGAAGGCGCCATCGATGCCGCTTCGATCCTCAAGCCCATGTTGGCCCGCGGCGAGTTGCAGACGGTTGGTGCCACCACCCTCGAGGAGTACCGGAAGTACCTCGAGAAGGACTCGGCCCTGGAACGGCGGTTCCAGCCGGTCCAGGTGGATGAGCCTTCCGTCACCGACACCATCCAGATTCTCCTCGGCCTCAAGGACCGATACGAAGCCCATCACTCGGTCCGTTTCACCGATCAGGCGATTGTCAGCGCAGCCAACCTGGCCGATCGCTACCTGTCGGATCGCTTTCTACCCGACAAGGCCATCGACCTCATCGATGAGGCGGGGAGCCGGACCCGGATCCATCGGACCAGCGATGTGCCCGAGATCACCGCCATTGACGAGAAGTTGTCCAACGTGCGTCGTGACAAACAAGATGCGGTGGCCCGGGAGAATTACGAACGGGCGGCCAGTCTGCGCGACGAAGAGCGGGGCCTGCTCAGCGCACGGGCTGTCAAGGAAGCTGCCGACTCGGAGTCGGGCTGGGTGATCGACGAGGAGGAGATCGCCGAGGTCCTGGCGCAATGGACTGGGATCCCCGTCCATCGTCTCACCGAAGAAGAGACCGCCCGACTGGTTCACATGGAGGACGAGCTCCACAAGCGGATCATCGGACAGCACGACGCGATCACTGCCGTATCCAAGGCGATTCGTCGCACTCGGGCCGGGCTCAAGGACCCGCGCCGTCCCTCAGGCTCGTTCATCTTCCTTGGCCCGTCCGGGGTGGGTAAGACCGAGACCGCCAAAGCTCTGGCCGAGTTCCTGTTCGGCAAGGAAGACGCCCTCATCCAGCTCGACATGTCCGAGTACATGGAGAAGCACACGGTCAGCCGACTCGTCGGCTCCCCGCCCGGATATGTCGGCTATGACGAAGGGGGGCAGCTGACTGAAGCGGTGCGTCGCAAGCCGTTCTCGGTGGTGCTCTTCGACGAGATCGAAAAGGCGCACCCCGACGTGTTCAACACCTTGCTCCAGATCCTCGAAGAGGGCAGGTTGACCGATGCCCAGGGTCGGACGGTCGACTTCAAGAACACGGTGATCATCATGACCTCCAACCTGGGGACCCGGGACCTGCACAAAAAGGCAGTCGGTTTCCATGTGGAGGACGAGGAGATCTCCTACGAGTACATGAAGGGTCGGGTCACCGAGGAGCTGAAGAAGCATTTCCGCCCCGAGTTCATCAACCGGCTCGACGAGATCATCGTCTTCCACGAGTTGACCATCGAGGAGCTCAAGCAGATCGTCGACCTGATGCTGCTTCGGATAACAGATCAGCTCACCAGCCAGCATCTCGATCTTGTGCTCACCGACGACGCCAAAGAGTTCCTGGGCTCCAGGGGTTACGACCCCGAGCTGGGGGCACGTCCGTTGCGTCGCGCCATACAGAGACTGCTCGAAGATCCGTTGTCCGAGCGTGTCTTGCTAGGCGAGTTCAAGGCGGGGACGACCATCATGGTGACGATCGACAGCCTGAACGAGGAGCTCGCGTTCGAAGCGGTGGCCGCTCCGAACACTCCACCCGTGGAGATGGCCGGTCAGGACTGACCCCTAAAGCAGCCCGGTCCACGGGCCGATTCTATTGGGCAACCCCAATACCCATGCCCACAGCCTTCGTAATACTGTCGCTCCTTGCCGCGCTGGTCCCAGGTGCCTCTTCCGAGTATGTCCCCGCAGGCGATGAGGCGTACTCACTCGACCTCGAAGTCGATGGCTATGTGAACGGCGACATGGACTCCTCCCGCCTCATGACCTATCGGGGATGCACCCTCGAGCGGGACGCCGCCTACATGTATGCCTTGCTGCTCGAGGCTGCAGAAGCGGACGGGATTCGGCTTCGCCCGGGCGATTGCTATCGCTCCTACAACCATCAGAAGGCGGCATACAACAGACGGTGCCCGGAGACCGAGGTGGATGTCTATGCCGTGGATCCGATGACTGGGGAGCAGGCAGCCGCCGGCACCAGGAAGATCCGGGTGTGCACCGGCCCGCCGACGGCGCGTCCCGGCTACTCCAATCACGGATGGGGTCGTGCTGTCGACTTCGGCGACGGGTCCGGGGTCCTCGGCTGCAATGACCGGGCCCTGCGCTGGCTCCAGGGCAACGCCTACCGATTTGGCTGGGTTCACCCGAGGTGGGCGTGGTGCGACATGGATACCCGCGAGCCCTGGCATTGGGAGTGGGCAGGAGTCACCGATCCCACGCTGGTTGGGTATTACGAGTTCAACGAGGAACTGATCCAGATAGTCCAGTGATCATCCGGTGGCGGCGGATCTCACCGGAATTCTGACCACGCCACCCAGGATGACTCCGATCACAGGGAGCGACAGAACCAAGCCGTTCAACCCATCGCCATCGGCGATCCCGATCGCGGCCAGCAGCCCCAGTCCGGCACAGATCGACATCACGGCGAGCACCGGTCGCCAGGCCGGGGGGGAGGGCCGGAGATCGGGTACGGGCCGCTCGAACTTCCCGAATACAGCTATCAGCGCGATGGTGACCACCCCGAGGACAGCAAACCATATGGGACGGCTCAACCACCAGGCTGTCGACAAAGGCTCGATCCCGAGCCCAAACCCTCCGACGACCAGTGACAAGCCTATGACAAGCACCATGGCAGTCAGGTGCCACAGGTAGAGGGTCATGATCTGGAGGTTGACGCCGACGACTAATTGCCAGGGCCGCGGCCGATCCAACCAGCGGCGAAGCGGTCCTTCCATCACCATGACCAGCCCGACCTGGAACATCCCGAGAAAGGCCAGCGTCACTCTGGGTGGATAGCTGTTGGTTATCTCTGCGGTGTCGAGGCCGACCATCGCCACCGGGTAGGGCCCGGCCCACACCAGGGAGACCGTCGCCACGAAGCCCAGAAGCATCGACCCCAACCTCCTGGGGATGCCATCGAGACGCCCGTCGAGCCAGGCATAGCCGAGTTGATGAACCGTCCCCCAGACGAAGACGTAGTTGAGGAACCCCACAGGGATGACTTCTCCCGCGATCGAGAGCAGATCACAGAGCCCGGCCAGGGCAAAGCCGAGGGCTACCGACCAAAGGCCGATCCGCTCCCAGAGAGCGAGCAGGGGCGGGGCGATGGTGACGATGACAACGTAGGCGGCGAGAAACCAGGTGGGCACCAGCGCCACTTGGGATGCCAGCTGCAACACCTCCCAGTCGAGCCCGAGCCGGAGGGCAAGCCAGCCGAACGCCGTCCAGAAGAGGAGGACCGGGATCACCGGGATCGCCAGCCGACGGAGCCGGGAGCGCAGCCATCCGCCGTAGCCGAGCCCACCCCGGCGTGCCGAGCGCCAGGAGAGGGCGTTGGCGTATCCGCCGACGAAGAAGAAGACCGGCATGACTTGAAGAACCCAGGTCAGCGGGTGAGTCTGCGGGGCCAACTCGAGGAGGTGATTCGGCACCAGTTCCCCGTCCTCGACCGCGATCGCGGCCATCAACCAATGGCCGAACACGACCACGAGAATCGACCCGGCGCGCAAGGCATCCACGACACGATTTCTGTCGGCCGGCGTCTCGGCGGCGAGACGGGCAACAGCGCCGGTGAATCCCACGTCTCCATTCTCGCCCGAGACGGCACCCAGATGCTGGCATCATGTCCGCACCGTGAATCGCCGTCGGTGAGCAGGCTCAAGTCTCCCTACCGAATCCTGTTGATCGTGGCCGGCGCCTATGTGGCGGCCCAGATGCTGGCCGACATCGGCAGTCTCCGGATCATCGCGGTCGGAGGCCACGCCGTCGATGCCGGGACACTGATCTACCCGTTCACATTCACTCTCCGCGATCTGGTGCACAAGATCGCGGGCAAGGCCGCGGCGCGAACCCTGATCTTCCTGGCGGCGGTCATCAATATCCTCATGGCCGGGTTCTTCTGGCTCACCGCGAGGCTTCCTCCGGATCCGTTCACCGGTCCTCAAGCCGAGTTCAGTCAGGTGCTTTCACCGGTTTGGGGCATCGTGGTCGCTTCGATCGTTGCCGAGGTGGTCTCGGAGTTAATCGACACCGCGGTCTACAGCCGTTGGGTCGCCCGTTTCCAGCAACGCCAACAGTGGGGGCGGGTGCTGGTCTCCAACGCCATCGCGATCCCGGTGGATTCGGCCCTGTTTGTCGGTCTGGCCACCGTGTTCGGGGTGTTCCCTTCTGGCGTGGCCTGGTCGATCTTCTGGGTGAATGTGGTCGTCAAAACGGTGGTGACATTGGTCTCCATCCCCTGGATCTACTGGGTGAGGCCGACCCCACTCCACCTCGCCCTCGCTGACGACGATCACTAACGTCCGTGAAGGCAGGCTTTCCCTGCCGCCAATATCAAACATGGAGGAATACTGCGTGAAACGCTTTATGCGGGTGTTTGCCGCGCTGACGGCTTTGGCACTGGTCCTGGCGGCCTGTGGCGATGGAGATGCCGGTGACACCACAACCACGGCGGGTGGGTCGACCACTATCGCCGGAGGAGACACGACCACGACGGAGGCCGGCGGGACGACCACGACAGGGGCTGTCGCGGGCGAAGCGATCAAGACCTGTCTGGTCACCGACCTTGCCGGTGTCGACGATCGAAGCTTCAACGCCAGTGCCTGGCAAGGCGTGCAGGACGCCATTGATGCGGGCTATGCCACGGAGGACTCGTTCTACCTCGAGTCGACCGACGCCACTGACTGGCAGCCGAACATCGACCAGATGGTGTCCCAGGGATGCGAGCACATCGTCACCGTGGGTTTCGCCCTCGGCGAAGTGACGGCGATCAACGCCCAGGCGTATCCAGACATCACCTGGACCATGATCGACAATGTCCTGACGGACGCGGAATTCGCTCCGCTGGCGCTGCCGAACGTCCGTGAGTTGGTTTACCAGACCGACCAGGCCGCATTCGCCGCCGGTTACCTGGCTGCCGGTGTGAGCCAGACCGGTGTCCTCTGCACCTACGGTGGAGCCAACTTCCCGACGGTGTCGATTTTCATGGACGGATTCACTCGTGGGGCAGCCCATTACAACGAGGTCAAAGGCACGGACGTCACCGTTCTCGGATGGGATGTGGAGGCCGCCGACGGTCTGTTCACGGGAAGCTTCACCGATATGGACCTGGCACGAAGCACTGCGGAGAGTCTCTTCCAGGAAGACTGCGACATCATTCTCCCTGTAGGTGGTGCCATCAACCTGCCTGCCGGTGACGCTATTACCGACCTGGGCCTCGATGCCGCTCTCATCGGTGTCGACTCGGATGCCTACTTCGCGATGGATGAGCAGTATCAGCCGCTGTGGCTGACGACGGTGCTGAAGGCGATCGCACCACTGGTCACACAGTCCGTGCAAGAGCATCAGGAGGGCACATGGACTGCCGGCGCTTTTGTTGGCAACCTGAGCAATGATGCCGTCGGTCTGGCCGAGTACCACGATTGGGACTCGCGTGTCTCGGACGAGTTGAGAGCCGAAGTCGACCAGCTTCTCCAGGACATCAAGGACGGAGTCATCAAGGCTGATTACACCCCCGTCGGATACTGATCCGGTCAGACTGATCGAAAAGTCGTAGTAGGACCCCCTTTTTGGGGGTCCTACTACATGTGGAGCGCGGTTGGCTCGGTGGATCTAGTGTGCGGCCGACGCCGCCGATCCGGAGGGCCGTGGAGCTAGAGCTGAAGGGGATCACAAAGCAGTTTGCGGGTGTCCTCGCCAACGACGACATCGATTTTCGCGTTGCGGAAGGGGAGATAGTTGCCCTGCTCGGCGAGAACGGAGCCGGCAAGACCACCCTGATGAACATCCTGTATGGGCTCTACACCCCCACTTCGGGTCAAGTGCTCATCGATGGAGAACCGCTCGAACTGCTGTCGCCGGCGGATGCCATCGCGGCCGGCATCGGCATGGTGCACCAACATTTCATGCTGGTACCGGTGTTTACGGTTGCCGAGAATATCGTTCTGGGCGACGAGCCCACCAAGCGGCTCGGCTGGCTGGACAAGCGCAGGGCACGCACGACCGTACGAGAGATCTCCAGTCGCTACGGCCTCGACGTCGACCCGGACAGCATCATCGAAGATCTTCCGGTGGGCGTCCAACAGCGGGTCGAGATCATCAAGGTGCTCGAGCGCGAGGCCCGCTTCGTCGTATTCGACGAGCCCACGTCGGTCCTGACCCCGGCGGAGGTCGACAAGTTCTTCGGGGTCGTCAGGAGTCTCAAGAACGACGGGAAGGGCATCATCTTCATCAGCCACAAGCTCGGGGAGGCCCTGGAGATCGCGGACCGCATCGTGGTCATGCGTCGTGGCAAGACCGTTGCCGAGGTGGTACCCGACCAGGTTGACGAAGAGCGGTTGGCTGAGCTGATGGTCGGCCGTCCGGTCGATCTCGTGGTACACAAGGAGGAGGCGCAACCGGCCGAGACGGTGCTCTCCGTCGAGAATCTCGTTGTGCTCGATGATCGCCAACGGCGGGCGGTGGATGGTGTTTCATTCGAGGTTCGGGCCGGAGAGATTCTCGGCATCGCCGGTGTTCAGGGCAACGGCCAAACCGAGTTGGTCCAAGCAGTCACCGGGCTGCGATCGGCCCTGGGCGGCGTTGTGCGGCTTCGGGGCGAAGACGTCACCACCGCGTCTCCTCGGAATATCCACAAGCGAGACGTCGCTCATGTGCCCGAGGATCGCCAGAGAAGCGGCCTGGTCCTCCAGTTCACCGTCACGGAGAACGTCGTGCTGGACTCTTACTACGAGGCTCCGATCTCCAATGGCATCCAGATGGACTGGGATGCGGCTCGGGCGCAGGCACTTCGACTCGTGGACGAGTACGACGTGCGCACTCCGAGTGTCGATGAGCTGGTCTCGACGCTGTCAGGTGGGAACCAGCAGAAGGTGATCGTGGCGCGGGAGTTCGACCGAGATGTGGTCCTGGTCATCGCTTCCCAGCCGACTCGAGGGATCGACGTCGGTTCCATTGAGTACATCCACTCTCGAATCGTCGAAAAACGAGATCAAGGCTCCGCCGTTCTGATCGTGTCCTCTGAGCTCGATGAGGTCATGGCCCTCTCCGATCGGATCATCGTCTTGTATCAGGGACGGATCGCTGGCGAATTCGACGAATCGGCAACAGCCACCGAGATCGGATTGGCCATGTTGGGCGGCCAAGGAGAGAGTGAGGCATCGTGACCGACGACGGCCCGCCCCCGGAGGGTAGGTCGACCGGCCCCCAGGTCGAGGAGCGGGTCGCACGCATCACCGGTATCGGGACCTCACTCCGCAGGGCGGTGATCGTTCCGGCCCTCGCTGTGCTCACCGCGTTGCTCGTCGGTGGCGTCATCATCGCCCTCACCGACCTGGACACACTCAGCCTTTGGGGAGACGACCCCGGGGAAGCACTCCGCTTGACGTTGGGCGGGATCTCCGACGCATACAAAGCGCTCTTCGTCGGCTCTCTCGGCTCGACGAGGGCGTTGACCGAGACTCTTTTCGCTGCCACGCCCCTGATCCTCGCCGGCCTCGCAGTTGCCGTCGGGTTCCAAGCCGGGCTCTTCAACATCGGTGTCAACGGTCAGATGCACATTGGTGGCATGGCCGCGCTGTGGGTCGGCTTCAGCGTGACCCTTCCCGCCGTCATCCACATTCCTCTGGCGATCGTCGCGGCCATGATCGGCGGCGCCATCTGGGGTGGTATCGCTGGCTTCCTGAAAGCTCGCACCGGGGCGCACGAGGTCATTACCACCATAATGCTCAACTTCATTGCCCTGTTCTTGGTCGATTTCCTGCTCAAGACATCGGTCTTCCAGGCCCCGGGGCGCAACGATCCTCTCTCGCAGCCGGTCCATCCCTCCTCGCAGTTCCCGACACTGGGTGAGTACCGCCTCAACATCGGTTTCTTGATCGCACTGGCAGCCGTTGGCTTCGCGTGGTGGCTCATGTACCGATCCACCATCGGATTCCAGTTTCGGACGGTTGGGTTCAATCCGGACGGAGGCCGCTACGCCGGCATGAACGTGGCCTGGGTATACGTCGGTGTCATGGCAATCTCGGGTGGGCTCGCCGGAATCGCCGGGACGACGCAGGTTCTTGGCCTGGAGCCGTATCGCGGCATTTCGGGTTTTGCGGGGACGATCGGATTCGACGCGATCGCGTTGGCCCTTCTCGGGCGATCGCATCCTGTCGGAGTGCTCTTCGCCGGTCTTCTCTTTGGTGCGCTGCGCGCCGGAGGGCGCGAGATGCAAGGAGCCGCGGGAATCCCGGTCGACCTGGTCCTGGTGCTCCAGGCCCTGGTCATCGTCTTGATTGCCGCTCCCGAGTTGGTGCGAGCGATCTACCGAATCAAAACGCCGGAAGAGGACACTGGCCCCACGATCTCGACAGGGTGGGGCGCGTGACGTCTCCGCCGGTGACTTCGGAGAAGACGGTCCAACATCGGGCCACACCCGAGCAACGGCGGGCCACGGTCATCGGCGTGCTGCTGGTCATACTTGGTGCGTTCGTCTTCTGGGTCTTCGGTCTTGGAGTCGAATCCGGGATCACGTCCGTGTTCAACCTCTCGTTGCCGGGTGAGCGATTCCAGGATCTCGCGTGGGAGGTCAACTCCAAATGGCTGGCGTTCTTCGTAGCCGCCATTCTCGCCTTTCTCGGTGGCTTTGTCCTGCGCAGGTCCCACCTCCGTCGGACGAATCTGGCGTTGGCAATCGGTTTGGGCTTGCTCGCCCTGGCGTTTCTGACTTGGGCTGCAGCCGGTAACTCCTTCAGCCTCGTTGGGATGCTTCGTTCGACGGTCGTCCTGTCGGTGGCGGTGACCCTTGGTGCTTTGTGCGGCCTCATGTGCGAGAGAGTTGCGGTGATCAACATCGCCATCGAAGGCCAGCTCCTCACGGCGGCATTCGTGGGCACCATCATGGGCTCGGCATGGGGAGTCTGGGCCGGTCTGATCGGTGCCATGCTCACCGGGGCGATACTCGGAGCGGTGCTCGCGGTGCTGGCCATTCGGTTCCGCGTCGATCAGATCATCGCCGGAGTGGTGATAAACATCTTTGCTCTCGGTCTCACATCGTTTCTGGCGCGGCGTGTTCTTTCTGAGGCTCAGCACCTGAACTCGCCCGGCAGCTTTCCCTCCCTCAAGATCCCGATCCTGGGGGACATTCCGGTGCTGGGGACGATGTTTTTCGACCACAGCCTGTTCGTCTATGCCACGTTCATCTTGGCGATAGCGCTTCACTTCGGTCTCTTCTACACCCGTTGGGGTCTGCGCTCACGCTCGGTCGGGGAACATCCCAAGGCTGCTGACACCGTTGGCATCAACGTTTACCGCACTCGCTACCGCAACGTGATCCTTGGTGGTCTCATCGCCGGGTTCGGCGGAGCATTCCTCACCCTGTCCCAGGTCTCGCGGTTCGAGGAGAATCTCACTGCCGGCATCGGCTTCATCGGCCTGGCTGCGATGATCTTCGGCCGTTGGATGCCCCTGGGTGCCCTCGGGGCAGGGCTGGTGTTCGGATTCGCCCGCGCCCTGCAACAGAAGCTCGGCATCCTGGGAACACCGATCCCATCGGAGTTCCTGTCGATGACGCCGTACATCGTCACCATCATCGTGGTGGCAGGGGTGGTCGGAAGGTCGCGCCCGCCCGCTGCCGATGGCAAACCCTATATCAAGGAGTAATGGTCGGTTCGGTCTTGGGTTTCTTGGCTACCCCTCCGCGGTGGAGGGGTAGCCGATCACTGTGATCTCTTGGATCGCCAACTCGGTGAAGACGTTGCCTTCGTTGACCTCGGCGGTGTAGGCACTCTCGATGGTGATCTCGATCCAATCGGCGTCGATCGCGGCAAATGGGATTTCTGTGGTGCCCGACACGTCCTCGAGTTGGACGGGGAAGGTGGTTATGGCGTCCTCGGCATTGATCACGATGCCATGGGCCCGGTAATTCTGCTTGAACCGGGTCGGATCCTCGATGTTCGACCAATCGATGCGGTTGACCGTCATGCCTTCTCGGAAGGTGAGTCTGATCACGATGTTGTCGCCTTCGGCCAGGTCCTCGAAAGTGATCTGATACTCGTCCGCGGTGCCCGTGATCAGGTTGTCACAGATGAAGGAGCCGATGCCGGGGGGTGCGCAATCGACCCCGATCGGTTCTATGGGACCGGGTTCCTGCACCGCCGCCGAAGTGGTGCTGGTCTCCGCCAATGTCGTCGATGACGTGGCGGCCTCCCCATTGAAGACATTGAAGAGGAGAGCGATCACCACCACTCCAAAAAGCAGAGCGCTGATGGCAAGGGCGGCGCGCACCCCTGCCGTCGCCTGGACCGCAGGACGGGGGGCGGTGGGCAGAGGTCCCTGTCGCAGCCGGGCCCCACATTCCTGGCAATGTCGGTTGGAGGGTGGGTTGGACGCCCCACATGAAGGACAAGACACGCTGCCGCGGTCTGAGGTCGCTCTCCCCCTGGGTGATTCCTCGCGCGGTGGGTTGTCGAGATTGAACTCCTCGTAGTTTCCATCGGAGCTCACCGAGATGATGTTGTCGCGCCGCGCCGCCGGTTCCGGCAGCAGTGGGTCCATGAACGAACCACAGGACGGGCAGAACTGCTCGTCTCGCGGTACGGTCGCGCCGCACTGATCACATTTACGTGAAGCCACGTCCCTCCTAGGACCGGTATTGTGCCACGGGCATGTTGGTGTCGGCGGTCAGAACCTACGAGCCCTGGACGCCAGGCTCGTTACTGGCCGGGATCATCCTCGTCGTGTGTCTGGTGGCGGCGCTCATTCTCGCGGTGCGACGTCGCAATCGCTAACCGGATACGGTGTCGTTGAATGGCTTTCAGATGCGGATCCTGCGGGCATCTCTCCCCGAAATGGATGGGATTCTGCCCCTTGTGTGGGGTGAACGAGCCCCTGGTCGAGGACCAGACGCAGCGAGCAGCCTCGGTCGCTCCTGCACAGACCGTCACCCTCACCGAGGCAGCCGAAGGACCCCCCGAGAGAGAGCCGACAGGCTGGCCCGAAGTCGACCGAGTCCTCGGAGGAGGATTCGTTCCCGGCTCGGTCCTGCTCCTGGGTGGTGAGCCTGGCGTCGGCAAGTCGACCCTGCTTCTCCAGACCGCAAGCGCCGTGGCGCAGAGAGGCCTTGCGGTGGTGATTGCCAGCGCCGAGGAGTCGGCACAACAGGTTGCGATCCGCGCCAAACGACTCGGGATCGGCGACGAGATGATCTCTCTCGTTGCCGATGACGATGTGGATGCCCTGGTGGCCCTGGTCGAGAGGACACGCCCTCGCCTGCTGGTTGTGGATTCGATCCAGGCGGTTTCGGTCCCTGAGATCCCATCGGCGCCGGGGGGCCCGGCCCAGGTTCGGGAGAGCGCAAGCCGTCTCGTCAGGTTGGCCAAGACGACCGGCACCGCGGTGGTCCTGGTCGGCCACGTGACCAAGGAGGGCGGTCTCGCCGGGCCCAAGCTCCTCGAGCACATGGTCGACGTCGTGCTCTATCTCGAAGGTGACCCCGACCGTGGGTTTCGGGTGCTGCGCAGCATCAAGAATCGTTACGGGGCCACTCACGTCTCCGGGATGTTCGACATGCGCTCCGACGGGCTGCTCGAACTGGAGGACCCATCGAAGGTCTTCCTCGAAGGATGGCAACCCGATGTGCCCGGAACCGTGATCTACCCCGCCGTCGAAGGACGCCGGTCGATCCTGGTCGAGGTGCAGGCGCTGGTGTCGCCCACCAATCAGCCCCAACCGCGCCGGTCGATCCGGGGCCTCGATCCCACCCGGGTCAACCAGGTCTTGGCTGTGCTCCATCGCCACGCCGGGATCTCCCTCTACGAAAAAGAGGTGTTTGTGAATGTGGTTGGAGGTTGGCGTATCGACGACCCCGGATCCGACCTCCCGGTGGCTATCGCCGTCGCCTCGTCGGCGTTCGACATCCCGCTCGGGAAACTCGCCTCATGGGGTGAGATCGGGCTGGCAGGAGAAGTCCGATCCATCCCCTTCGAGGCGCGCCGGATCGAGGAGCTGGATCGGATGGGTCTGGAACACCGGATTGCACCGGTCGGAGGTGAATCGATGAGACTGAGGGAGGCCCTGGCAGGCGCTGGTTTGGCTAGCCCCACGTAATTGGGACCGTCAGGGGTCATATACGGACCTGTGGCTCCCAATTTCGGGGGGTGGTCGAGGGCAAAGTCGGCCGGCAATTCAAACTGATAGCCTGCCCACGTGGGTGACCCATCGATCAACGAGACCCTGGAACGCCTGGCGCCGGGGACCCCGATGCGCAGGGCGCTGGAGCGGATCATCCAACAGGGCAAGGGTGGTCTGGTCGTCCTCGGCAATGGCTCTGCCGTGGACGCAGCCAGCTCCGGCGGATTCACTCTCAGACGCACCAAATTCACCCCGGCCCGTCTCGCTGAGCTTTCCAAGATGGACGGGGGGATCGTTCTCGACGACGAATGGGGAATCATCATGGCCGCCGCGGTGCATTTTGTTCCCGACGGCTCGATCCCTACTGATGAAACCGGGGCGCGGCACCGAACCGCCGAGCGCATGGCCGCCCAAACCGGCAAACCCGTGGTGGCAGTCAGCGAGGGGAGAAGGGTGGCCACCCTCTACTACGGCCACCAGAAGATCGAATTGGCCACCCCGACCGAGGTGACCGCCCACGTCAATCAGGAATTGCAGAGCCTCGACAGGTTGCGGAGCCGGCTCAACGATTCGGACATGCGTCTCACCCGTCTCGAGGTGACCGGGCTCGCCACCCACCGCTCGGCGGTGACGGTCCTGCAACGGGCTGAGCTCCTCGATCGTCTCGGCAAGGTCGTGGAAGCCCGTGCCCTGACCCTCGGGGAAGAAGGACGAATCGTCTCGCTTCAGCTCAACGACTTGATGGCCGGGGTCGACTTCATCAAGAGAGCGATTCTCCAGGACTATCTCCGACCGTTGCGGAGCAACTCCGTCGCTCGGGCCAATGACCGGCTCAAGGCTTTGACCGGGACCGAATTGGAGGATCCGAGTCGGGTCGGCTCAGAGCTGGACTTCCCCGATCTCGACGACCCGGCCCAACCCCGCGGTTTTCGCATTCTGTCCCAGGTGGGGAGGCTCCCCGACTCGGTCCGCGACGACATCATCCGTCGTTTCGGCTCGGTCTCGAAGCTCCTCAATGCCAGCCAGGAGGCACTCCTCGCAATCGAGGGGGTGGGCGAGACCCGGGCCGGCCAGCTCAGGGCCTTCTTCGACCGGCTGCTCGACTCGGCCCACGAATGGGAGCCCGTGCTGGATTGAGGCCGGCCACCGGTACAATCCACCCCCGCTGATGGCTCAAAACGCATCTAAATACTCGGTAGGCGACAAGGTGGTCCATCCCCAGCACGGAGCCGCCACCATCCAGAAGAAGATCAAGCAGGAGTTCGGGGGCAAGAAGCAGGACTACTTCGTCCTCAACATCGCCACCGAACAGCTCACCGTGATGGTTCCGCTGGACAAGGTGGACGACCTGATCCGGCCGGTTATCTCCAAGACCAGGTCGAGAGACGTGCTCAAGTCGCTCAAGGGTGAGCCCGAGGAAGCAGGCGCCAATTGGAGCCGCTGGTACAAAGTCCTCAACGAGAAGATGACTTCAGGCGACATCTTCCAGGTCGCCGAGGTGGTGCGGGATCTCTCTTTCGCCCAGCAGACGAAAGGCATCAGCCCGGCTCTGAAGCGGATGCTCTCCAAGGCACGCCTCACTTTGAGCTCTGAGCTCGCCTTCAGCCTCGAGATCGACGAGGACGAGGCGATCAAGAGACTGGACCGAGCCCTACCTACGGTCGAAACCGAAGAGGAATGAGCCCGGAGGTGTCACCGGCCGGCTTCCGGGTCGGTTGGGGTTTCGATGCTCACCCCCTCAACGGCGAGCCCCCCCTTCTCCTTGGCGGGATAACCGTTTCGGAAACCGTTGGGGTCTCGGCAACCTCTGATGGTGATGTGCTCACCCACGCGGTGATCGATGCTCTTCTAGGGGCGTGTTCGCTGGGCGACCTCGGCGAGCACTTCCCATCCGATGACCCTGCCCTGAAGGGAGCCGACTCCATGGAGCTCCTGGGACGGACCGTGGTCATGGCGACCAAGTCCGGCTGGCAGGTCAACCATGTCGATGCGACCGTGATCGCAGAGACGGTCCGAATCGCTTTGTTCCGTGGGGAAATCCGGACTCGTCTCGCCGACGCCCTTGGCCTGGCTGTGGAGTCGGTTTCGGTCAAAGCCACCACCACCGACGGTCTCGGGTTCATCGGCAGCGGCGAAGGTCTGGCAGTGGTGGCTGTGGTCACCGTGGGCGCCCTGCCGTAACATCTGGCGATGCTCCGGGTCCACAGCACGCTTCACCGCGCGGTCGTCCCCTTCGATCCTCGTGACGAGGGCAAGGTCGCCATGTATGTCTGTGGCCCGACGGTGCAATCCGAGCCCCACGTCGGTCACGGGCGCTCCGCGGTCGCTTTCGACGTGATCCGGCGTTATCTCGCCTGGCGGGGTTACGACGTGCTCTTCGTCCGCAATGTCACCGACATCGAGGACAAGATCATCGCCGCTGCCCTCGAGGCCGGGGAGAGTGTGGAGACTCTTGCCGAGAAGATGGCGAAGCGGTTCTCCGATGCCTACGAGGCATTGGGGATCTTGGAGCCTGACATCGAGCCCAAGGCGACCGAGCACATCCCTGACATCATCTCCCTGATCCAGACCCTCATCGATCGCGGCCTTGCCTATGTCTCCGAAGGAGATGTCTACTGCTCGGTGCGTTCGTTGGAGGGTTACGGGAAGCTGTCAGGCATGGATCCCGATGAGCTGCGCTCGGGTTATCGGATCGAGGTCGGCGAGGCCAAGCAAGACCCGCTCGACTTTGCCCTGTGGAAGGCAGCCAAGCCAGGGGAGCCCTGGTGGGACTCACCGTGGGGGTCGGGCCGCCCCGGGTGGCACATCGAGTGCTCGGCAATGGCCTCGAAGTACCTCGGTGAGGACTTCGACATCCACGGTGGCGGAACCGATCTCATCTTCCCCCATCATGAGAACGAGATCGCTCAGAGCGAGGGAGCCACGGGGAGGACCTTCTGTCGTTATTGGCTCCACAACGGCATGGTCAACCTCGGCGGGGAGAAGATGTCCAAGTCGACCGGGGTCGTGGTGGATCTGGCCACGCTCTTGGAGGATCATGGGGGTCGGGCCCTACGTCTTCTCTACCTCCGGGCTCACTACCGCTCGCCTCTCGATTACTCCGAGGAGCTTCTGGCCGAGGCCGCCGAGGCCCTGGACCGATTGCACCGGTTCGGCGATCGGGTTAAGGGAGGACCGCCCGATCCCGAGGCGTTGGCCCGCTTTGTTGAGGTGATGGACGACGATTTCGGGACTCCCCAAGCCATTTCCCTGCTCTTCGACCTGGTCAGAGACGGCAATCGGATCCTCGATGAAGGCGGCGACGCCTCTTCGATCGCCGGCGCCGTGGCCGAGATCGTCGAAGTCCTCGGGCTGGACGATGCCAGCATGCCTGCCGATGACTCCGTCGACTTGGTGCATTTGGCCGAGCGGTTCGGGATCACAGGGGACGACCGCGAGATCCTGGAGACACTGGTCGCGATGCGCAATCGAGCCCGGGCCGAGAAGCGATTCGACGAGGCCGATGCGATTCGCGGCGAGTTGGACCAGGTGGGTGTGATCCTCGAAGACGGGCCACATGGCACCAAGTGGCTTCGGAAATAGGGTCGAGGGTCTCCATGCGGTAGAGGCCGCCGCAGCGGCGGGCCGAGTCCTCCGGCTCTTGGTCGAATCCCGACGCCGGGGGCGAGCCGAGGTCGAGGCATTGATCACATTGGTCGGCGAGGACCGGGTTTTGATGGTCGACGACGTCCGACCGCAGGCCGAGACCGAGACCCCCCAGGGCCTGGTGGCTGAATGCGAGCCGATCCTGCCGGTGGCGGTCGATGATCTGGTCGTGGAGAGGGCTGCGGTGGTGGTTCTCGATCACGTCCAGGATCCCCACAACGTGGGGGCGGTCGCTCGGAGTGCAGCCGCCTCAGGGATGACCGGGTTGCTCGTCTCTTCCCGGAGGGCCGCCCCTTTGTCCGCAGTAGCCTTCAAGGCGGCCGCCGGGGCGCTGGAGCGACTGCCGGTCTCGGTCGTCGGCTCGATCCCCGAAGCATTGAGCAGGCTGAAGGACCAAGGCCTATGGGTGGTGGGCCTCGACACCTCGGGGACGACCGAGCTGTTCGGTCTCGAGCTTCTAACCGAGCCGGTGGCGATGGTGGTCGGCGCCGAGGGTGCGGGTCTGAGCCGTCTCACCGCGGTCCGGTGCGACCTTGTCGCCTCGATCCCGATGGCAGACGGCAGCGAGAGTCTCAATGCATCGGTTTCCGCTGCCCTGGCCGGGTTTGAGATAATGAGGGTCCGGCGCAGTGGGCCGGAATCGCCGGGTTATCTCAGCCGGGGCGAGGATCCTCCCGTTCCGTAAACCACGTCAAAGGGCCTTGCGCCTCATTGAGTCCGGAGCTTCGATCTCTGATCCTGTCCCAGCCTGACGGAGGGAACAAGACCACCCTGGAGGGAGGGGTCGAAATGCGCCTCTACACGGAGTACCTCTTCGGTCTGGGCCTCGCGCCCGGGACCGTCAGGATGTACCGGTCGATGATGCAGCGGGCCCGTGATTGGGCCGACATCGAGGGGGTGGACCTGACTGACCCCAGACCTTCGGATCTGGTCGCGTTGAGGGGCGAGTTTGTCGAGTCGGCGGCGACCCTGCGCCAGGTGCGCTGCGCCTTGGTCCACTACTGGGACATGATGGAGGTGACCCAACCGCCGGTGAAGGCGCTGCGGGTGCCCCGCAAGCCGACCCCCCACTGGCGGGGTCTCGAAGTCGACGTGGCCACGGTGCTCGCCCATGAGGCGCTCAACTGGCATCCGGAGGGGACCGCGGTGCTGATCGGGTTATTCACCGGCCTGCGCCGCGCGGAGATCGCTTCGATGCGATGGGACCGTTTCACCCCCAGCCTCGACTGGTACACGGTGACGGGGAAGGGTGATTACACCGACACGATCCCGATCCACCCTGACCTCCGCGCTGTGCTCGAGGAGCACCGTGGCGGTTTCGTCTACCTGTTCCCAGGTGAAGGTCGACGCCATGTCAACCCGGCGACAGTGTGGGCGTGGGTGAGAACCGTAAGTGAGGCCGCCGGCATGGAGCGGATCTCGACCCATCAGTTGCGGCACACCTCGATCGCCGCGGTCTGCGACCTGTTGGGGATCCGGGTAGCGCAGGCCTTCGCCCGGCACCGTCGGATCGACACCACCCAGATCTACACCCGAGTGACCAACGAACAACTGCTCCGAGCAATGGAGGCCTTGCCATGGTTGAAGAGAAACGATCCGCCAACCGCGGCTGCAGCCTGATGGCTAGGGTCGCGACCTGGCCGGCGGAGGCGAAAGGACAACGATGCGAGACGTGACACGTTGGTGGCTGATCGGGTTGGGGGCTCTGATGGCTGCGGGCAGCTTCCTCCCCTGGGTGCAAGCGGGGCTCTTCTCGGCGGCGGGCACCTCCGGGGACGGTGTCTTCACGTTGATCGGCGGGGTGATCGTCGCCATCGTCGGACTGTCCAAGCAGGCATCGCTGGTCACTGCTGGCGGGGTAGTTCTCGTGGCCGGCTTCTCTCTGTGGGTCGTCTTCAATGTGACGGGGAACATAACCGGAATGCTGGTCGACGACTCGACCTTCGGTGCCGCCACTTATGGGACTGGGCTTTTCGTAACGGGCATTGCCAGTCTCCTCGCCATCATTGCCGGCGTCCAGTTAGGAAACGACTCCCGCAAGCCTCCCACGCTCGAGTAGAGCCACGCGAGAAAGCCCCCCTCCCGGAGGAGGGGGGCTTGTGCTTTGTGGCGGGGGCAGGATTTGAACCTGCGACCTCCTGGTTATGAGCCAGGCGAGCACTCCGTGCTGCTCCACCCCGCTATGCGGAGGCGGTGGACCGTGCCACGCCTCCGAGCATTGTTCAGACCGGTGACACCTGGCCGCGGCCTACGAAGCCGAAGATGAGGGCGATCACCGATTCGACTGCATCCTGGCCTTCGATGCCGCCGGCCAGCGCCGCGTAGACAACGTTGCCGATGGCGAGGATGAGCGCCAGGTAGAGGATCGGCTCACGTGGCCACGTGAGCTTGAGGTTCTTGAACATGGGTTTCCTTTCTGGTTGGTGGCGGACCGGCTCGATGAAGCCGCGTCCGAAGAGGAGCCGGAGGATTCGTGGCCTGAGCATGGGGG
>DATDPT010000146.1:0-12319 GCA_035292605.1 Acidimicrobiia bacterium
AAGGCATTCCCCTACTCCGGGATCGAGAACTACGAGTTCGAGGTGGCAGTCGGAGAGCACGGCGACGTCTACGACCGCTACCGGATCCGGATCGACGAGATCCACGAGTCGTTGAAGATCGTGGAGCAGGTGATGGACTCGATGCCCAAGGGTGACTTCCGGGTGGACGACCGCAAGGTGACACCACCGCCCCGAGCCCGCATCGATGAGTCGATGGAGGCCCTGATCCATCACTTCAAGCTGTTCACGGAGGGGTTCAAGGTGCCGCCCGGTGAGACCTACGTGGCGGTGGAGTCACCGCGAGGGGAACTGGGCTGTTATCTGGTCTCCGACGGTGAGGCCCGCCCCTACCGGATGCACACCCGGGCGCCTTCGTTCACCAACCTCCAGGCGTTGCCTATCGCCATGGCCGACTCGCTTATGGCCGACACCGTCGCCACCATCGCCTCTTTGGACCCGGTGATGGGGGACGTCGACCGCTAGCCCCGCTTACCTGAGGTAGGTGGCGCCATATATGGCGCTGCGTCGACATGGTTGCCGAGGAACTCAGGATGTGAGGTCGGGCGGCAACGCAGCAAGGCCGGCGGCCGTCATTCGTCCCTCGTCCAGCATTCGGCGGGCGATCTTGCGATTCGTTTCCGACCAGTTCGAGCCGGGACGTCGCGGTGCGAATCGGATTGCCCATCGCTCGTCATCGATCCGTTGGCCGTGGAAGTCGACCCAACCGTGACGGAGCGCCGTTTCCTGCAAATCAGCCAGGGTGACCGTCTGCTTGCCGGACGTCTTCTTGTATAGGGCCACGACGACTTCACTCTCGCTTCCTGCATGAGCGTCAAGCCATTGGTCGAACTCAGCCTGGCTGGTGATGAGGATGGACTGGGAGGTGTCTCTAGGGCTCATGGCCATTCCGGCCTCACTCGACGGCTGCGACCGTGGAGGTTGGCACCGACTCCTCATCGGCCAGACTCGGGAATCCAAGCGAAGGGGGCGGCATCGGATTCAGACCCCCCGCCCCGTCGTACACCGAAAGATCGAGCGGATACAGGTTGGGAATGATCCGCCCGAAGCTATCCCGCTCGAAACGCACCCCCCCTTCGCCGAAGTCGTAGGTCGCGTTCTCGGGACTGAACTCGGCATCCTCGTATACGTAAGTCGCCAATGTGAGCAACGGCCGCCCTTCGCTGTCGAAGAGAAGCACCTCAACCGGATTTCCTTCCAGGTCGTAGGCGTAGATGTTGGTGACCGAGTTCCCCTCAGCCGTGGTCAGGCGATCGAAGTACTGGTAGTCAACCTCCTCCGTATCGATGTAGATCGGGTTGAGGAGGGTGCCCACCAGTGCCCACCCGGCGATGAACGAGAACGTCATCGAGCCGAGCCTGCGGAGCGGAACCTCGGGTCCCTGGTCGAGCCAGATCGAGAGGGCCGTTGCCATTACGACGAGGATCAGACCGGTCAATGAGCTGGAGCCGATGGCAGGGACGGGGAAGCGCCGGAAGATCTGACCCGTATTGGCCAAAGCCCAGGCGCAGATCACCAGCCAGCCTCGGGCCCAGATCCAGACCGGGCGCACGGTGGACCAGTGTGTAAATCGGGCGAGTCTCTGTGCCCTGTCGTCCAGTCGGTCCCGGAGCCGACGGACGGCGTCCCATCTCGGGAGATGAGTCGGTTCATCCAATCCGGCGCTGCTCCGGAATTCGGCTGCGAAGGCCACCGGATCGCCCAACTCGGCCTCGATTCGACCGTCATCCAGTTCAGCCAGGTGTGCCTCCAGGTCCTGGACGATCTCTTCCCGTTCCTCCTCTGGCAAATCGGATAGCTGGTCTCGAACCTGTTCCAGATAGCGGGCCTTTGCCGGGGACAATGTGATGCTCATTCCTCCTCCTCTCCCTGCAAGAGAATGCTCATGGTGTCGGCAAAACCGATCCAGGTCTTGGTCGACTGCTCGAGCATGTCGAAGCCGGCGCCGTTGAGCCCGTAGTACTTGCGGGCCGGCCCCTCCTCCGAGGGGACGATCTCGGATGTCAGGTACCCACCACCGAACAAACGGCGCAGTGTTCCGTATACAGACGCGTCGCCGACCCCCTCGAAGCCCGACTCACGAAGCTGGCGGACCAGGTCGTAGCCGTAGGTGCGACCATGGCGCAGGACTGCCAGGACGGCGGTGTCCAACACTCCTTTGAGCAGCTGGGTCTGATCCATGTGGAACCTCCTTAGGTAGTGCGCTCCAGACACTACCACGCAATGCGGAGTAGTGCGTTTACGGCCAGCCCTGGTGGTTGAGCCGGAATTCCCGCACCTCGTCGGTGGTCGACGGGCCCCAGGTCATGGTGGGCACCGGGTGCTCGACCCGAGCTGCCTGCAACTCGTCAGCGGTGAAGCCGACCGGCTCCCGGATCGGGTCGATCCCGTACAGGTTCGCCGCATTCCAGCCGAGGATCTTGGCCTTGATCGCCCGGGTCAGCTCTGGATAGCCGTATCGCTCACGGAGGTCGGCCGGAATCTGGAACGCCCGAAAGGCGTCGATCTGGCCCTGGGGCGAGCCGTAGAAGATGGAGTCGGTCCCCCAGAGCACATTGTCCTCCCCGAAGGCGACCAGAAGCTTGCCCAGGACGTGTGCGGCCTCATCGGGCCGCCGGAGCAGATGCCACCAGGTAGAGCCGATCTCGGCATAGACGTTCTCCCCGGGGCCGATCCCCGCGCCGCGCACCGAGGCCACCAGACGATTGACGCCGACGCCGGAACTGCCTTCGGTGAACGGGCCCTCACGTTGCGCCACCTCGAACCCGGAGTGATAGACCACGAACTTGACGCTGGGATGGGCTCGTGCCGCCGGGCCGATGTCCTCGGGTGACCCATACCGGGCCCGGTCCGAAAGCCCCTTATGCACGAAGAGCAAGGGGTTGCCGAGAGCCTCGACCTGGTCGAGGAAGAGATTGCCCACCTGGGGTAGGTCGGGGTTGTGGTCGTCGAGCCACCAATGGATCCCCGACGGGAAATGGGTGAAGGTCTTCCAACCTGCGATCTCATTCTCGGCGACGGTGCGTTCCATCTCCTCGAGGACCGACTCGATCGATGCAATCTGGGGGAGAGCGAGGGCGTTGACCACCACCCGGTCGTCGCCGGAGAGGTTTTGGACCAGGCGTCTGGTCTCCTCCATCACCTGGGGCGAGAGCGGGCTTCCCTCGGGGAGAATGGGGAGACCGGAGAGGGCGACCATCGTGGTGTCGGAGCGGACGAAGACTTCTTCCAGGAAATGATTCATAGAGAAGCAGGCCCGTGGGTCGTCCTCGTCCTGGCATTGGGCCTGGGGGAATTGCCGGCCCCAGAACCAGTCGCCACGGGTGGAGGGATCGAGGTCATACTCGAGAAGGTGGCCCTGGACGTCGAACACGAACTGTGAGGGGCCGAGCACCGCCCGTGCCGCATCGGTGTCATGACGGGAGATGGGATCGAACGGATACCAGAGACCTGCCGGCACTCCGGCTGCCCTGGCCACCGCGGCGTCGATTGCGGCCAGCGACACGGCCAAGGCACAGGCCGACCTCAGGAACTGGCGCCGGCTCATCCCGGTCCGGGCCATGGCCTCCTCGACCCCCGAGCGGGCCAGGTTCTCCGCCTCTCGCCGGACCGGCGTGATCGGCTCGGGCTCATACTCACCGTTGGAGCACTGTCCAAAGGCGATGGGGAGACCTGGGTCCTCGTCGCGCCACGATCCGGCCATCGCCCTGATTCTGCCCGGGTTCTGCGTTCTTTGTTCGATGGGCGCCACATATGGCGCCACGTACCTCAGGTAAGCGTTTGTGGGTTTCGCTACCCAATCGGGCGCTACCTAATCTCCGGCACCGATGAGCCATTGGTCGGAGGCCACCCAGGACCGCGCCCGAGAGATCATCTCCCGTTATCCGATGAAGAGGTCGGCCGTCATGCCCCTTCTCTACCTGGCGATGGTCGAGGAGGGACATCTCAGCAACCAGGGGATGGAGGAGGTGGCCCGCTGGGTGGATATCACCCCGGCCCAGGTCCAAGCCGTTGCCAGCTTCTACACGATGTACAAGAGGGAGCGAACCGGGCGATATCTGATCTCGTGCTGCACTTCCATCTCCTGCATGCTGCTCGGCGCCGACGACGTGCTGCACGCCATCGAGGACGAGTCGGGGGTGCCTGATGGAGAGACCGATGCCAGGGGCCTGCTCTCGGTGGAGCACGTGGAATGCATCGGGGCCTGCGGTGGGGCACCCGCGGTCCAGGTCAACTACGAGCTGATCGAGGGAGTGACTCCGGATCGAGCCCGCGATCTGGTGCGCTGGTTGAGCGGAGCGAGACCGGCCGTGGTCAACACCGAGGAGATGCAGGAGTTGTTCGGCGGGGTCAAGAGCTTCGACTGGGGAGTGAAGGAAGAAGTCGGGGCTATCGGCCCCTACCCGGCATTCCAAGCGTTCGGAACGGTGGGAAGGGAGGAGCTTTCTTGACGACACCCCTGGTACTCACCGGGCGGATGACCGACCATCCCACGGACTCGCACACCATCGAGCGTTACGAGGCCACCGGTGGCTACCAGCAAGCTCCGCGCGCCCTGGAAATGACCAGAGACGAGTTGGTGGAGGTGGTCAAGGGCTCGGGTCTCCTCGGTCGGGGTGGGGCTGCCTTCTCCACCGGTCTCAAGTGGAGCTTTCTTGCCCCGGCCCGTCCCGCCTATCTGGTGATCAATGCCGACGAGTCCGAGCCGGGCACCTTCAAGGACCGTCAGCTACTGGAGCGTGATCCCCATCAAATGCTGGAGGGCGCAATCATCACCGCGGTGGCCAATGAGGTCCACCACGCCTTCATCTACATCCGCGGCGAGTATCCAAAGCCTGCCCGACGGGTGCAGGCCGCGATGGATGCTGCCTACGCCAAGGGCTACCTGGGCAAGGGGATCTTCGGCACCGGCTACGACCTGGAGGTCACCGTTCATCTCGGCGCCGGCGCCTACATCTGCGGGGAGGAGACGGCGCTGATCAACAGTCTCGAAGGCCTCCGCGGCGAGCCCAGGCTCAAACCGCCCTACTTCCCGGCGGTGAAAGGGCTCTACATGCAGCCCACCATCGTCAACAACGTCGAGACGGTGTCCGACCTGCCCCACATCCTCGAGATGGGCGCCGAGGCCTATGCCGGGTTGGGTCACCCCCTCGACACCGGGACCTTCATGACGTCGATCTCGGGTCATGTCAACCGACCCGGCAACTACGAGCTTCCCCACGGGATTCTTTGGGGGGAGCTGATCTACGAGGTAGCCGGCGGGATTCGAGGTGACCGGGAGCTCAAGGCATGGATCCCCGGCGGTGCCTCTGCGCCCTGGTTCGTGCCTGGCGTCCATCTCGATCAGCAGATCACGAGGGACGTCTGTGCCGAGGCCGGGTCGATGCTGGGCTCGGGGGCGGTGATCGTCATGGACGAGACCACCTGCATGATCCGGGCAGCGGAACGGATCCTTCGCTTCTTCGCCCACGAGTCCTGTGGCCAATGCACCCCCTGTAGGGAGGGGACCACCTGGCTCGAGATGGTCTTGCACCGGATCGAGACCGGTCAGGGACGCCAAATCGACCTGGACCTGATGCTCGATGTCTCCGACGGGATCAGCATCGGGCTGGCCTGGCCGCCAAAGATGACGACGATCTGCCCTCTGGGGCCATCGGCGGTGTCGCCCATCATCTCGTTGCGCGACTACTTCAGGGATGAGGTCATGGAGCATGTGGAGCTGGGCGCCTGTCCTCTCGAGAAGACGGGGGTGACCGCGTGAGAGGACCGGTCCTTGTGCAGGGTGCCCCCCTCCCCGCCTCCGGCGGTGCTCCCCCTTCGCCTCCGGCGCCCCCCTCCCCGGCTGCGCCGGTACTCCCCCCAACGCTCACTTCGTTCGCTGGGGGGAGAAATGCTCGCTTCGCTCACTGGGGAGAGAAATGACCGACCCGGTCAACATCACCGTCGATGGGAAGCCGATGGAAGCCACCGCCGGGGAGATGCTGATCAAGGCCGCCCAGGACGGTGGCACCTACATCCCCCGTTTCTGCTGGCACGAGCGGATGAACCCGGTGGGAATGTGCCGAATGTGCCTGGTCGAGGTCGACACCCCCAGGGGGCCGATGATCATCACCGCATGCACCAACCCGGTGGCGGAGGGGATGGTGGTCGACACCCAGAGCGACACGGTGAAGAAGGCTCAGGAGGCAATCCTCGAGTTCCTCCTCGCCAACCATCCCCTCGATTGCCCGATCTGTGACAAGGGAGGGGAGTGCCCGCTACAGGATCAGGCCATGTCCCACGGGCCGGGGGAGAGCAGGTTCGTGGAGATCAAGCGCAACTTCGAGAAGCCGATCCCCGTGTCCGACCTGGTCCTCCTCGATCGCGAGCGCTGCATCCTTTGTGCCCGATGCACCCGTTTCTCGGACGAGATCAGCGGCGATCCGCTGATCGAGTTCATGGAGAGAGGGAATGTGACCGAGGTCAACACCTTCCCCGATCTCCCGTTCTCCTCCTATTTCTCGGGAAACACCGTCCAGATCTGCCCGGTGGGGGCGCTCACCGCCAAGCCCTATCGATTCCGGGCCCGTCCCTGGGACCTGACCATGGTCGAGAGCTCCTCCCTCCACGACACCGCCCATCCCCGGATCTCGATCCATGCCAGCCAGAACCAGATTCTCCGCTTCCTCGGTGTCGACAACGATGCCACCAACCACGGATGGCTGTCGGACAAGGATCGGTTCGGCTTCCAGTACATCGAGTCCGAGGAGCGACTCACCTCACCCTTGGTCAATCGGGGCGGTGAGCTGGTCGAGGTCACATGGAACGAGGCCCTCGACATCGTTGCCGACCGGATCGAGTTGTTCCGCGATGAGGACGGCGGCGGCGCATTTGGGGTGATCGGGGGAGCCAGAGGCACCAACGAGGACGCCTATGCCCTCTCCAAATTCGCCCGAGTGGTGCTGGAGACCAACAATGTCGACGCCCGGGTCGGTGACGACCTCGCCTCTCATTTCCTGGCCGCAACAGTGGATCGGGCCCGAATCTCGGATCTCGACGATGCCGACACCATCCTGGTTTGGGGCCCGGACCTCAAGGAGGAGCACCCGACGCTCTATCTCCGCGCCCGGCGTGCCGCCCAAGAGCTCGGGGTGACCCTGATCGTGGTTCACCCGAGGGCAACCGGGCTCGACGACCGTGCCACTCACAAACTCACCTATCGCCCTGGCGGTGGCTTCGCCCTCCTCGACGACATCGCCAGAGGTGAGCACCCCGAGGTGAGCCAAGCTCTCGCCGCCGGGAAAGTCGTCGCCATCGTCGGTCAGGCGTGTCACGCCGACGGCCCCAAACTCGCCGAGTCGGTGGCGGCCCACGCCCGGAACAAGGCCTCCTCGGTGAAGATCTTGCCACTGGCGCGACGGGGCAACATCTACGGGGCCCTCGACATGGGCCTGGCCCCCGATCTGCTCCCGGGACGGGTGGCGATCGACGCGGTGGGATGCGCCAATCTGTCCCAATCGTGGGGCGAAATCAGTCGGACTCCCGGCCGGGACACCCGGCGGATCCTGGAAGGTGTCGAAGCCGGGGAGGTTCGCTGTCTCTTTCTGGTTGGGGCGGACCCGGTACGGGACCTTCCCAACCCGAAGGTCGCGGTCGAGGGCCTGGAAGTGGCCGAGTACGTGGTGGCCATCGACTTGTTCCTCAATGACTCCAACCGCGGAGCCGACCTGATCCTCCCCGCTTCGGGCTTTGCCGAGAAGGAGGGGACCGTGACCAACCTCGAGGGCCGGGTTCAGAAGGTGAATGCGATCCGCCCCGGGCCGGGCCAGAGCCGTCCCGATTGGTCGATCTTGGCCGACATCGCCGAACGCGCCGGCCGTTCCCTGGGTCTGGCGGCGCCCGAGACCATCGCCAAGGAGATCTCCGAGGTGGCCCCGGCCTACACCGGTATCACCTGGGATCATCTCGAGTGGGAGCAACGCGACGGCGCGGTCGTCCCTCTGTCAGGGTCGCAGTCGATCCGTCACATACCGGTCGCATTGGCCGGGCCTCGTGCCCCTCGGGCCGCCTTGACGCTCCATGTCGCCCGGACCATGTACGACGATGGGGTGCTCATGAGGCAGAGCCCTTCGCTTCACCCCCTGGCGCCGGGGGCAGTTGCCCACCTCAACCCGGTCGATGCCCGCAAGCTGGGGGCCCAGCACGGCAATCCGGTGCACGTCGTGACCAAGCAGGGTGAGGGAGAGTTCTCAGTCGTGATCGACGAACGGACCCCGGCGGGCGTGGTCTATGTCCCCTTCAACCAGCCGGGTGGGGCCTCTCTCGGCACCGATCCGGTGGTTCGGGTGAAGGCGGTTGGCAAATGAGCTGGCCCGAGTTCTGGATCGTGGTTCTCCGGGTGGTGCTCACCTTTGGGCTGCTCCTGGTGGCGACCATCATCAATGTCTGGGCCGAGCGCAAAATCCTGGCCGACATGCAGAGTCGGATCGGCCCCAACCGGGCCGGGCCCTACGGGATCCTGCAGACGGTGGCCGACGGCCTCAAGCTCTTCTTCAAGGAGGCGGTCACGCCGCGCAAGGTGGAGTTGGGGATGTACATCCTCGCCCCGTTCCTGGCCGTGATCCCAGCGTTCCTCATCTTCATGATGGTGCCCTGGGGCAAGCCGTTCATGATCGGCGACCACGAGGTGGCGCTCCAAGGAGCCGATCTCAACGTCGGGCTGCTCTTCATCCTGGCGATGTCCTCGCTGGCGGTTTACGCGGTGGTCCTCGCCGGGTGGTCGTCCGGGTCCAAGTACCCGTTGTTGGGAGGGGTGCGGGCCACGGCCCAGGCGATCTCCTATGAGGCGGCGATGGGCCTGGCCATGGTGTCTGTCGTGTTGTTCAGCGCGACCCAGGGCGACGGAGGGACCCTCTCGCTGGCCGAGATCGTCGAGCGGCAGTCGGGGACATGGGGCGACCTGATACCGGCCTTGGAGCCGGTCCTCCGTTTTGTTCCCCGCTGGAACGTAATCCCTCAGATCGTGGCGTTTGTGATCTTCTTCGTTGCCATCGTGGCCGAGACCAATCGGGCGCCGTTCGACTTGGTGGAGGCGGAGCAGGAGATCGTCGGCGGGTTCCACACCGAATACTCCGGAATGAGATTCGCCATGTTCTTCCTCGCCGAGTACGTGAACATCTTCTCCATGTCCGCGATCGCGGCCACCCTGTTCCTTGGTGGTTGGAACGGGCCCACCTTCGACCAGGCCCTCCCGGGATTCGTCTCCGCCCTCCTCCCGACGGTCTATTTCCTGCTCAAGACCTACTTTGTGGTGTTTCTCTTTTTCTGGATCCGGGCCACCCTTCCCCGGTTGCGCTATGACCAACTGATGCAGCTCGGCTGGAAGCGTCTCATCCCTGGCGCCCTGGGCTGGTTGGTTCTCTCGACCTCTGTGATCGCTTTTCGCCAATTCGGGGCTCCCTGGAGCTAGCCATGGGGTTGCTGAGCGAGCTGATCAAGGGGCTTCGGGTGACCGGCGGGACGATGCTGCGCACCATCAGCGGCAAGGAGTTGGTCACCACCGAGTACCCCAAGGAGATGCGAGGCAAGCCGCAGCGGTTCCACGGCCGCCACGTGCTCAACCGGTACCCGGACGGGATGGAGAAGTGCATCGGTTGTGAGCTTTGTGCCGGCGCCTGCCCGGCGAAGTGCATCTACGTCCGCGGGATGGACAACGACCCGGCCCACCCGACGTCTCCCGGTGAGCGCTACGGCTACGTCTACGAGATCAACATGCTGCGTTGCATCTTCTGTGGTTTGTGCGTGGAGGCTTGTCCCACCGAGGCAATCACGATGACGTCACTCTTCGAGTTCTCGACCACGAACCGCCAGGACGCCATCTACACCCGGGACACCCTGCTCATGGACGAGAGGGGAAACGTCCCCCACATGTTCCCCGACGACGAGCTGGCCGACATGGATGAGCTCAACACTGCCGACGGATGGCTGCGTGCGACTGCACCGGCCGGGGTGGCCGCCTACGAGGGCATCCAGATGTGGCAGTCGACTCCGGGCTCCGCCGATTGGGCGCCCGAGCCCACCCAGGAAGAGCGGGACCGACGGTCCACAGAGGATGAGCCAGATGGTTGAAGCCCTGCTCTTCGTCCTGATGGCCCTTGGTGCCCTGGCGGGGGCGGTGACCGTGGTGGTGGCGCGCAACACGGTCTATTCGGCGATGGGCCTGCTGGCGACCTTGTTCTCGGTGGCGGTGCTCTATGTGGTCCAGCTGGCACATCTGGTGGCTGCGGTGCAGGTGATTGTCTATGCCGGTGCGGTGATGACCCTCTTCCTGTTCGTGATCATGCTCATCGGCGTCGACCTGAGCGAGGAGATCGACGAGCGTCTTCCTCGCCAGCGTCTCTGGGTTGGCGGGCTCGCTGGGCTCGTCATCATCCTCGCTGGGGTGGTCACCGTGTCCGGTGAGTTCGAATGGGTCCCGGCGGCCGCTCCGGAGACGATCGTGGAGAGCACCAACGGCACGGTCCAAGCAGTCGCCGAGCCTCTCTTCACCGAGTGGGTCCTTGCCTTCGAGGCCACCGCCCTGCTGCTGACCGTCGCCGCGGCCGGGGCAATCGCGCTGGCCCATTTCCGCAGGGTGCGGGTGTAATGGTCGCCTCCGGCTGGTACATGGGGCTCGCCGCGGCCCTGTTCATGATCGGCGCCCTCGGCATCCTGCTTCGGCGGAATGCCCTCGTGATGTTCATGTGCATCGAGCTGATGCTCAACGCGGTCAACCTGACCCTGATCTCGGCCGGTCGGGCGATGAACGATATCAACGGCCAGGTTGCGGTGTTCTTCATCCTGGTGGTGGCAGCCGCAGAGGTGGTGGTAGGCCTGGCGATCATCGTCGCCATCTTCCGGCGAAGAGCCACCGCTTCGGTCGACGAGCTGAGCGAGCTAAGGGGCTGATGGTGTCTTTAGTGCCCCCCTCCCGGCTTCGCCGGACTCCCCCTTCGCCTGCGGCGCCCCCCTCCCCGGCTCCGCCGGTACTCCCCCCAACGCTCACTCCGTTCGCTGGGGGGAGAGATGCTCACTCGGTTCGCTGGGGGGAGAAACGGTCGGGATGTTTCCTCCCCCAGGAGCGAAGCGACGTTGGGGGAGGTGGCCCGGAGGGCCGGAGGGGGCATCGTGAGGTGCCCAATGGCTGACCTCCTCTGGCTGGTTATCGCCCTCCCGCTGGCCGGGGCGGTCTTGCTCCACTTCTTTGGGCGCCACCTGAAGGAGCCGCTGAGCGGTTGGCTCGCCTCCCTCGGCATTGGCGGGGCGTTCGTGATCGCGGTGATCGCCGCCATTCCCTTCTTCCAAGGAGGGGAGCACGGCACCGTGATCCTGCTCTGGCAATGGATGCCGGCGATCGGAGCCAACCTCGAGATCCTGTGGGATCCGCTGGCGGCGCTGATGACCCTGGTGGTGACCGGGGTTGGGGCATTGATCCATGTCTTTGCCATCGGGTACATGCACGGTGACGAGAGGTTCCCCCGGTTCTTCACGTATCTCAACTTGTTCGCCGCGTCGATGCTGACTTTGGTCCTGGCCGGCAACTACGCCATGTTGTTCGTGGGGTGGGAGTTGGTCGGACTCTGCTCCTACCTGCTCATCGGCTATTGGTTCACCAAGACGACCGCGGCCGCCGCGGCGAAAAAGGCGTTCGTGGTCAATCGGATCGGCGACTTCGGGTTCATGATCGCCCTGATGCTGGTCTTCACCACTTTCGGCACCCTTTCCTACTCGGGAATCTTCGAGGAGGCAGGGACGGAGTTGAGCACCGGTCTGGCGACCGCCATCGGCCTTCTGATCCTGGTCGGGGCGGCGGGTAAATCGGCTCAGATCCCGCTCTATGTGTGGCTGCCCGACGCCATGGAGGGGCCTACTCCGGTGTCGGCCCTGATCCATGCCGCCACCATGGTGACGGCCGGCGTGTACGTGATTGCCCGCTCGGCGGCGATCTACGACCTGTCACCGGTGGCCCTGACCACCGTGGCCACAATCGGGGCCTTCACCGCGATCTGGGCGGCCTCGATTGCGATCGCGCAGAGGGACATCAAGAAGGTCCTCGCCTATTCCACGGTCTCCCAACTCGGGTACATGTTCCTGGCAGTGGGCACCACGGCGTATGTCGCCGGGATCTTCCATCTGATGGCCCATGCCTTCTTCAAGGCTCTCCTCTTCCTCGGAGCCGGATCGGTGATCCACGCCATGAGCGACGAGCAGGACATGCGGAAGATGGGTGGGCTCTTCAAGAAGATGCCGACAACTGCGATCACCATGGGGATCGCGACCCTGG